>JAFRJJ010000076.1 GCA_017432325.1 Solobacterium sp. | reverse complement strand
ATTACTGGTGGGATTACCGTGCAGTTGATTACGGTGACAGTGTACTGGAAGTTACATATACTGATCTTCACGGAGAGACAAAGACATATCAGTTCACGCTTCATGTAAAGACAGATGTATATGGTGTCGACATCTTTACGGGAGACGGATCGTTCTTCGCGCTGCCGGGTGAGACGCTGTATCTCCATGCCGAGGCATGGCATGAATCAGAAACAGACGGGTCCACGGATTCTGTAACATACCAATGGGAGATCGCTTGGGGAGGCGGTGCTGAACTGACTCCAGACAGTGAAGATCCCAGCCGGGCGTATCTGACATTCAGAAATCTGGAAGAAGGCGAAGAATGGGCTGAAGAACACGTGCAGGTTAGAGTGTGCATCTTCGATGGTGAAGATGAACACGGCGAACCGGCCGAACAGTCACGCAATGAAGCGCATTTCGTCATGCGTTCAGAATATGCGGAAATCTGGCCGGCGGAGAACAACACGCTGCTTGGACCCGGTGAAACAGAAGTGATCAATGCGCATGTAAGGAACTACATCGGTGATCCTGAATCATATGAGATCCAGCCTGATGTGCATTACCGCTGGTACTATGACAGCAATATCATTGAAGTATATGACAGGGATGGAATGCTCGTTGGAAACAACAACGCTTCCGGAGAATATATTGATTCTGAGGCAAGCTATGGGGCAGAAACAGAATTTACGATCCTGAAGAAAGAAAATGTTCATACAATGGTCACGCTTATTGCGGAATGGGAAGTCGGACGTGGTGAGTACCGCCAGGAGAGAAAAGATTACTGGTATCATGAGGCAGATCTTTCCTTGAAAGAAATCGGACTCAGCGAGCCATCGATCACCATCGGAGTGGGAGAAGCCTATACTCTGAACGTAATCTATGTTCCTGAAAACACAACAGATGACAGGAGTGTTGAGTGGATCTCATCAGACAGCAGGATCGTTTCTGTTCATGACGGGACTGTAAGAGGTATTTCATCAGGAACAGCTGTTGTTATCGCAAAAGTTGGAGTGTTTACCGCTTCCTGTACAGTGACAGTCGGCAAAAAAGCAGAGGAGATCTTATTGAATACGTATGATGCAACTCTTAACAGGGGAGACTCCTTCCAGCTGACAGCAGAGATCATACCGGAAGATGTGACAAATAAGAAAGTGTACTGGAGCAGCAGTACTCCGGAGACCGCAACAGTGGATGACCACGGTCTGGTCAGAGCGATCGCACCGGGTGTGGCGGAAATCACAGTGGTTTCAGAGGATAACCCTGAAGCATATACAACCTGCAAGATCCTGGTACAGTTCACGGATGTGACAGATCCATCATTGTTCTACTATGATTACATCTACAGTATGGTAGAAAAAGGTATCACAACCGGCTACCCGGACGGTACCTTCAGACCTACGGCAGACTGCAACAGAGCGGCGGTCGTAACATTCCTTTGGAGACTGAAAGGAAAGCCTGAACCAACACAAATGGCAACATTCAAAGACATGACAGGAAACAGCGACTTTGATAAAGCGATTTCCTGGGCGGCGGAGAACAATATAACAACAGGCTGGACAGACAACACATTCCGTCCATGGAACACATGCAACAGAGCAGCAGTGATGACATTCCTGTGGAGAGCAGCAGGAAAGCCTGCACCAAACAAGATGGCAGAGTTCAAGGACATGACGGGAAACAGTGACTTTGACACGGCGATCAGCTGGGCGTCAGAGAAAGGGATCACGACCGGTTGGGCGGATAATACATTCCGTCCGTGGAACACGTGCAACAGACTGGCGATCGCATCGTTCCTGGGAAGGTATGCGGCGCTAGAAGAAACTATAATAGAAACGAACAGATAATTACAGCGATCAATAAAAGGTCCGGGCAGGAAGTGCGAAAGGTACTTTCTGCCCAGATTCCGATTTATGGATTATTGGTATATTCAAATATAACGGGACAGAATATAATGAATAACTGTGAGAAACCTGTATCTCGATCATTGCAGGGGGGGAGTAAGAATGAAACACATTTACAGAGTATTGCTGAATCCGGTATTATGCGTTTTTTTGATGCTTTCTTCAGGCATCTCTGTTCTCGGAGAAGATGAGATTCCAGCCACGGATGAAGAAATCGTTCTGAATGACCAGAATGATGAAGAAATGGCGGATGATCATGAAGAAGAAGGAAATGCGGAACTGGCAGAAGAAGCCGGTTCTTCAGATGGGGAAGAGGAAAGCCTCGAAGTAACGGAGACAGATCCCGATGAGATCATTGACAGCACTGAAACAACAGAAGAGAGCTCAGTTGAGAATGAGGAAGAAGTCAGTAATGAAGAAGCAGAAGTATCTGAGGAAATCATTCCTGAAGAAGAAAGCATTCAAGAAGAGACTCCCGAAACAGAGAATACAGAAGAGGAGATGGCTCCTGAACAGGAACAGGCTGCAGAAGAAGAGATTGACACTGATCCCGAGGATCTGAACGAAATTGAGATCCCGGAAGCTGATGAGGGTCTATCCGACATTGTTGATGTTTCTTCGATGGTGATCCAAAGCGGTGCGATTATAAATACCTCAGATTTTGAATATGAAGAACTCAGTCAGTATAACAGCAGTTCTTCAGCACAGGAGTACCTCGCAACAACTGCTTTTGATATCGATAGAGATTTTGCTTCACTTAATAAGACGTTTGTTGCGGCAGCGGAAAAACGAAGTTCATCGATCAATGTTTCGTCTTACAATATCCCGGTAGGCAAGATCTCGCTGGTATTCTCAAAACTGATGAATTCAAATCCGCAGCTGTTTTATGTGGGATCCCAATTCAGATATTATTATTCCGGAAGTTACGTGACATCGATCAATCCGCAGTATAACAGTTCATACGGAACAGCCGCTGTCACTGCGTTCAATAACCGTGTGAATTCCATTATCTCTGAAACCGAATCATCATGGTCGGCTGAACAGAAGGCGCTCTTTCTTCATGATAAGATCGTGACTGAAACAGAGTATGATACTACATTATCCAGATTTAATGCGTACCAGGCTCTTGTCGAAGGAAATGCGGTATGTCAGGGATATGCGCTTGCATATAAATATCTTCTGAACAAAGCAGGCATCACATCAGATGTCATTTCCAGCGATGTGCTGAACCATGCATGGAATACTGCCGTGATCGGCGGAAAAACATATTATGTGGATTGTACATGGGATGACCCGGTAGGTGTGTACCGGATGTTCTGCAACCACGAAAATATGCTCAGAAACAGGGATGAAATGGTTCAGTCCGGTCATAACTCAACTGACTGGGCAGATTCCAGCGGAAAATCAATCTATTCGTCTCTGGCATTATATAAATATCCATCTTCATACTGGGATAGTACATTAACAATGATCCCGCATGTATCTGATCTTTGGGCATATACAACAGATACAGGCATTTATGTTCACGATTACAGTACCGGATCCAACAGGCTTGTCACTTCCCGGCTGAATGATTACTGGGAGACTGTAGACGGCTATTCATATTACCAGACAAAGTTTATCCATCTTGATTCATATCTTGATAAATTCGTTGTATCGCAGCAGGATGCAGTTTATCTCGTTGACGTATACGGCAATATCTCCACAGTCGGATCATTAACTGCTTCAGAGATGAACAGCGGAAGGATCTATGGTATCCGCCGTGAAGGAACAAAGGTCAGATACGACCTGTATTCAGACCTGCACAGCGATAATTTTGTAAAATCAGGATACTTTACGCTGGGCAGTGACTCTGCTATCCGGATCGCTTTTACCACCAGCAGAATCAATCTTATGATTAATGGATCAGCGGATCTGAAACAATATCTTTCTACGAACGCCACCTATATCAAATGGTCTTCTTCAAATTCATCAATTGTTAAGGTTTCTGACGGGATCGTTACTGCTGTTAACGGCGGCACAGCAACGATCACAGCGACTGCCGGTAAACAGAAAGCAACGATACAGGTAAGCGTTACAGTTCCGATCAATCATATTGAGATGAAAGAACAGACAGTGAAAGCTCCGATGCAGAAAGGAAAGACGATCGAGGTCGTTTATTATCCTTCGAATACAACGGAAAAAACACTGACCTGGAAGAGCGCGGATACAAGTGTCGCAACAGTCGACAGCAGCGGCGTCGTGACAGGCAAAAAACTCGGCAGTACGGTGATCACCGCAACCGCAGTGAACGGGTCATCTGCGTCATGTATCATAAATGTTCTGTTCTCCGATGTCATGGATGAAAGCGCGTTCTATTTCAATTATGTTTATGATCTGGCAGAAAAAAACATCGTCACCGGATGGGCAGATGGAACATTCCGTCCCTCAAATAACTGCAACCGTGCAGCGGTAGTAACGTTCCTTTGGAGAATGCTGGGAAGACCAGAACCTTCAGAGATGGCAGGTTTCTCAGACATGACAGGAAATGAAGAGTTTGACATGGCAATATCATGGGCTGCTGAAAACGGGATCACGACAGGCTGGGATGATAACACGTTCAGACCATGGAATACCTGCAACAGAGCGGCAGTCATGACCTTCCTTTGGAGAGCAGCAGGAAAACCTGAACCTGCAACGACAGCAGAATTCCAGGATATGACAGGAAATGCCGACTTTGATACAGCGATCAGCTGGGGTGTTGAGAACGGAATCACTACCGGCTGGGCAGATAATACCTTCCGTCCCTGGAACACGTGCAACAGACTGGCAGTCGTATCCTTCCTCGGAAGATATGACGCGCTGAGAAAGTGATAATTTTAGTTCTAATTGCCGATCAATGACAAAAAAAGAGATGGGAAATGTTATGATTGATAACAGAAAACCATCTCTTTTTGGTGGAGTTGTGAGGGTTAGCTAATATGAAACAAAAGTATCCGGAAGTATTGGGAAGACTATTCAGATTTTTATTATCGGCAAGTTTGATCCTGAATGCAGGGATAAAGGTAATTGGTGAAGAAACGGAGACTGTTATCGGAAATGAAGAACAGATCTCAGAGGAAGAAAGTATTCAGGAGCAGCATTTCGAAGATACTGAGTTCATCACCGAAGAAACCGTATTATCTGATGCGGAAACTGCGGAATCAGAAGAAACCGGAGATTCACCTGTCCAGCAGGAAGAGGTTCCTGAACATGATAATGAAAGCGGGCTGGCTGAAGACAGCGCAGAATCGGAAGAAGCACTATATTCTGAGGAATCTGAAATTCCGGAAGAGGAGACAGCAGAAAACATTGTTGAAGAAGAAACAGATCTTTTTTTAGCAGGTGAATCAGATTTTGTATATGAATCTAATGGCGGCAGAACTGTTATGATCACCGAATATAAAGGAAGCAGTACTTATGTAGAGGTACCAGCAACAATAGATGGTTATACAGTTACAGCTCTGGGAGATGAGGTTTTTAACTATGAAAGCACAATCACCTCTATTATCCTTCCGGAAACGATTACTGCCGTTGGAATGAGAGCGATCAGTAATTGCAGCAGCCTCAGTACTCTTGTTATACCAACCAATCTCACAGATATCGGCAGTTCTGCATTTTCAAATAATAAGAATCTTATAACTGTCGGAGCGCTGGGAAGCGGCGCAAATATTCAGATAGGTTATTGGGAAAGTATCAGCAAAGATTATATTCAGTCCGGATTATTTGAATATGTTGAGAAAATTGAGCTGCCTTCCGGCATGAAAACGATCGGAGACAGTGCGTTTTTCAGCAGCAGCAAGCTTACAGAAGTGATTTTGCCGGACAGTTTACAAACCATAGATGACCATGCCTTTGGTAATTGCAAAAATCTTATCAGTATTCGGATTCCGAAAAATGTTACAAGGGTTGGAACGAGTGCATTTCACTCCTGCACCAGCCTGTCTGACCTGGAGATCACTTCTTCAGAAATAAATTTCGGTATTTCCGCATTCCAAAATTGTACTTCACTTAAGACAGCGGGATCTATTGACAGTGATGCAAATATACGGATCGATTTCGGCGATAGTGTTAAAAGCTGGCTGTCAAACTGCTTTGACAGCACTTATGGGACCACAGTTCCAAGTAATCTGTTTACATTTCTTGAAGAGATCACACTGCCGGATACTGTGACAAGTATTGAGGATGGAATATTCAGAAACTCCAAATACCTGAAAGAAGTCAATATTCCCGACAGCGTAACTTATATCGGTAAAGAAGTTTTCTATGGCTGCCAAAGTCTTTCTTATATAGATCTTCCAGATCATTTGGAAGCTATAGAGGATGAAACATTCACTGCCTGTACCAATCTCGAAATTGTCCTTATTCCCGATAGTGTAACCAGAATAGGTGATGAAACATTCAGGAGCTGTAGTAAACTGGCTGAGATCGTGATACCGGGTAACGTGGAAAGCCTCGGAGCAGAAGCATTCAGATCCTGTGTTAATCTTAACCGCATTGTGATTCCCAAAAGTATGACAAGTATCGGAGACAGTGCGTTCGACAATGATTCTTTATTGAAAACTGCAGGGCCTATAGGAAGTGACACGAATATCCAATTTGATTATGCGTCAGAACTAACCGGTATTTTTGCGGGATGTGAAGATAATACAACATGGTCAAACGGTGGTTTATTCGCATATCTTGAGGAGATCACACTTTCCGATAACGTGAAAAGGATCGGTGAGCGTGCATTCTATAGATGCAGTGCATTAAAGAAAATTACGATCCCTGACAGTGTTGAAAGTATCGGCAAAAATGCGTTCTATAAATGCAGCAGCCTGATCAGCATTAATATTCCGGCAGGTATTACATACATTGATACAGGTGCTTTTGATGATTGCGACAATCTGAAAACAGCCGGACCGGTTGGCACAGACGTGAATATTCAGATCGAATTCACTGATGCCATGGATTCCCGTTTCTGGAAAGGCAGCGTGTTTGACAGTCTGGAAGAAATAACGATTCCGGAAGGTGTCGAAACAATTGGGAAACAAACATTCAGCGGCTGCAAAAATCTGATTACGGTTAACCTGCCGGCCAGCCTGAAATACATAGAAGCCAATGCATTCCGCAGATGTTCCCAGCTGAAAGAAATCACTACTGAAGGAAGAATAGCGATTGATGGCTTGGCATTTGACGAATGTATCAGTCTGGAGTCAGTTCACGCAAAAGCAATTACAGCGATCGGTGCTTCTGCATTTTCCGGCTGCATCAGTCTGACAGAAATCAGTTTCATAAACGCAGAAGAAATCGGCAGAAGCGCATTTAAAAACTGCGAAAATCTGAACAAAATTGTAATTTCGGCAGCTCTTAAAACGGTAGATGCTGAAGCGTTCGGTACATGTCATAATCTGTCGGAGATTCATTTCTATGGAACAAAACAGTATTTCAATCAGATCGAAATAAAAGAGAACAATGACCCGTTCAAAAATGCAAAAGTAATATATTATTCAGATATGCCTCTTGAAGGGATCAGCCTGAACAAGTCCGAACTTGCGATCAGGATGGGAGACAGCGAAAAACTGGAAGTAATATACGACCCGGAATATACATCTGATGATAAAAAGGTGATATGGACATCTGATCATCCTGAAATTGCGAAAGTATCTGAAGATGGAACTATTACACCTGTAAAGCCTGGTGAAGCTGTTATTACTGCAGTCTCAGTTGTTTCATCAGATTTTACAGCGGAATGCAAGGTGATCGTTCAGTTCAAAGATGTGGCGGATATGAGTGAATTCTACTATGGATACGTTTATGACATGGTGGAAAGAGGAATCGTTACAGGCTGGGATGACGGAACGTTCCGGCCGACGAATAACTGCAACCGTGCGGCGGTAGTGACGTTCCTTTGGAGAATGCTGGGAAGGCCCGAGCCTTCAGAAATGGCAGGATTCTCAGATCTGACAGGAAATGCGGAGTTTGACAAGGCGATCAGCTGGGCATCTGAAAACGGGATCACGACCGGATGGGCAGACAACACATTCAGACCGTGGAACACATGCAACAGAGCGGCAGTCATGACATTCCTGTGGAGAGCGGCAGGAGAGCCGGAGCCAACGACGACAGCATCGTTCAAAGACATGACAGGAAATGCCGACTTTGACAAAGCGATCAGCTGGGGAGTCGAGAAGGGTATTACTACCGGATGGGCAGACAATACATTCCGTCCATGGAATACGTGCAACAGACTGGCAGTCGTATCATTCCTCGGAAGATATGACGCGCTGAACAAATGATCAATTAAGATCTGATTGCCAAACAATAACAAAAAGAGATGGATCATGTTGTGAAAACATAGAATCATCTCTTTTTGTATATGCTGATCAGAACATTACTGTATAATGTAGCAAACTGCTGCAAATAAAACAGTATATATATTTTGAGGATGCGTAATGAAACTGAACTATAAAAAAACAGAAGTGCTGATCATGAGTATGCTGCTTTTGTTTGTGTCATGCATTTCCGGTCTGGCGGAAGATACAGAAGAACAGTATACGGAAAATATTGTTGAAGAAGTTCCGGAATACTATGAATCTGATGAAAATGACATAGATGTCATTTTGGAAAGCCCGGAGATCATACAAGAGGAAGAAACAATTGAAGCGGAAACAAAAGAACAGCCTGAGATCATAGAAGATACTGATCAGACTGATACAGAAGTACAGACAGCTGAATCTGAAGATGCTGAAGATGATCCTGATGATAACGATATAGAAACTGAAGAGACAGCAGATGAACAGGAAACGATCCTTCCGGAGATAGGTCAGGAAGATATCCAGGTACAGGAAGAAACAGAACAGGAAGAGATCGTTGAGGAAAATGTCTCGGATATGATCGTTCAGGAAGGCGCTGTTCTGGATACATCCCTGTTTGAAACCGGGATGGGAGAGGATACCATAGACTTTTTCAATGCTGTACAGCCAAACAGTCTGGCAGAAGGAACGGGCTTTGATATTGTTGAGGACTTTGAAGCACTCAATGAACTGTTTGTGAATGCTGCGGAGCATTGGGAATCAGTCATTGATGTACAGGCTTTTGAGATTCCGAAGGATAACAATAAAGTTGTTTTTTCCAAACTGGTAAACAAAAATCCGCAGCTGTTTTATATTGCCTCCGCATACAGATATTCGTATTCCAAGACGACCGGATTCGTTACGAAATATTACATACTGTATTCAGAAGAGTACAATCAAAGCCATGTCGATGCTTTCAACACAAAGGCAGAAAGCATATTAGGAACAGTCGATATGAACTGGTCACAAGAGCAGAAAGCTCTGTATCTGCACGATGTACTTGTGACCAGAGTTGAATATGATGACTCTTATTCCCGTTATAATGCGTACAATGCTTTGGTAGAAGGTTCCGCGGTCTGTCAGGGGTATTCACTTGCGTATGAGTATCTTTTGAGCATGTCAGGCATTTCCGCGGATGTCATATCCAGCAAACAGCTGGATCATGCCTGGAACACTGTTGAGATCGATGGCTCAGTATATTATGCAGACTGCACATGGGATGACCCGCTTTATTATTATCTGAAGTACTGTAAACACACCAATTTCCTCAGAAGCAAATCCGGATTGATCAATACCGGACATTACTCGGACGACTGGACAAATACAGACGGGGAATCTGTTTATGAAACAACAGCTCCATCGGATTATGGTCATGCTTACTGGCGTTCATCCATAACAGCAATTCCGCACATCGGAGACTTCTGGGCATATACAAACACCAATGGTATATATATGCATGATTACAGGGATGGAACCGATGTATTCCTGACTGGCAAATTGACAGATGTATGGGATGTCATCGGAAGTGATAATTATTATACTGATCGTTTTATTGATCTTGATTCCTATGCGGATAAATTCATTGCTTCTCAGCAGGACACTGTTTATTTGATCGACCTGAACGGCAATGTAATGCCGCTTGGTAATATCCCTGATACTGAAAGAGAATACGGCAGAATTTACGGAATCCAGAGAGAAGATCTCCGTGTACGATATGATCTTTATGAAAAGGCTTCAGGAAGCGACAAGATTACAAGCGGTTATTTTTCCATCCCGGAAACAGCAGATGTATCTCTTTACTTCAGCGTAAATGAGATCGGAATAACTGAATCTGCAGTCATGGACCTCAATGCATTCCTTACAACAGATGCTGAATATGTATATTGGAAGTCTTCTGACAACACGGTCATCAGTGTTGATCAGCAAGGTATGATTACAGCGGTTGGAAAAGGAAGCGCGGTCATAACTGCTTCCGTAGGAAATCTGACAGCGTCAGTCCTGGTTCATGTTGAAGTACCGCTGGAGCATTTCGAGCTTAATAAGAACACATTATTCCTGACTAAAGGAACCTCAGAAACCCTGATTCCGATCTATACTCCTGAAGACACGACCGAACGGGATATCCAATGGTCTTCGTCTGATGAAACGATTGCCTATGTCAATGACGGAACAGTCACAGCAGTAAATATCGGAAAAGTAACGATCACTGCGAAGATCGGAGATCTGGAACCTGCGGAATGTGAACTGATGGTACAGTTCAGCGATGTAACAGATCCTGAATTGTTCTACTACGGCTATGTATATGACATGGTTGAAAGAGGAGTTGTCGGAGGATATATTGATGGTACATTCAGACCTACGGCAGACTGCAACAGAGCGGCGGTCGTAACATTCCTGTGGAGACTGAGCGGAAAGCCCGAACCAAGCAAGATAGCAGAATTCAAAGATATGACCGGGAATACAGACTTTGATAAAGCAATTTCCTGGGCGGCAGAGAACAATATAACAACAGGCTGGGCAGACAACACATTCCGTCCATGGAACACGTGCAACCGAGCTGCAGTCATGACATTCCTTTGGCGGGCGGCAGGCAGGCCGGAACCGGAAAGCATGGCTTCTTTCTCAGACATGACGGAAAATGAAGAGTTCAACAAAGCCATAAGCTGGGGTGTTGAACATGGTATCACGACCGGCTGGGATGATAATACATTCCGTCCCTGGAATACATGCAGCAGACTGGCAGTTGTGTCTTTCCTGGGAAGGTTTCTTGCCTTAAACCAGACGCAGAATCAATAAAAGATAACGAATGTAAATGGATCCGGAGGAATTGACCGCCGGGTCTTTTTACACACAGATACATCATGAACAGATTATGATACGGCATGATATACTTGTCTGGAAAATATCTGTTTTAAAGATTCTTGTTTGCGGAGATTATTATGAAGATCAGATCATTTGTGAAAAAAACTGTCTGCATCGCCCTCGTCCTTTCAAACCTTAACCTGTCCGGATACGTACTGGCTGAAGAACCGGATGCTGAAGACAGCAAAACTGCTGAAACAGCCGTTCTTCCTTCACCGGAGATACCGGAAGAAGAACTGACTGGAGTCAGCGCTGAAGAAGAGACAGAGTCCGAGGAAGAAGAAGCAGCCCCGGCAGATCCGGAAACGCAGGAAGTAACTGAGGCGGCCGAAGAAGAGGAGATCACTCCGAAGATACCTGAACAGGAGCCTGCGGAAGAGACGGCTGTACCCGAAGAAGAAAACACTGAGCCTGAGGAGGTCTCTGCGGAAGAGGTCCTGACCGATGAGACAGAGGAGCAGCCTGCCGGGGATGAAATACAACCTGAAGAGGAATATTTTGAAGAAGAAACAGTTGAACTGGTACTGGAAGCAGGCAGCGTCGAAGAGCTGTTTCAGTATTCCGTAAACGGTGAGACGGTCAAAATCACGAAATATATCGGAACTGAGACGACCGTCGTGATTCCGGATACGATCGAAGGGATCCTTGTCACTGTGATCGGAGGCAGTGCGTTCAATAACTGCACCGGACTGACAGAGATAGATCTGCCGGAAGGATTGACAAGGATCGAGGACTATGCCTTCCAGGGATGTACCGGACTGACAGAGATCGAGATTCCGGACAGTGTCACAATGATCGGAAAGTATGCGTTCAACAACTGCCGCAACATCAGTTCTTTTACCTATCCGCGTTCACTGAACGAAACAGGGACCTGTATTTTTCAGAATATGGAAAGCCTGAAGGAGATCACAGTACCGGAGGGAGTGACAACGCTTCCGGCCAGTGTGTTCAACAATGCGGCGTATCTTACAAAAGTCGATCTGCCTTCTACGCTCAGCGTGATCGGAGGCAGTGCGTTCAATAACTGCACCGGACTGACAGAGATAGATCTGCCGGAAGGACTGACGAAGATCGAGGACTATGCCTTCCAGGGATGTACCGGGCTGACAGAGATCGAGATTCCGGCCAGCGTCACGATGATCGGGAAATATGCCTTCCAGAATTGCGTGGGACTGAAAAAGGTCCTTACTTCTGACAGCCTTGCCACGATCGGGCAGAATGTGTTCAGCGGCTGCTCCGCGCTGGAATTCTTCCACTATCCGGTATCGCTGTCATCCGCCGGATCAGGGATCTTTAACGGGGCATCTTCTTTAAAGATCATCAATGTAACGGAAGGTGTTACAGCACTTCCAAATAATGTGTTTAACGGGGCGAATAAGATCAAAAGGGTCAATCTTCCCGATACACTTCAGACAGTCGGGGAATACGCATTCAATTCATCTTCCCTGGAAAAGCTGATCCTGCCGGATACTGTTACGAAGATCGGCCGGAACGCTTTTGCCAATATGACCGGGCTGACTGATATCTGGATCGGCAGGAATGTTACGTCCTTCGGCAATTATCTCTTTTCCGGCTGCGATCTGAGTCGGCTGACGATACACGGCGTGAGCGGATCACAGGCACAAACGTATGCTTCAGATAACAATATCGCTTTCTCAACCGAACCGGTCGTCTTCGATGAAAAAAGACTGTTCGGAACAATCACAGATGAAAACAGCGGCGGCGTTGCCGGCATAGCCGTTAATATCTTTAATGTTTCCCAGAATAAGAATGAAGCGGAACCGGTCACGGACGAGCAGGGTATATGGTCGTATGAACTGGCTGAGGCAGGGGAAGAATACATCATCTCTGCATCCGATACGCATTACCTGATCACCCCTTCCTTCATTCGCATTACTGTATCCGAAGCAGATGAGACTGATGCAGGAACGATGACAGCGGTGCTCAGAGATACCGAAGACACACCGGGCAGTCTCTTTACATATACAAAGATCAGCGGGTCTGCCATTACGATTACCGGATTCAACGGCAGTGAGACCGAGATCGTCATTCCTGAAAAGATCGATGGTTATCGGGTGCTGACGATCGGCAATGCTGCCTTTGCCGGCAATACGTCGGTCACTTCAATCTTTATGCCCGACACTGTCACGAAGACAGAGAGCAAGGCATTCCAGAACTGCACTTCTCTTAAGAAGATCAGGATCTCCGGCAGTCTGAAGGAACTTGGTTCTTATGCGTTTGACGGCTGTTCATCACTGGAAGAAATCACACTTCCTCAAGGTCTGACATCGATCGGGGAATATGCCCTGCGCGGCTGTTCTTCCCTGAGTGAATTTGTCTATCCGTTCTCTTTGTCGAGTGCCGGAGCAGGTATCCTGAACGGTGCAGTCGGAGTAATGGAAGTGACCGTTCCGGAAGGAGTGAAGGCGCTGCCTGCAAATGTGTTCCGGGCATCCGAGATCAAAGCTGTCAATCTTCCTTCGACATTGACATCGATCGGGAATGACGCATTCAGGGACAGCCTTCTTCTGGAAGAAGCAGCTCTGCCGGAAAGCATCACTTCATTCGGCACAAGTGTTTTCCGTGGCTGTGCCTCCCTTACGGAGATCAATTATCCTTCTTCTCTGGTCACCGCCGGTTCAGGCTGCTTTACAGACACCGGCATCACTGAGATCACGGTGCCGGAAGGAGTCGTATCCCTGCCTGACAATATTTTCCGGGAAGCAGGGAATCTGGAAAAAGTCTGGCTTCCTACCACATTGGAAAGGATCGGAAACTATACATTTGCGAACTGCGGGAAACTTTCTGAACTTGATATTCCTGAAAGCGTTGCGGCAATCGGGAATAATGCACTGCAGAACTGCAGTTCTATTCAGAAGCTTGTCCTGCCGGAAGGACTGCAGTCCATCGGGCAGTATGCTTTCGGAAGCTGCACCTCTTTACGGGAGATCAATTATCCTTCATCACTGAATACGGCTGGGTATGGAATTTTTCAGAATGACAGCAGCCTGATTTCTATATCGGTTCCGGAAGGGGTGACAGATCTCCCCGGTAATGTTTTCAGTTCTGCCTCCGGTCTTTATTTCTTTGAACTTCCTTCAACACTGCAGAGCATTGGCGCCGACGCTTTTCTTGAAGCAAGTCAGATAGAGAAGCTTGTTCTTCCTGATCATGTGTCTCAGATCATGGATAATGCCTTTAAGAAATGTACGGACCTGAAGGATATCTGGATCGGACCAGAAGTGACGCAGATCAGCGCCAGTGCCTTTGACAGTGTCAGCACAAGCCAGCTGGTGATCCACGGTGTTTCCGGTTCGGAAGCGGAGCGTTTTGCAAACGAAAAAGGATATGCGTTCTCGACGGAATATTTCAGCGCACTGCCCAGCAGGCTGACCGGCAGTGTCACAGACGGAGAAGGCGGACCGATGCCGGAAGTAACGCTTGAGCTCTACAGCCAGAGTACAAAAAAGCTGATCGGGGAAGTCGTGACGGATGAAGAAGGAAACTGGACGTATGAATTCGGAAAGCCGGGAGCGGGATATGTTATTTCTGCGGCGAAGTCCGAGATATATGCGGAACCGCTGAACGCGGAATTCACTGCCGCAGATGAAGGAAATACAGCTGCACCGGGGATACAGGGCGTAAAGATCACGCCTGTTTCGGAGCCCGGATACAAGGCTTTTGGCTGGGCCTCTGTCGGAAATGTCGAAACAGATGATCCGGTATATGAATATCTGAAAACAGCGGAATTCAATGAAGACGGGATAACTGTCTTTGCCGGGATGCGGTATAAAAAAGTCAGCGATACGACCTTTAAGAAAATGAAGCCGATCAAATGGAAAGTCCTAAGTGATAATTCCGACGGTACCTATACAATGATTTCCGCTACGACAATGGCTGTCTGTGATTTCGGCGCGGATAACTGGGTGAATTCTTCAGTCAGAAGATATCTGAACGGCGAATTTATGACCAATTCCTTCCTGGAAGAGGAACGGGCGGATATTAAAAAAAGGAATCTTTCGTCTCTGGTGGTCGGGGATACCGGTCTGTATACAAGCACTGTGCTTTCAAGTGATCAGGTCTACGTGCTGTCCGGTTCTGAATACTCCAGCAAAAAATACGGTTTCGCCGGACCGCTGGCAAATGATCTGAAAAGAGCCGCTACACATACGGATTATGAGACCGGGTCGGTGACGACACCCGCGTATGGCGACGTCAGCGAAGACAAAACAAGATGGTTCTCCTGGACAAGGGATGTCCCGCTCCAGGCGTATGGTTTTGCGCTTCCGGCATATGTCACCTGTGACGGGGAACTGGCAAGCGGCTATCATGTATACTACACGTGGGTCCTGGCCCTGCGGCCTGTCATCAACGTGTACAAAGATTCTGAATACCTTTCCGATATCACCGATTATATTGAAGGCGATATTACGGAATACGAAGGATCATTCTCTTACCGCGCCGATAAAAACCGGGACAAACAGGCAAATTGCAGTTATACTGATGATTATTTCCGGAATTCCAGCTGGATCTATAATCATGAACTGGCAAGAATGTCCGTTTCTCTGGCAATGTCGGGATTCGACAGCAATGAAGGCGTGTTCATGGATGCAACGGATTCCTACTACAACAGCAAACACGGGATGCAGACGACGGTTTATGATGACGAAACAAAGCTGCTG
The DNA here is from genome assembly GCA_017432325.1 of Solobacterium sp. Classification (GTDB taxonomy): domain Bacteria; phylum Bacillota_I; class Bacilli_A; order Erysipelotrichales; family Erysipelotrichaceae; genus Bulleidia. Next base: position 3,608 of record JAFRJJ010000076.1, on the reverse strand, counting down.
TCCATTTCAAAAGCGAAAAATGTATATGACCTGCTGACGAGATGCGGTTTTGAGGATATTGCCGTAAACGCGGATTATCTGATCGATACCGACTATAACGGTGAACAGAATGACGGCAATAATATCGGCGTCTGTTTCGGGCATAAAGAAATAGACGGTTATACATTGCTTGCAATTGTAGTACGTGGCGCCGGGTATGGATGCGAATGGATCGGCAACTTCAATGTCTATGAATCAGGGACACATCACCGGGGATTCGAGATCGCCAGGAATACGGTAGTGCATGCATTGAATGACTATGTGAACATGTACGGCATCAGCGGAAATGTGAAGTGCTGGCTGACCGGCTATAGCCGGGCAGCGGCTACAGCCAATCTTACGGCTGCTTATATCGCCGACAACGGGATCACGAACTGTACTGTTGCACCGGCAAATATCTTTGCATATACCTTTGAAACACCGAGGAATACCAAAGCCGGCAATACTTCAGGATCCAACTATAACGGAATCTGGAATATCGTGAACCCGGTCGATTTTGTTCCGAAAGTAGCATTTGAAAACTGGGGATACAAGAGATACGGCAGGGACAGATACCTGCCCAGCAAGTATACCTATTACAATATCTTCCAGGCATATGAGGGTGAGGTCGTGCAGTCCCTCAATACGCTTTTGGAACAGCAGTACGAACATATTCCGCAGACAGATAACCAGAATATCCTGCTTGATAAACTCATCAACGGGGTGGCGGATCTTGCCGGGAATGATGCGACATCCAGAACGTATACCGTACAGTATGATCTTCAGGCGATATGGAGAAGCAAGGCGATCGAGGCCGATGCCATAGCAGTCATAATTTCCGAACTGTGCGGTCTGGGCTGGCTTGTCCCGGTAGCGCTGCTGAATCTTGATACACTCAAAAATATCGCATTTGCCCACTATCCTGAACTGGCCTTCTCCTGGCTGCAGGCGATCGGGCCGGATGATATGGACGGCTACGGTTACATCCGGTATGACATACTCAACTGTCCGGTAGATGTGGAGGTATATGACCAGAACGGTGTCCGACAGCTTCGCATCATTGATGATGTCGTATATTACGAAGACGGAGCGTATCTCGAGGCCTTCATAGATGAAAGCGGGCAGAAGATCATCAGCGTTCCCGGAGATGTGAGCATCTCTCTCAGGATCCTGGGGACAGACAGCGGCACACTGAATTATACGGTTCAGGAATATGATATTTCCCAGGATAAAGTGGTTAATGTCAGAAACTATTATGATCTTCCCCTGCAGGAAGGCACAGTATATTCCGCAACCCTTTCCGGCGTAGAACAGAAAGAGTATCTGATCTATTCCGAAGATACCCTGCTGGAAGTGTCTGAAGAACTGAACGCGGAGGAACTGGAACGGTTCAGCGTAACGCTTCATGCAGAAGGAAGAGGCTCGGTCAGCCCTGATGCCTCAAGGCTGAAAGGGGAGTTCATCAGTATCACTGCGGAACCGGCGGGCGGCGCTGAATTCACTGGGTGGTATAATGCGGCCGGAGATCTTGTTTCCGAAGAGGCGCAGTACCGCTTCCGGGTCGACAGATCAGTTGACCTGACAGCCAGATTCTATTCCGAACAGACAGAAGTTACGCTTGATCCGGAAGAAGCAGCCGTTTCCTTGAACGGAACTTTACAGCTGCATGCCGTGATGGAACCGGAAGGGGCAGCTCTTACCTGGTCCAGCAGCGATCCCGGTATTGCTTCCGTGGATGACCAAGGGCTTGTCAGAGGGCTCGTGCCGGGGACGGTCATAATCAGTGTGGAAACAGACGATGGCGGATATGCTGAATGCAAGATCAGGGTACAGTTTACGGATGTGACAGATCCTTCACAGTTCTACTATGAATACATCTATGACATGGTAGACAAAGGTATCACAACCGGCTACGCAGACGGAACATTCAGACCTACGGCAGACTGTAACAGAGCAGCGGTCGTAACATTCCTTTGGAGACTGAGCGGAAAGCCTGAACCTTCAAAGATGGCGACGTTTAAAGACATGACTGGAAACAGCGACTTTGACAAAGCAATCAGCTGGGCAGCAGAGAGCGGGATCACGACCGGCTGGGATGACAATACATTCCGTCCATGGAACACATGCAACAGAGCGGCAGTCATGACCTTCTTGTGGAGAGCAGCAGGAAAGCCTGCACCAAACAAGATGGCGGAGTTCACAGACATGACCGGTACCAGCGACTTTGACAAAGCAATCAGTTGGGCGTCAGAGAACGGAATCACGACCGGCTGGGCGGATAATACATTCCGTCCCTGGAACACATGCAACAGACTGGCGATCGCATCATTCCTGGGAAGATATAACGCGCTGCAGAGCGAACAGTCACAGTAAAAAAAGACATACATCAATTATGAACAGAAGCCTGGCAGAAGATTCGCTGTCAGGCTATTTCAGAAATGAAATATCACATGAAAAAGTTTTACTAAACAATGGATTACGAAAAAGGGAAGATTACTTTGACACCATTGATAACATGACTGCCGCATGAAACATATGAACCAATATAATAGTTTTTAATGATAAGATAAAAATCATGAAACGACATCCCTGCTGAAAACAGGATGAGTCTGGAGATTATCAGGATGGAAAACAGATTTATGAGATTACCGAAGTTTTGTCTGAAACTTGCATTAAGTTTGAGCATGGCATTGAACGGAAGTCTGAGGATCTTTGCGGAAGAAGCAGAAACAGGACAGGAAGAAAATACTGAAAAAGTGATGATCGAAGAAGATCATTCTGACTATTCTGAATATACGGAAGAAGAAACTGTTTCTGAAACAGAGAACAAGGAATATGAAGTTTCAGAACCTGTAATAGAAAGCGAAGACGGGGAAGGATCTGCAGAAGAAATCCATGAACCGGAAGAGGTTTTCGAAACGATTGAAGAACAGGCAGAAGATAATATTTCAGAAGAGTCTGAAACGGCTGAGAAAGATACTGAAGAGACAGAGCCTGCAGAAGAAGAACCTGTTTCTGTACCGGAAGAAACAGAACTACCGGAAGATGCTGAAGAGAATGTATCGGAGAATGAAATCGAGGAAACAGCAGAACTGGGAACACTTTTGAGTTCAGAATCAGATTTTAAATATACGGTATCAGGCAGTACCGTCACGATCACAAAATATGTCGGCACGGAGGCTGTCGTTGTAATCCCTGAGACGATCGAAGGAAATCCTGTGACAGTAATCGGCAATAATGCATTTGAAAACTGCAGAAATATTACAAGTATTACGCTGCCATCAACGATCCGGACGCTGGGAGTGCATGTCTTCAGCGGGACAACATTCACAAGCATTACGATCCCGAAAAGTCTGACAACAAGCCAGGCATCATCCTTCGGAGGAGGAGGCCCGTTCTACAACAGTTCGGTAAAGGAAGTGATCTTTGAGTCCGGCATGACGACGATTCCGGGAAATGTTATGAAAGGAGCGTCAAAGCTGGAAACAGTCAGTATTCCCGACAGTGTGACTAAGATCAATGAAAAAGCATTTCTTGACTGTGTCTCTCTGAGGAACCCTGTTTTACCGGAAGGACTGGAAACGATCGGT
>JAFRJJ010000001.1 GCA_017432325.1 Solobacterium sp. | reverse complement strand
TGCGGTCTATGTGCTTCTCTGTCTACGCTTAAACCTCGTCTCACGACTTCGGCTCCAAGACTGAGTACCGGCTGCCCGCTGCGGCTTTGCCGGACAGGGAGTTTCACCCTGCTATATTACTGACGCCGAACTGGCGCACTCCGCAGTAATTATACCAATATCCGCATTTTAAACAATGTTCACATATCATTAACTTTTTCTCCCCTGTCCTGAACAGAATGTATAATGAGAAACGGAAGGAGACATCCTATGAAACAAAAGATCGTATGGAATTCACCGGTCGTCCTGTCCTTTGCGGCAGTGAGCCTGATCGTGCTGATTATCAATACACTCACAGGAGGGCTGCTGACGAGATACTTCAGCATCTACCGCACTTCCTTTGCGGACCCCCTCTTCTACCTGCGACTTCTGACGCACACACTCGGTCATTCCGACTTCTCGCACTACGCGAACAATATGATGCTGTTTCTGGTGCTGGGACCGATGCTGGAGGAAAAATACGGCAGTAAGACACTGCTTGAGATCATGGCTGTCGTGTCCGTTGTTACCGGACTGCTGCATATCTTCATCAGTCCCCATACCGCCCTGTTAGGCGCAAGCGGTCTGGTATTCGCGTTCATCCTGCTGTCCAGCATCACATCTTCAAAGTACGGCACGATCCCGGTGACACTGATCGTTGTCAGTCTCATCTATATTACCCAGCAGGTCTGGACAGGCATCACCGTGCACGACAATATCTCACAGCTGACACATATCATCGGCGGATTTGCCGGTATGGGCTGCGGACTGCTGCTGAGAGATTAAGTTAAACGAAAATTTACCGTGTGTTCACAGTAAATTCACATTGCAAACCTATATTACAGTTGTAAGCAGAAAGGAGCTTAAAACTATGAGTGAACTGAATAAAAATCCAAATGAAGAAACAACAGGCTCTGTCACTCCTGCTGAATCACAGGAAACTGTCGTGCAGGCTGCAGAGAATACAGTCAGCGAAGTCCTGGATCACGCTGAACAGATCAAAGAACATACAGAGAGTATGGCAGAAGATATCATAGAAGAAGTAAAGGATACAGCTGAAGCAGCGGAACAGCCTCTTCAGTCGATCGCTGAAGACATCGCTTCCTTCCGTGAACAGCTGGAATCAGACCTGAACACAGAGGCCAAAGAAACACTGCCGCCCCTGCCCGAGCTTCCGGTAATTGAGGAAGCAGAAACAGCAGCTCCTGAAGAAAAGATCGTCCTTCCGGAAGTGCCCGGTGAAGACACACCTGAAGAACCGGCACTGGTCATTCCGCCTGTTCCGGTACTTGCACAGCAGGAAGAAACAGCTGCGGAAGAAGCTGCAGAAGCACAGCCTGAGGTTCATGAAGAAGCTGCGCCTGAAGTACATGAAGAAGCACAGCCCGCTGAACCGGTCCATGAAGAACCAGTCAAAGAAGCAGCCATTCCTGAACCGGTCAAACCGGAACCCAGAGTACAGGAACCTGTGGTACAGCAGGTCATCGTGAAAAAATCACGTCCTCTGCTGACTGCCCTTCTGGCCGGTGTAGTCGGTCTTGCAAGCGGCTTCGGCGGCGGATACCTGGCATTCAGAACATTCGGACAGAAGACCGAGGAAGAAGTGCCCGGATTCATTGATGAAGCAGAGCAGGAAACAGTTGACACGCCTGTTGAGGAAGAAACACAGTCACAGCAGAGTGCAGTCATCTCAGTACCGTCCGGTGATATGTCGATCCGTGACATCGCTGCCAAAGCACAGCCGAGCGTCGTTGAGATCGTCGTAGAGATCGAATCGACAGGTTACGGCTTCGGCTTCTTCGGACAGCAGAACTACAGATCACAGGCTGCCGGCTCCGGTGTCATCATCTCGGATGACGGCTATATCATTACAAACAACCACGTCATTGAAAACGCGCTGAGCATCAATGTCACGCTGTATGACGGAAGAACATATTCCGCTGAAATGATCGGCACAGATGAAAAGACGGATATCGGCGTCATCAAGATCGACGCTTCCAACCTGCCGGCTGCTGAGATCGGTGATTCCGCACTGATCCAGACCGGTGATACGGCGATCGTTATCGGCAACCCTCTGGGAACCCTTGGCGGAACCGTCACAAACGGCATCGTCTCCGCTACAAACCGTGAAGTTACGATCGACAACGAAACATATGAACTGATCCAGACAGACGCAGCGATCAACTCCGGAAACTCCGGCGGCGGACTGTTCGACGGTCAGGGAAAATTGATCGGTGTCGTCAATTCCAAAGACTCCGGCTATACATCAAGCGGTACGATCATTGAAGGACTTGGCTTTGCGATCCCGATCAATACAGCAATGGATGTTGCTGAACAGCTGATCGAATACGGCTATGTCGCAGACCGTGCTACTCTGGGTGTGTACATCCAGGTACTGTCACAGCCTTACGGTGAATATTCCGCAGGTCTGTACATCACGGATGTCATCAAGGGCTCAGGTGCTGAAAAAGCCGGCCTGCAGTCATATGACAAGATCCTGAGTGCAGACGGTACAGAGATCAATTCCTATCAGGATCTGAGCAATTTCCTGAAAAAGAAGAAAGCCGGCGATACGATCACACTGCAGATCGAACGTGACGGACACGAGAGATCAGTGGATGTCACACTGACCGGTCCGATCAGCGATACATACGAAGGATAAGAAAAAATGACTTCCCTGAAATGATGAAAATGGGAGGTCATTTTTCTGCTTATGCCGGATTGATCGTTACCTTACTGCCGCCTGAGCGTTCCTTTGTGACAACGATCTGATTATCGATCCTGCTCTTCAGTTCGGCAACATGTGAGATGATGCCTACCAGTTTATTGCCTTCTGTAAGACCTGTCAGTGCTGTGACAGCCTGCTGCAGTGATTCCTCATCCAGGGAACCAAAGCCTTCATCCACAAACATGGTATCCAGTCTGATCCCGCCTGCCGATGACTGGATCTCATCGGAAAGTCCGAGTGCCAGAGCCAGGGATGCCTTGAATGATTCACCGCCTGACAGCGAATTGACGCTTCTCGTACTGCCGTTGTAATGGTCCAGGACATCCAGGTCCAGACCGCTCTGGCTTCTCATGCTGGAAGCTTCTTTTCTGCGTACCAGTTCATACTGCCCGCCGGACATGACCAGGAGCCTTGTATTTGCCCTGGCAATGATGCGGTCAAAGTATGTCATCTGGATGTACGTTTCCAGCATGATCTTTTCTTTTCCGGTAATCGTTCCGTTTGCGGTATCGGAGAGTGCCTTCATCCATCTGAGCTTTGTTTCGATCTCGTTCTTCTCTTTGGAACCTTCCGAGATATGTTCCAGGATGCCCTTGTTGATCGTGATCCTGGTACTGACTGTCTGCCGTCCGGTATTCAGGACTCGTCTTCTTTCCTGCAGTTCATCCTGTTCTGTTTTCAGACGATCCATATCCGCTTCCGGCTGGTCTTTCAGTGACTTCTCTGCTTCACGGATCGCAGCTTCCAGCGCGGCAATACGGGTACCGCAGTCTGTAAAGGCTTTGGCAGCCTGTTCGATCGAACGGTCGATCTCCAGTGCCTGATTGCGCAGATCGCGGATCAGTTCCTCTGCTTTAGACTTAGACGCACACTTCAGTTTTCCTTCCAGCTGTGTGATGCGGGAGGATGTTGTCTTCAGCTCTGTCTCCTGCTGCGCAAGATCTTTTCCCAGCTGTGTCTGCTTTTTGTTCAGTTCATCCAGTTTCTGTTCTTTCTGCGGAATCAGTTTTTCCAGTGCAGACGCACGTGAGATTTTTGCCTTGACCTCTGTCATCCGGGCACGGAGTTTCTGGACTGCCTGACGCTGCTCCTGTTCCTTGACTTTCAGGAAGGAAGCGATCTCTTCGAATATGTCGATGCCAAACAATGACGAAGCACTGCGTACCGCGGCTGAACGTCTCTCTTCGATCCTTGCCTTGATGGAACCTGCTTTTGTGCTGGCAGCCTGTGCTGCCTCGTCTGCATCCTGTGAATTCTGCTTCAGCAGATCCAGTTCCTCTTTAGCAGGAGCTGCCGCTGACTTATGTGCAGGAGCAGGATGATGGATCGCTCCGCATACCGGACACGGTTCACCTTCAACAAGCGTTTCTGCCAGGATGCCTGCCTGTTCATTCAGGTATGCTGTATTCTTCTGATCGTATTCAGTTCTCAGCTTTTTTGCAGTTGATGCTTTTGTTTTGTAATCTGCCTGCATCTGCTTCAGTTCCTTTTCCAACGTACTGATACCGGTCAGTTCCTTTTTCAGGTTCTCCGTATTCTGCATGGCTGTCTGAAGCTTTTCCTGTTCTGCTTTGAGGGACGCTTCTTCCGCATCTGCCGAAGACAGTGTTTTCTGTTCTTCTTTTAGTACCTTCAGTTCTTCCGTCAGGTCATTGATCTGATCTGATACGTCCTGCTGTTTCTGTTTGTTCAGGCCGATCGTTTTTTCCGTACGCGCATACTGCTTCCGTTTCTCTTCCAGTTCCGTATATTCCGGCAGTTCTGCCGTTACTGCGGCAGCCTGGTCGTTGAACTGCTTGCCCTTTGGTCTAAGCTGTTCCTGTTCGTTCTTGTGCTGTTCCAGTTCCTTCAGGGTCTCCTGTTCTTTCCGGAGCTTTTCCCTGTTGTTCTTCAACGACTCTTCGGTCTTCTGCCGCAGTTCTGCCTGTGTCAGTTTCTTTGTGTGTTCACTGATCTGCTCGTCCAGTTCAGTGATCTTTCTGCCGGCTTCATTGAACCGTTCTTCATCCTGTCCGATCAGCTGATGAATGAGATCCATTTTCTCTTCCATCGTCAGTTCGTTGGCTTTTGCCTTTTCCACTTCAATGGAGAGCACATCATCCTGAGGACATGCGATACCGCTGATATACTGCCGTATGCTGGCTTCAGCCCTGTCATTTTCTTTTGCGAGATCCAGGGCGTCCTTCTTCAGGCGGTCCTGCAGGTCGCTGTACATCCTTGTGTGGAACAGTTTCTGCAGGATCTTCTTGCGTTCATCTGTGGACGCCAACAGCAGTTTGAGGAAGTCACCCTGGGCGATCATGGCGATCTGGGCAAACTGGTTCCTGTCGATGCCGATGATGTCTTCGACAGCGCGGTTGACATCTTTCAGTTTTGTGACGACTCTGCCGTCAGGATAGATAAGTTCGGCACTTGCTGTTTCGGATGTGAAGCCCGTTCCTCTTGTTTTAGGGCGTGTGTATGCAGGGTTACGTTTGATCTGATACACCTTTCCGCCATACTCAAATATCATTTCCACTTCCGTGGGCGTTTCCGGTTTCGCGTATTTGGAACGCAGCAGGTCTGTGCTTCTGTGATCGCCGCTGGCTTCTCCATACAGCGCGAACATAATCGCATCAAAGATCGTTGTTTTTCCCGCGCCGGTATCACCCGTGATCAGATACAGACCGCTTCTGCCGAGCTTGTCCATATCCAGTTCCGTTCTGCCTGCGTAGGGTCCGAAGGCAGACATGACAAGTTTGATCGGTCTCATCGTTCTTCCTCCCAGATCTGTTCGATCATGCGCTGTACATAGTTCGTCTGTTCTTCACTCATCTCTGCGCCGTTCTGCATTTCATACAGTTCTGCGAAGAGTTCCAGAGGTGACTTGTTTTCAACGTCCGCAGTTCCGTCCAGCGAGAGTCCGCTCCTGGTACGTTTGTTGTCATAATCAAGCTTCATCAGGTTATGGTAGATGACCTGCAGCCTGGATACGGCATTGGGAATGTCCTCTTCATCCGTCAGTGTGATATGCGTATAGTCTTCCTGGTATCCGGTTCCTTCATAGAAGCTCTTCATCGTCACTTCTTCATAGGAACCCCTGAGTTCAACCAGATCGCGTTTGGGGATCAGCGGGACAGTACGGACTGTCATGTTCCCCTTTTCCTTCATTTCAACGACAGTCACGGATTTCTGATGATGTGCTTCCGAAAAGGAATACTTCAATGGTGTGCCGCAGTAGCGGATCTTTTCCGAACCGATATTCTGCGGACCGTGGATATGTCCGAGCGCTGTGTAATCAAACGGCTCAAATACGGAAGCGTCAACATTGTCCGATCCGCCTACTGATACTTCTTCCGAATCAGAACGGGCAGCCCCTGTTACAAACTGATGCGTGACAAGGATGTTCCTGACAGACGGATCAATATTCATATGGGCGATCGCTGTACGCAGAGCGTCCGTATATCCTGTGATCTCTTCATCCGGATAGTATCTGCGAACATGTACCGGCTTGATGAACGGCAGCATATACACTTCAACTGTTCCGTATTCATCCTGCAGCGATACCGGTCTGACTTCCCCGTTATAAACAGGTGACAGATGGATGCCGCTGGCATCGATCAGTCTGTTCCCGAACGCCAGACGTTCCGGGGAATCGTGGTTGCCGCTGATGACGAATACCTGAAGTTTCCGCCCGGCAAGGCTGTACAGGAAATCATCGAACAGCTCTACTGCTTCTGCAGGCGGCACAGGCTTGTCATAGATATCCCCTGCCAGAATGACTGCTTCAGGCTGTTCCTCATCGATGATGTTGAGGATCTTTGTCAGGATATACTGCTGGTCTTCCAGCATGGAATATTCATTGACACGCTTTCCAAGATGAAGATCCGATAAATGGATAAATTTCATATCGATCACCGTACTTTCTGTTTCCGTTTATCATTCTAACTGCCCGATGATGCAAAAAAACCGACATCGGCAGTTCATATTCACTATTACACATTATAAAAGATGTTCATTTTCCGTACAATTCACCCATCCTTTACAGTCTTTCATTTCAGACAGGATCCGGACAGGAAAACCGTTTGAAATGATAAAATTGATGTTGCGCTGTCAAAGCGTTTTCTGTAAGATTTTCAAGAGTGAGGAATTCCCGTCTTTAGAATTTAGCACCATGAAAGTTTAGAAGCTGGACAGCGCAGGAATACACACAAGCCCTTTTGTACAAAGGGTTTTTATTGTGTCGAAATATCTTGACAAATTTGTTTTTAGGTATTGACAAAAATGGTGTA
>JAFRJJ010000011.1 GCA_017432325.1 Solobacterium sp. | reverse complement strand
TACTTCTACAGGTGTCAGATGATTAATGAATTCCTGGTTGATCAACATATTCTCGACCTCTCTATGTTAAGAATATGTCTTCCGGCATTTATCACTATACCTAAAAAGGGACACCATCAACTATTTCTTTGAAAATAGCGATCTGCTCCTGAAAGCATGAAATACACATTTCATGCGTATAACCTTTATAATGTGAGACATAAACCGATCACCTGCCTGCCCGGAATATAATGGAACTCCGTTCAAACAGCTCCGGATACCGACACACCGTATGGAATAGAGGAAGTCAGAAATGAGAAACGTAAAACTGAAGGACGCTGCACTGATCCCCCAGCTTGGCCAGGGAACCTGGAACATGGGAGAATCAGCTGCCAAATATGACCGTGAGGTGGAATCTCTCCGCTGGGGGATCGAGCACGGGATGACGCTGATCGATACTGCCGAGATGTACGGAGACGGGGCGGCAGAGGAACTGGTCGGGGAAGCGATCAGTCCGTATAACAGAAGCGACCTGTTTCTGGTATCCAAGGTATATCCATGGAATGCCGGCAGAAAGAATATTTTCAAAAGCTGTGAAGATACACTGGAAAGGATAGGAACGGATCATCTGGACCTGTACCTTCTGCACTGGCGCGGAAGCGTACCGCTGGCCGAGACTGTAGAGTGCATGGAAGAACTCAAACAGCAGGGAAAGATCCTCCGCTGGGGAGTTTCCAATTTCGATACAGCGGACATGAAGGAACTGCTCAGTATCCAAAACGGTGATCAGTGCCAGGTCAACCAGGTGCTGTACCATCTTGGCAGCAGAGGCGTTGAATATGATCTGCTCCCGTTCATGAACGAGCACGGCATACCGATGATGGCATACTGTCCCCTGGCACAGGCAGGCCGTCTGAAGCAGAAGCTGCTGAGCAGCCGGGTACTGCAGGAAGTCGCGGAAGCACACGGAAAAACAGTCATGCAGATCCTGCTGGCATTCACCCTGCTTAGAGATGATGTGATCTCGATCCCCAAGGCATCCTCAGTCGCTCATACAAGCGCAAACCGGGATGCGGCAGAGATCATCCTGACACAGGAGGAACGTGACCTGCTGGACCGTGAATTCCCGAAACCGGACAGAAAAATGCCGCTCGACATGGAATGATACTGCTCTGAATAAAAACACACCGGACTGAACCCGGTGTTTTTTAAGGATTCACCAAAACTTCACATGGTGTTCGGATGGATTTGAAATAACGGGATTACAGTAATAACCGTGAAAGGCAGGAATCCTTTATGAAAAAGACAGCAATGACATGTCTGGCAGTGCTGATACTGCTGAGCGGCTGCGCAGAGACTGCTGCAGTACAGGTCGATGATATAACTGAAACTGCAGAAGCAGAAGAAACTGAATATGAGAATGAATATGCGGGAAAGACGGTTACCGGCCAGGTGACAGCCGTTTCCGGAAATACAGCAGAGATCGTACCGGGTCAGATGGTATATGACAGCGGGACGATGAATGAGAATACGGAAACAGACGGACAGGACATGGAAATGCCCGGTTTGCCCGGGGACAGTTCACAATCCCGGTCTGAGGGAGATATGCCCGGCAAAAACGGTCAGGGAAAACCTGACGGACAGCCTCCGGAAAAGCCAGATGGTGAACATGGCGCAGACTTCCCGGGTAATATGCCGGAAGGAATCTTTGTCCCGACAGGAGACACGATCACGATCGAGACAGACACAGAACTGTCAGCCGGCGATTATATTGAGATCGTATTTGCGGCGGACGGCAGCGTTGAAAGCATCAGTCCGGCCGGCATGCATATGGCAGGCATGCCCGGAGGAGGAAGTCATGAAGTGACGCAGGGAACTGCAGCCAATACGATCAGTGAAGACGGATCATATGCTTCAGTGACATATGTTTCCGCCGGTGATGATGAGAATGCATTACGGATAGACGGTGCTGAAGTGACATTGACCGGGATCACCGTAAGTAAAGATTCTGGTTCTTCATCCAACGCCGAAAACGGAGACTTTTACGGAGTCAACGCTGCGCTCCTGGCAACGAACGGAGCAGACGTGACGATCGTGAATGCTGATATATCTTCGGACGCACGGAACGGAAACGGTGTGTTCAGTTATGGCACAGGTACGATCGTTACGATCAGCGACAGTACGATCAGGACGAAGGCGGATAATTCCGGAGGCATCCAGACAACAGGCGGTGGTACAACGATCGCGTCAGACCTGACAGTTGAAACAGAAGGAAACTCATCCGCAGCGATCCGTTCAGACAGGGGAGGCGGTACGGTTTCTGTTGACGGCGGTACGTATACAAGCAGCGGTCTCAACTCTCCTGCTGTTTACTCAACAGCTGATATTACGGTCAGAAATGCGGAGCTGACAGCTGAAAACTCAGAAGCGCTGGTCATTGAAGGAAAGAATTCCATCAAGCTTGAAAACTGTGATGTCAGCGGAAGTATGAGTACACAGGGAGCCAGCTCGGATATCAATATTCATAATGTCATGATATATCAGTCGATGTCCGGCGATGCAGATGTCGGTACGTCTTCCTTCTCTATGACCGGCGGCTCACTGGTATCAGGCAGCGGGGATATGTTCTTCATTACGAATACATCCGCAGTGGTGTACCTGAACGGTGTGGAACTGACAAACAGTTCCGGAAACCTTATGACCATAACAGGCAACAATGCTTCCCACGGATGGGGAACCGCAGGCGCAAACGGTGCGCATGTTGAAATGACAGCAGAGGATCAGGTGATGGAAGGGAATATCGTTGTGGATACGATATCAGGTCTGGACCTGACACTCGCGGGAAGTTCTGTGTTCAGCGGGACCATTGTGATCACAGACAATGAAGAAGGAGGATCTTTTTCAGACTCAGGTGTGCATGTCACTGTTGAAAAAGACAGTGTATGGACACTGACAGGAGACTGCGTCATCAGTACTCTGGATAACAGCGGAACGATCAGCTATAACGGATATACGATCACATTGGCTGACGGTACAGTACTGAAATGATCAGAACAAATACAGCGCAGCTGATATGCCGTGCTGTACGTTGCAAATAAAAGGCGCTTCCGGATCAGAAGCGCCTTTGCTGTCTTAGAAAACCCCCGGATAGTCCGGGGGTTAAAAAGAGGTTAACCGATAAGTCTCTTCCAACGGAGTCCAACTATAATGAAATTGCGGTCTGCCAACTGCAAAGAAATATAGGAGGGACAAACAAATGGAAGAGACAC
>JAFRJJ010000075.1 GCA_017432325.1 Solobacterium sp. | reverse complement strand
GTTTTCTCAGAAAAGCAGATCTGGTGACGATACCGGAGTGGTCACACCTGTTCCCATCCCGAACACAGAAGTTAAGCACTCCAGGGCCAAAAATAGCTATGCCTGCCATAGTGAATCGAGGTCGTTGCCGGGTCGCTTTTTCTTTTCCTCCTTTACGGGAGGTTTTTTTAAATTCTGCATATACCGACAGACCTGTATGATCGTCTGCGTGAAGAAAATATACTTTCCGTAAAAATCAGACCGATCATAAACCGGTCTGATACATGTGAGTTCTATTGAATTTTAGTGCTTTTCCGGACAATACCGAGAATACCTGTCAGGATGATCAATGCAGTACCTGCAAGATAGAACAGTTTTGTGCCTGTTCCGCCTGTATCAGGAAGAATGATCCCGCTGTTGTTTTCAATTGATCCGGCTGCCTTCGGCTGGGTCGTGCTGCGTGCTGTATTCATGTCAATACTGTGACCTGAAAGAGAAGCAGCTTCTCCGTTGAATGTGACATCATAAGTGATCAGCTGATCTGTTTCAGAAGCAGAAACAGCGACAGTAACCGGATCTTTCAGAAGATTGTAGCCGGTAGGGGCTTTTGTTTCCAAAAGGTAATAGGTTCCCTGGCCAAGACCCCGGATAACCTGTTCAAAATGCCCCGTCGTATCGGTTTTGAATGTATCACTGCTGTTTCTTGCGGCTACCCAGCTGACTGTCTGCGTATCAGTATTCCACAGATAGTACTCATCGTTTCCATCAACTGTTCTGTACAGTTTGAATTCTGCACCGGGAAGAGGTTTACTGTGATCGGAACCGTCAACTTTCAGCACATCCAGATCGATATCGGTAATGCAGACAGTTTTTGCAGGTGTTTCCCCTGTGCCTTCGCTGTACGGACTGTTTGAATACGTCAGTACAGCAGTATTGTTTTCATAGTTCGCTGTCAACGCGTTCTGGTTGACTGATGCGTCATAGGTGATCCTGACCGGGTCTCCTTTTGTGTAATTGCTCAGTGTTGTAAAGGGGATCGTAACAGTCATGGTCTGTCCTGATACTTCCGGTTCAACGGATACTTCAGCTTCGTTGATCATCACCCGGAAATTACCCGAATATGTAAGTCCCGCACTCAGCGTATCGGTTACCGTAAATGTGTATGTGCTGTAGCCTGTCAGGTCGGGGATGATCGAGCTGAGTTCAAATGAAACAACAGATCCGACCTTTGCGGATGCGGCCTGTCCCTGACTGTCAAGAATTGCTCCGGTGATTTCAGCTGTACCTTCTTTTACACCAGTGATCTTTTTGGACAAAGTCGGAACACCGGCTTTAGGCTGAACTTCCGCATCAGGATCCGCATTGTCGAGGATAACTGCGGAAATGACCTCGCTTTCACTGTTTTCGGGATCGGTTGGTTTTACGGTACCGGTAATGATGTAGTAACCGGATTCGGGCACAGTGATAACGGCTGTTTCGCCCTGTGCTGCGGCAGATCCGGCGCCTGAGCCCGAGATGTAAGGTTTTAATGCATCAGCCAGTGCACGAACATCGGAAGCAGAAAGTGTATGGGTATCGGGATCCATTTTTACCGGTTTCACGGTTACGTTTTTGATGTCTGTTTCGGAAGCGATGTCATCGAAGTTAAAATACTCATCAAGGACTGATTTGGCGTTTGTGTAAAACGGATTTCCGGTACTGATCGTGTAAGCATAGTTTGTACCGCTGTATACGACATCAAACAGCTTATATGCAGTGTAGGTCTTCCCTGCAATGGATATTGCAGGATTCTCGTTTGTGACAGTGATGGTGTACGTTTCAGCTGCCTGCTGATCTTCCCCCTCTGCAAATACGGCAGTTTTCATACCCATCAGGATAAATGCGGATAATGCCAGCGATAGATGACGTTTCAGATGTTTCATAGTGTCTTCCTTTCTTTATGTGCAGACAGCATGTGTTTATGCCGGTCTGCCTATAATCAGGAAATGTATGAATAAACAGGAAGACTTTTGATCTGAACGGTCTGACCGCCGTATTTGCAGTGCAGGAACAATATATCCGTAATCCTGGCTGAATGGAAGGTGTATTTTTACTTTCACACATTTATTGTAATAAAACGCATTTTGTCTCAAATGAAATTATGATGATTGATGTGTGGAATTACGGAATAACTGCAGTATGTTTTTTTGCACAATAATTGTTCGGAATGTTAAGATATACAATGCTTGTACTATGAAAAAAAACAAAAAGGAATCACGGATAAAAACTGAATCTGAACAGAGCGGGGAACGGTCTGAAAGCTGGTTCCAGAGGAACTGGTCAAATATCGTGATCATGCTTGCTTTCTTTGTGGGCCTCGGGCTTTTGCTGTATCCCAGTGTTTCCGATTACTGGAATTCATTCCACCAGTCAAGGGCGATCATGTCATATACGAGTGATGTTTCCAAACTGGATACCAGCGAATATGAACGGATCATAGCTTCTGCCCAGGAATATAACCGCAATATCAGCGATAACGGGATCGACTGGATACTGACGGACGAAGATAAAGCACGCTATGAAAATGAACTGAATTTTGCTGTCGGCGGCAACATGGGTTACATCCAGATCGATAAGATCAATGTAAAACTGTCTATTTATCACGGGACAAGCGAAGCGGTTCTGCAGACAAGCGTAGGTCACCTGGAAGGTACAAGCCTGCCTGTAGGTACAGCAAGCTTTGACCACAAAACAGGTGAAGTTACCGATCAGACGGAAGGCGTACACATTGCGCTGAGCGGACACAGAGGCCTGCCGAGGGCGAAACTGTTTTCCGATCTGGACCGCCTGACAGAGGGTGACAGGTTTGCCATCGTGGTTCTGAACGAAACATATACATATGAAGTGGATCAGATCAGGATCGTGGAACCAAGCGACCTGAGCGATCTTGTCATAGAACCTGGTAAAGACTACTGTACTCTGATCACCTGTACACCGTACGGTATCAATACACACCGTCTGCTGGTCAGAGGACACAGGGTGGAAAACGCCGGCGGAGATCTGCTGGTCACTGCTGATGCGGTGCAGTATGAACCATATTACATAGCACCGTTTGTGGCGATACCGATCATCATCCTACTGATCATCATCCTGTTTTTGATCAGCGCACAGCCAAAGGTGAATATTGAAGATATCAAAAAGAAACTGAATTTATAAGGAGCCCGATTATGGATACGAAGGATCTGAAAAAACTGAAGAGAGGGGATCTGCTTGAAATACTGGTGGAAATCTCAGAGGAAAACGACAGATTGAGACAGGAAAATGCTGAACTGAAAGAGAAGCTTGAAGAAAAAAGGCTGATCATGAATAAAGCAGGTTCCATTGCCGAAGCATCGCTCCGTTTGAACCGGGTGTTTGAAGCGGTACAGGATGCGGCAGATCAATACCTTGCCAGCATTCGTGACATCAACATCATGAAACGGGAAGAATTGAGAAAACTGCAGGAAATGACGGGGAAAAAAGATGACACAGAGGAAAATGAAGAGTAAGATCACTGTCCGTCCGACTACAGAAGAACTGGCAAAAGAACTCAAACGTGTCAGATATAACGAACGGTATGGACGTACGATCAGAAGTACGATCTATATTCTGATCACTGTAGCTGCCGCATCCATCCTGGTGGCTACCCTTGTTTTCCCGATCTTCCGCATATACGGCAGCTCCATGTCACCGACATTGGAGGAGGGGGATATCGTTGCTTCGCTGCGTACAGGAAAGTTTGAACCCGGAGATCTGGTGGCGTTTTACTATAACAACAGACTGCTTGTGAAAAGGGTGATCGCTTCCGGCGGAGAATGGGTCGATATCGATCAGGACGGCAACGTGTATGTCAACAATCAGATGCTGGATGAACCGTATATCACAGATAAAACATTTGATTTTGATCTGCAGATGAATATTGAGATCCCGTATCAGGTCCCGGAAGGCAGGATCTTTGTAATGGGCGATCACAGAAGCACATCGGTAGACTCGCGCATGAAGGAGATCGGATGTATTTCCGATGATCTGATCGCTGGAAAACTGATCCTGCGGATCTGGCCGCTGGGTAAATTCAGAATCAACTGATGAGCAGAAATGCTCATCTTTTTGATATTTATGTGTTTTGGAGAATTAAGGAATAAATAATGTTTTTTGAAATTAATTGATGGATTTTTCATTTGAACACTGTATATTTCAGTGTAAAGACAAAGAGAATAGAAAATGAAAAGAAAAACATCAGAATATTTTTAAATTAGATGATATGATGTTAACGTCAGTTTGTCTCTGACAAAATTTTTATATTGCGTGAAAATAAACATACTTCATTTAATGAAAATACAGTTATAGAATTATTGTCGGATAATTCCGGCAGATAAGGAGTTCATATGGGTAAAAGGAAAAACGGCATAATCAAAGGTGTTCTGGCAGCTGTTTTATTTGTGCCTGCTATGGTGCATGGAACTTTGCGTACCCAGGCTTCATTGAATGTTGATGCGGATTGTTATCTGACTGCAAATGCCGAAACGGAGTTTCAGAAGGATCTGGAAGATTACCGGGTTGGCAGCGGTGACAGTGTTACAGACAGGATCGTTGTTGATTATTATCGTATCGCGGGAATTACCAAAGACGAACATTACGATACATTCACATACGATCTGATCGATGGATACAGTCTTACCGGTTATGATATTTCAAACTATGACGGTTTATCAAAACTTGAAAGCAATGACTGGAATACGATTGAGGAACAGCTTTTTGGACAGACACTCACAAATGATCCGGATGTGACGAAAAATTTCGGCGAGAAAACAGATGAGAAAGAGGTTTCTACAGGGCTGTATCTGATGGTCGTACATAATCTGGAAAAAACCAAAGCTGAAGATTATGTAAAAGAAAATACAACAACAGCTTATACTGAGCAGTATGTGTATACATTCACTCCCCAGCTGGTTTCACTGCCAAGCACTAACGAGGATACCCGGAAGGAAATGAAGACATCCGACGGTACATGGATCTATGATCTGACGATCACGCTGAAAGCAGAGCGCGAAAGACGTCTGAGCAGTCTCCGTATCGAAAAACTCCTGGAATCATACGAAGACTCATCTCCTGTGACATTTGTATTCGACATTGTCGGTACGATCGATGGAGAGCCGGTCTACAGCAATGTTACATCTCTGACCTTCAGTGATGCAGGCCTTGATACAGCATTGGTGGAAGGGATCCCGGTAGGAGCACATGTTACTGTCACTGAAGTATATTCAGGCGTTTCCTATGAGCTTACGACAGATGCTGAAGCTGAGACGGATATCCTTGTTCCGGTTGAAAAAGGAAAGGAACCGACAGCTGACAATACAGCAACCGTGCGCTTCGGCAATGAATACAATGGAAAGATTCCGCATGGCCACGGAATCAAAAACATCTTTACATTCAGTGAAAAAGGATGGGCTTGGACAGAGGATGGTGGTGCAGAATGAAAAGAAGAAATCTGATTCTGGCTGTCGCTGCTGTGTGTCTTCTGCAGTGTGCTTCCATAAAAACTGCCATGGCATATTTCAGCGTCAGCATCCGTTCTGAAGGGCATACAGAAGTGAAATTCAGTGAACATACGGAAATCAAAGAAGATTTTGACAGCTGGACAAAAAAACTGATAGTTTCTTACGATGGTGATGATAATGGTCAGGTATATGTCCGTGCCAGAGGATTTGCGCCGGAAGAAATGACACTGACATACTCGGGTGACAGATGGACAGACGGGGGCGATGGTTACTGGTATTACGACGGTTATATCGGAAACACTGAAGACACAAAAGCCACAACTGTTCTGAATGTAGAAATCAACAATGTTCCTGCAGACGCAAAAGCCGGAGACAGCTTCAATGTTGTGGTGATCTATGAAACAACACCAGTTCAGTATGATTCTGACGGAAGTATGATCGCTGCTGCTGAAGCAGACTGGAATACGGAGGTGAAGATCAATGATTAAGCGTTTGAAATCACTTCCGAAAAGCGTACTTGTGATGCTGATGACAGCACTTGTTCTGCTGGCATTCAGCACGGTAGGAGGCGCGAGAGCTGCCTTGAAGTATTTCTCCGAAACATATACAGGACAGTTCAGAACATATCATATCGGGGTTCAGCTGAAAGAAAACGGAATTGTATCTGCTTCCAAAAAGTGGTCTTCCGGAAACTGGGCTGTCGATGGCAGTTCAAAAGTGCTGGGAGATATCACTTCATTTGAATTCGGAAAGACATACAAAGAAGAACTGACAGTATTCAACAATGGTGAGATCAGCGAATATGTTCGTGCAACGATCTATAAATACTGGGTCGATGCAAATGGAAACAAACAGGTCGATCTGGCCCCGTCCTATATCCAGCTGGAACTGAATACTGGTGACGGATGGATCATGGATCCTGCATATTCTGAAACGACAGATCATCCTGAGCGGATCGTATTGTATTACACAGAGCCGCTGGCTGTTGGTGATGAAACATCTGCGTTCATGAAATCGATCAAAGTCGATCCTGCCGTAAAAGCAGTCGCAACCCAGAAAACCGAGACAAAAACGGTGGAGGGGAAGAAAGTCACAACGATCACAACAACATATACATACGATGATAAATTCTTTGCGCTTGAAGTTCAGGTGGACGGTGTCCAGACACATAACGCAGAGGATGCGATCAAAAGCGCTTGGGGAAGGGATGTTTCAATCAGCGGAACGACCCTGGGTCTGAAATGAGGAGGACGATTGAGATGAATAAAACATTGATTCGTTTGGCAGCCTCAGTATCAGTTCTCAGCATGTGTTTTATGACAGTTTCAGCGGAAGTATATCCTGAAAAGGAAACAAACTGGAAAGTTACTTTTACCGGCAAGGAAATGATCAGCAACTTTACATCTGCGGATATCACCGATTCTGTGAATGGTATGGAGCCGGGAGATGAGATCAACTTCAACATCACACTTGAAAACAGCTATACAGGTGAAGCTGACTGGTGGATGGAAAACAAGGTGATCAGGAGTCTGGAAGACAACAGTGTTGCCAATGGCGGCGCATATACCTATGAACTGATCTATACCGACAGCAAGGGAGCGGATAACAAGATCTTCTCGAGTGATACGGTCGGCGGTGAAGACACAGCGGCAGGTGTTGGTCTGCACGAAGCAGGTGAAGTCCTGAAGAATTACTTCTATCTGGAAACAATGGGGGCCAATACAAAATCATCACTGCGCGTTCATATTATTCTGGATGGAGAAACACAGACAAACGGTTATCAGGATGCACTTGCGAAACTGACGATGAATTTTGCGGTGGAAGTTCCTAAGACTACCACAAAGCCGAATGATCCGGAAGTGATCGTCGATAAAAAACAGACGATCGTATATCTGCCGAATACCGGTGACCGTTCCAATCTTTTCCTGTATGCAGGAACATTTGCGGGCAGTATCCTGCTGTTTATCGTTGCGGCAGTTATGCTGAGGCGTTCTTCCAGGAACAGTGAGTAAGGAGCAGTATTGATATGAAACGAATAAAGTTAATATTGAGCCTTATGGCAGCGTTCCTTCTGATGATCGGAAGCAGCGCCGTCACTGCAGCAGCCAGCTACAAATACAGAGTAACGATCGATCCGGGACTGCATGGAACATACAGCGGAACTGCAGAGATGGAGATCCCGTATGGTTCTACATGGAATCCTGCCGATTACGAAGACAATATTACGGTCACAGATTCTGACTACTATTTCAAAGGTTTCCACATCAGCGGTATTGAGGGGGTAGTAGGAACTACTGATATTACAGAAGATACAGTATTTGTTGCGTCATACGGTATGAAAGGAAAGACCGTTGCGTATACTGTGAATTACGTGGACACATCCGGCAAGACGCTGCGTGCTTCAGCAACCTATCAGGGAAATGTTGGAGATAAACCTGTTGTTGCGTTCCGTTATATTGACGGATATCTGCCGCAGGCATATAACCTGGAAAAGACACTGAGTTCAGATTCGACCAAGAATGTATTTGAATTCGAATACAAGAAGGTCACACCGAAAGTCGTCGGGAAGTCCGGCAGCGGCGGTGTTACATACATCGTTGAGGATGGCGGAGTTGTTTACATACAGCTTCCTTCTGGAAATACAGGTAAGAAAGGATATGCTGCATCAGCTTCCAATACGAATGCAAACAATGTAAACTCCGCAGAGAACCAGACTGAAACAGTACCGGCTACAGAATCAGACCTGCCGAAGACGATCATTGATCTTGATCAGGATCCTGAAGGCATGGCTGAAACATCCGGATCTGCTGACGGGATGATCAGCGCGGACAATGGGACCCCTGAAAGCAGAGGTCTTGGTACAGGAATCATGCTCGGCATTGGCGCAGGCAGTGCCGGACTGCTGGCACTTCTGATCGCCTTGTTTATGAAAAGCAGACCTGCAGAATGACAGGGACAGATTACAATTACACTTCAAGGGGCGGGAGTATTCTCCCTGCCCTTTGCAGTATCATCGGAACAGCCATTCTGCTGGGTGTCATCATACTTCTGATACCGATGTCTACACCGAGACTGTTCGGATATGATATGTACAATGTTGTAAGCGGCAGCATGGAACCTGCGATTCCTACCGGCAGTATGATATTTGTCCGGACCGCGGAAGCCAAAGATCTTACCGAAGGGGAAGTGATCGCTTTCTACAGCGGCGGAAGTGTTGTAGTCCACCGTGTTACAAACAACAATACGGTAGAAGGTAAAATATCCACCAAGGGTGATGCGAACGCTGATGAGGACTTCACGACTGTCTTATATAAAGAAGTCATCGGTGTTGTGAAATACCATGTTCCGTATCTGGGAGAAATCTCAAGCAATCTGACATCTTCATTCGGCAAGGTATATCTGCTGGCACTGATCATACTCGGGCTGCTGTTCCATCTGCTTGCTGCAAGACTGCGGGCATTACTGATCTGAAGATCTGGTCAATTGGTAAATTGGTCGGGTCTTTTTGTTTTACGGGCAGTACGTATCATATACATGAAATATGACAGGAATGCTAAAATTATTTCATTAAACAGGTGGATGATATGACAGAAATCGAAAGAAAATATAAAGCATTTATCAGCTACAGGCATAAGCCGAATGATATGAAAACAGCCAAGGCTGTTCATCAGCTGATCGAGCATTACAGGATTCCGGCAGAGATTGCGGAGAAACACGGTATCCCTGACCGCAGATTTGGCAGGGTATTTCGTGATCAGGATGAACTGCCTCTTTCAGATGATCTGTCTTCCAATATTACGCAGGCACTGGATGCATCAGAATATCTGATCGTGATCTGTACACCAGATCTTCCGCAGTCTGCCTGGTGCAGAAGGGAGATTACATATTTTCTTGAGCATAACCCAAGAAGTCATGTGCTGGCAGTACTGGCTGACGGGACACCGGAAACATCGTTCCCGGACTCCCTGACACACGTTTATGATCCGGATACGAATGAAGTGACAGAACTGATTGAACCGCTTGCCGCAAACATATGCGGTGCATCAGGTCCGGACATGAAGCTCCTGAACAAAGAGATATTCAGACTTTATGCAGCAATGATCCCCTGTGCGTTTGATGATCTGTGGCAGAGGGAACGCCGCTATCAGACCAGGAGAAGGATCATTGCGGGAAGCCTGGCGGGATGTCTGCTGCTGGGATATACAGGAACGGTCGTTTACAAAAATCATCAGATCCAGACAGCGTATGACGAACTGGAGATCGAACACCGAAACACCCAGAAAAAAGAGTCGGAAGCACTGGCGGCACTTTCTGTTTCCGCATTAACATCCGGTGACCGTACATCTGCCCTGAAGTATGCATCCGAGGCATTGCCTTATCAGTCAGACCGTCCGTATGTTCCGGCTGCCGAGAAAGCAGTGAACGAGGCATTGTATCTCTACCGTACGCCTGATCTGCGTTTTGACCGTGCGTTTGATTATGATGTGATCCCGAACTATATCGACACCGACGGTGAACATATCTTCTTTGCCGGAAATGATAAAAGGATCTACTGTATTGACGGCAGCGGAAAACAGCAGTGGAAAACAGATCCTGATGATTACTCATTCGGCTATATACGTGTTTTAAAAGATGCAGGAAAGATATTTGCCGGGAACATCGGATCGGCAGTTCTGCTGGATAGCGAGACCGGCAGTATGGATTATCAGATCCGGGGGACATATCTGGGAATATCTGACGATGCATCGCTTGCATGCATAGAACAGAAAAAGAATCTGGTCTTCATTGATACATTGACCGGAAAACATGTCTTTTCTGCAGCTCTGTCAGATGTCACGGATCATACGGTCGCTAACGCATTTGATTGTACTTTTTCGACTGATAACAGAATCTGCCTGCTCAGTTTCCGTGCGTATGACGATACCAGTACGGGAGAATATGAAGCAATGACGTTCAAAGCGGACCTGACGGATCAGACATTATCGGTCTTCAGATCGCTCCCCTACCATACTGATGATTATGAGATCACAGATATAAAGAGTGTTTTCCGTAACAGCGGCAGTATTTTCCTGTTTACCATTGCATACAGCGATGATCATGTCCTCACGATGACAGAAGGATATTATCCTGATGGCACAGTCAGTTTCAGCCGTATTGATGATCCGGATATTCTTCCTTCGGGTCCTTCAACCGGGGCATTTCTTGAAGGCGGATATTATCTTACCAGCGTTGATTACTTTACTGCAGTATGGAAAAAATATGCGATTCTGTTCGACATGAAGACAGGGGAACTGATCGATTATGATCTGATGGAATCAGATTGTCTCGATGCGTTTGCTTATACAAAAGACAGATGGCATTATCTGTTTGAAAACGGAACAGTCAAGATCGTTTACCCGGAAACATTTGCCAACAGCATCCTGGAATTCCATGATGTATTTTCCGGAGGTTTTGACCTGCTGGGCGGATTCCTGTTTAACGGGAGCGGATATGAGATGGCGGTCATTCCTGCAAATGACCCTAAGCGAATGGAGTTCCTGAACGTGATCGGTGATACACCGGAAAAGAGTATTCCATGGCTGATAGATCAGAAATCCAGCCTGCCGTCTTCAAGTGACTTTGAGATTTCCGAAGATGGTCAATGGTATCTGCAGTACATCGAGTCGTATGATAAAGGAACATATTTCCAACTGCATCTGCTGGACAGTTCGCATCAGGAAGTACTGACCAATACATACCCTGAAACGCTCTACATCGAACCGGTATTTGATGAAGATAAGATGTATCTGTTCGGCGACCATGAGTATATCTGGGACTATAAAACGAATGAACTCAGTATGGCGGATGCTGAAATACCATATGAATATGATTACATCCGCAGCAAACGGGTCTGCGGCAATGTGGTCGTTTATGAACTGGCCAAAAATACGGAAGATCAGCATAAAGGCCTCAGAGTCGGTTATGCCGTACGGAATGTGCCTAAGCAGGAATGGACACTGGTCGGATATGAGGCCGGAGAAGAAGTCGAACGTTACCTGGAATCCTATTACGAAGGAGATATTTATACTGCCGATGAAGAACACTTCTATATGCTCGGCTCAGATCATATCCTTCATATCTGTCCGCTGAACGATGAAGGAGAAGAAAAGGAAGTACCGTTTGAAACTGATGACGTTCACAGAACAATATGCGAGGATGATCTGATCCTGATTGAAGATCATTCCGCTGCTTTGACATTGATCAATGTCGGAACAGGGGAGACATTGTTCCGGAAAAATCTTGATGCTGTATCTTCCGGACTGCGCATGTGGGTGGCTGAAGACAAGGTCGTCATTTCCGAATCCGGTGCATATGGAAACGGATATATCCTGGATAGAAACAGCGGTGAAGAATTATGTACTGTTCCGAAACTTGTGGGATATGACAGGGCGGCAAGAAGACTTGTCTGCTATGACTCCGGAACAAAATCATATCTGCTTTACAAGATGCTGAATACTGAAGAAGCCGCAGAACGGGCTTCAATGATCATATCCTCTGATGAGTGATCACATTTAATTGCAAAATAGTTGCATTCAGCAGTTATAATATTTGTGCGAATGTGGGGAAATAAATCATGAGTGAGAAAAAACAACTGATCCGTGATCTGACGACTGGCAGCGTACCGAAAACCCTGTTGACGTTTGCGATGCCGCTGTTCTTTTCAGGACTGCTTCAGACTGTCTATAACATGGTCGATATGATCGTTGTCGGGCAGTTTGTAGGTACAAACGGACTGTCAGCAGTATCGATCGGCGGCGAAGTTCTGCAGCTTCTGACATTTGTCGCCATGGGCTTTTCCAATGCAGGCCAGATAACGATCTCCAGATATGTCGGTGAAGGAAGAAGAGACCGTGTCGGCCAGATGGTCGGTACGCTGTTTACACTTCTGATGGGTGCCGCAGTCGTCCTGATGATCGTGTTCCTGTTCGGATACAAGGGAGTTATGAGATGGCTCAATACCCCTGAAGCATCATGGGATATGACAGCAGACTATATCAGGACGTGTGTACTCGGACTTGTCTTTATTTACGGATATAACCTTGTATCAGCGATCCTGAGAGGTATGGGCGATTCCAAACACCCGTTCCAGTTTATTGCGATCGCTTCTGTCCTGAATATTATCCTTGACCTGCTCTTTGTCGCAGTAATGGGAATGGGCGCGTTCGGTGCCGCCCTTGGTACGGTCATCGGCCAGGCTGTCAGCTTTATCTTTGCGCTCAGACTGCTTTACAGAAACAGGGAACAGTTCTACTTTGATTTCAAGCCTGAACACTTCAGGATATACTCAACGGTCATCCGTCCGCTGTTGTCGCTCGGCATTCCGATGGTGATCCAGTCAGCAGCGATCACATTCTCCATGCTGTTTGTCAATTCCTATATCAATTCCTATGGTGTCACATCAGTCGCGGTGACGGGTGTAGGACGAAAGATCGAATCGATCGTCAACATTGTTTCCCAGGCTGTATCCAGTGCGGGCGGTGCTATGATCGCCCAGGCGCTTGGCGCAAACAAGATCAAGCGCGTGCCGAAAGTCGTCTTTACAGCATTCTTCACAGTTCTGGTGCCTGCGGTCATCATGGGCATGATCACGGTATTCAAACCGGAATGGCTGTTCGGCTTATTCTCCAGTGATGAAGCGGTACTGACGCTGGCGCTGACGTATATTCCGTTCGCGCTGATCCAGTATGCCGGCTCGACCGTACGTCCTGCAGCCTTCTCACTGATCAACGGATCAGGAAATTCCAAACTGAACCTGACCGTTGCGCTCCTGGATGGTATTATCTGCAGGATCGGTCTTGCACTGCTGTTCGGTGTAGAGATGGGAATGGGGATAAAAGGCTTCTGGCTCGGAAATGCTGTATCCGGTCTGGTACCGGGTCTGATTGGAGGAACATACCTGATCAGCGGAAAATGGAAGCTCAGGGCTTCCGGAGCAATGCAGGAAGCATAGCAAAAAACAGGATGTACTCTCATTATGGAGGTACATCCTTTTATAACGCTTGTATCCTGATCAGATCAGCCTTTGTACGGCCATTCGATATCATCATCGATCGGGCACTGATAAACTCTGCCGCCCATCGATTCTTTGAATTCTTTCTTTGCGGCTTCCAGACGTTCAGGATCAGTCATGATCCTGTAGGCACCGCCTGCCATGATCTTGGCAGCTCTGATCATGCCTTTGAGTCCGTAGGTCGAACCGCAGGATGCAGTAACCATCCAGCTGTGTCCGGGTGCTAGGGAGTTCGTTGTGCATTCATTGACCTGGAAACCGGGGCAGATGTGTTCAACATCGCCATAGTCTGTCGAACCGTAAACATTATTGGATCTGAGTTCCTGATCCTCATAGTTCAGCGGTTTTGTTTCAGGAGTATAAAGTGAGGAATGACTGTTGAGTTCATCAGCGAATTTCAGTTCTTCTTCCGTATACTCGTTCAGAGGGATCTCAGCGCGTGCTTCCTGAACTGCCTGTCCGATGACATGATTCTGCAGCGTCGGGTAAATACCGCCGAGTTTCGTGATCTTCATGGTCGTTTCCGTCATATGCGCAGCGCCTTCTGCGCATTTAACGACACGGTTGAATGCATCGATCGTTGCTTCACGGGTCAGCGCTCTGACGAAATACTTGACCTGTGCGTGATCAGGAACGATGTTCGGTGCCAGACCGCCGTCAGTATAGATGTAATGCATACGGACATCGCTTGTTACATGTTCTCTCAGGAATTCAACGCCGAGATTCATCAGCTGTGCGGCGTCCAGGGCACTTCTGCCGTTATGCGGTGCACCGGCTGCGTGGGATGTTTTTCCATAGAAGTCAAAGAACGCGCCTTCAACACCGGTATGCGGTCCTACAGTATCATGTGAGACGGTGGAAGGGTGCCAGGTGATCGTAAAGTCGCATTCCGCAAACGCGCCTTTTCTCGCCATAAAACCTTTGCCGGTCAGCTGTTCTTCTGCAGGACAGCCATAGAAGATGACGGTGCCGGGAAGCTTTTCTTCTTCCAGGACTGCTTTTAATCCGATGCATGCGCCAAGGCATCCTGCGCCAAGCAGGTTATGTCCGCATCCATGTCCGTCTCCGCCTTCAACGACAGGATTGTGGAAAGAACAATGCTGCTGGGAGAGTCCGGGCAGGCAGTCATATTCCGCCGCAAGACCAACAACAGGTTTCCCGCTGCCCCATACTGCGCGGATCGCTGTCGGCATGCCGTAAGCTCCTACTTCTGTTTCAAAACCGTTTGCTTTCAGCACTTCAGCAGTCCATGCGACTGCTTTTGTTTCTTTCCAGCCCATTTCCGGGTTGTCCCAGATATCCAGAGCCAGTTTTTCGAGTTCTTCAGCGTGCTCATCGATCGCACGGTAAGCTGTGTTGATCATGATAAATCCTCCTATGTTACCTTTTAATGATACCTTAACAGTGAAATATTCAATGAGGAAAAGCCTCCGGCACGGCAGATGAATCGCAGATATGGCTGAAAAAATGAAAGAACCATGCCTTTTGAAGCATAAACAGGCTTTCATTTCATGCACTTCTGTATCACCCGGATCATTCTGTACATTCCTCCGGAAAAGGAACAAGAAAATATAAACAGTACCGCGATTTTTGTGCCATTATATATATCGGAGGTGCTTAATATGCCCGAAGTGAGCTTTATTGTTCCGGTTTATAATGCGGAAAAAGGAGTTGGAAAACTGATAAAAAGTGTTCTGGATCAGGAATACAAGGATCTGGAACTGATCCTTGTAGATGACGGAAGCAAGGATGGAAGTCCGGCGATCCTGGACCGGTATCAGGCGGAAGACGGCCGTGTCAAAGTGATCCATAAGCCCAACGGCGGAGTGTCGGCTGCCCGCAACGACGGCCTTCAGGCCGCTTCCGGCACATATATCCGTTTCCTGGATGCGGATGACTGGATCCCTGACGACTCAACAAAACAGATGGTCAGGGCAATACAGGAGACCGGCGCAGACCTGGTGGTCGGTGATTTTTACCGTGTTGTCGGAGAAAACCTTGCCAGAAAAGGAAGTATTCCTTCCGACAAACTGCTGACAACTGAGGAATATGCAGAATATATGATGGAAAGTCCGGCTGATTATTATTACGGGGTCATCTGGAATAAGCTTTACAAGCGTGAGATCATCGAGAACTATCAGATCAGATTTGATAAGTCACTCAGCTTCTGTGAAGACTTTGTATTCAATCTGGAGTATGTGCTGCACGCAAAAACGATCCTGCCGCTTCAGGTACCTGTATATTATTATGTCAAGACCGAAGGCTCACTTGTTTCCCAGAATATCAACCCGGTACGCCTGGTCAGGATGAAGACAAGCCTGTATTCCTATTATGACCAGTTCTTCCGCAACATTCTGGATGAGGAAGAATACCGTGCACAGCGCGGGAATATCGCTTCATTCCTTGTGTCAGCCGCAACGGATGAATTTACGATTCCGATGATGCCCGGCACGAAAAAACTGGGTGAGGAAACGATCCCTGTCTATTATTTTGATGAAGAAAATGAGGACATCTATACAGCGATCACATATATGAAGCTGGCATATGAACGCTATATGAATACGATCGCCATGATGCATTCACTTGAGCTTCCGGATATCAAAGTACTGAACTATCTGAAACATGCAGGAAGATACTGTTCGCAGAAAGAGATATCCCAGATGACGGGCGTTCCCCAGACGACGATCCTGGGATCACTGCAGAAACTGAACCTGAAAGGATTTGTAAAGCTGGATATCCATGGCGCAGGTCTGGCGGGGATGTATATACACAATGAAGAATTAGAGAAAGAATTTGCGGATGCACAGAATGATATGAAGATACTGTGCGCCAGCGGTATGGATGAACGGGAAGTCAGTGCTGTAGTCCGGGGCATTGCGGCGAACCTGAAGGAACACCTGAAATGAAACTGTCAGATACCGATAAAGAGAAACTGTTTGTCGGTGCTGACGCATGGACAACATATACCTGCAATGACCTTCCGTCAGTCCGTGTTTCGGACGGACCGGGCGGACTGCGTATAGAGGCTGTGACCGGACTCGGATTCAACCGTTCTCATCCCGCAGTATGTCATCCGACCGCTTCCCTGCTTGCATGTTCTTTTAACCGTGAGCTGCTCCATGAACTTGGGGAAATGCTGGCAGAAGAATGCCAGGCACAATCCGTAGACGTACTGCTCGGTCCGGGCGTCAATCATAAGAGAAGCCCGCTGTGCGGACGCAACTTTGAATATTATTCTGAAGATCCGGTATTGTCCGGTGAGCTTGGAGCCGCATATGTCAACGGACTTCAGGAGAACGGGATCGGGGCGTCTTTAAAACACTTTGCAGGCAATTCACGTGAAAAAGGCAGGCTCATCAGCGACAGCCTCATTGATGAAAGGGCAATGCGTGAGATCTACCTGAAACAGTTTGAGACTGTCGTCCGCAAGGCGCATCCCTGGACGATCATGGCTGCCTACAATAAACTGAACGGAGTTTACTGCACACAGAATGAGAAGCTCCTGAGAGAAACAGCCAGAAAGGAATGGGGATTCGATGGCGTCTTTGTTTCCGACTGGGGTGCTGTTTCCGATCCGGTCAGCAGTCTGAAAAGCGGCCTGAACCTGGAAATGCCCGGCGGAGATCACGGGACATCCCGGATGCTGGATGAGGCATTGAAAAACGGAACGCTGACAGCAGAGGAACTGGATGAATCTACTGAGTATATGCTGAACCTGGTACAGAAGACCGGTTATGCCGGAAGGCACAGGTTTGACCTGGAGAAGCATCTGGACTTTGCCCAAAAGGCTGCGGAACAGTCTGCTGTACTGCTTGAAAACAACGGAGTCCTGCCGCTCAGGAAAGAACAGAAGATCGCGTTGATCGGCGCTTTTGCCAAAAAGCCGAGATATCAGGGCGCCGGTTCGTCACAGGTAAATGCTGTCAGAACAGATCACCTGTTTGATGTCATGGATGAATCGGGGATCCGCTTTACATATGCGGCAGGGTATGACGTGTCAGAAGATGAGTCAAGTCCCGGAATGATCGAGGAAGCCGTGCATCTTGCACAGAACAGTGACTGTGCTGTGATCGTTGCCGGACTTCCTGAGCGTGATGAAGCGGAAGGATACGACAGAAGACATCTGGACCTGCCGGAAAATCAGAATGAACTGATCAGGGCGGTCTCTGAAGTACAGAAGAATACAGTCGTTGTACTGCAGTGCGGCGCACCAGTGATCCTGCCATGGCGCAAACAGGTTGGCGCGGTACTCTGCATGTACCTGTCCGGTTCACGCGGTTCCCATGCGGCATTTGATCTGCTGTATGGAGACGCATGTCCGTGCGGACATCTGGCGGAAACATGGCCGCTCAGGCTGGAAGATACGCCGAGTTACCGGTATTTTGATGATGATGTGCTGTTTGTACAGTACCGGGAATCGATCTTCACCGGGTACAGGTATTATGATACGTACCATGTACCGGTGGCTTATCCGTTCGGATACGGACTGTCCTATACATCATTTGAGTACAGAAATCTCAGGCTGCAGGAAACAGAGAAATCGGTCAAAGTGCTGCTGGATGTACAGAATACAGGCAGCTGTAAGGGCAGGACTGTCGTTCAGATCTATACGGGTATGACAGATTCACGGATCTGCCGGGCAGATCATGAGCTGAAGGATTTCATGTCCGTTGAACTTGAAGCAGGAGAATGCAGGACTGTTGAATTTGAGATCCCAAAAGAATCTCTGAAATTCTATGATGTCGTGAGAAATGAATGGCTGCTGGAAGACGGAACCTACAGGTTCATGGCGGCAGACCGTTCAGATCATATGATCCTGGAAGAAGAACTGATCCTGGAAGGGGAGACGGATGTCCATGCACTGCTTCAGAAGGAGTACCTGAAAGCCGATGATGAGGGACTTCTGGTAGAACGTGAGGATTTTGAAACTGTATATGGGAAAGAAATACCTGAAGATGTGGATATTTTCCCGTTTACAAGGGATACCGCAATCGCCGATCTGGAAGATACCCGTATCGGCAGGATCATCCACAGAAGTGTCAGACGTCTGCTGGACAAAGGGATCGTGCAGGATGTGGAAGAATCCATGATCTGGGAAGCACCGATCAGGATGATGCTGATGGGGTCAAGCAGGCTCACATGGCATACCGTGGACGGGGTGGTTGAAACACTCAACGGTCATCCGGTCAAAGGGATCCGCAGGATCATGAAAAGCCTGAAAGAAAAATAAAATAAAACTGTCTGCAGATCACAATGACCTGCAGACAGTTTTTTCAGTATCCGAGTTTCCTGTCAACAATGTGTACAGGAGGCTGACCCTGTGATACAAGAGTCAGGTTCTTTGAGACTATTTTCAGCAGTGTTCCCCTGATGATGTTGGAGAATGATCCGCCGCTGATGTGAGGTGTGATGTGAATGCGTTCCGTATTCCAAAGCGGGTGGTTCAGCGGGAGCGGTTCGGGATCTGTTACATCCAGATAAGCTGCCCTTAACCAGCCTTCGTTCATAACTTTCAGAAGTGCTTCCGTATCGATTGCGGAACCTCTGCCGACATTGATCAGGACCGCATCCTTCTTCATCATTCTGAGCCGTTCTTCATTGAACATTCTGATCGTTTCAGGTGTTTCGGGAAGAGAGAGCGCTACAATATCGCATTCAGGAAGGATCTGATCCAGGTCGGTGAACGCATACAGTTCTTTGACAAATTCAGGCTTATCATGAACTGTTCTTCTGACGCCATAGCATTCTGCGCCGAGAAGGTCCATCTTACGGAGGAATTCTGTACCGATGGAGCCCATACCGACTGACAGGACTTTACTGCCGCTGATCAGTGTCGGTTCGCCATACCGTTTCCAGGAACGCTCCTTCTGAAGATCGTTGTATTCGGGGAAAAATTTGGCTGCCGAGAAAGCGCATGCCAGCATGTATTCCGAGATCGCCTCGCCGAATACATCATATGCGTTTGTCAGCATGATCTTCGGATCGATATCTTTGTATGTATCAGCTCCTGCGGAGATCAGCTGAAGCCACTTTACGTTCGGGAACCCGGCAAGTACATTTTTGTCGGGATTTCCGATGATAATTTCTGTCTGCTCGATAATTTCCTGGGGAATATTCCAGTTTTCTGCGAAAGTAAACTGATATCCGGGAATCTGAAGCAGCTGTTCTTTTTCTGCATCCCGCAGTTTCATGACCAATAATACGCTTTTCATGCAAAAACCTCCGCGCTCATTTTACCCCAAATATACATTATGAACTATAATAATAATCAGATACATACAGGAAGGTATTTTGGTTATGTTTAAAAATGTAAAATGGTCCGCTCTCGTCACAGCGATCCTTTATACGGTTGCCGGTGTGCTGTTGTTTATTTATCCTCAGATGAGTGAAAATCTGATCTGTGACGTATCCGGCATCGCAGTCATCGTACTTGGACTGATCCACATCACTTCATACTTCATGATGGATCTGAACGAATCATTGTACCGCAATGACTTTGTGGAAGGTGTCATTATCGTACTCGTCGGTATTCTGGTGATCTATCAGAAGATCGTTTTCCAGCAGCTGGTTCCGTATGTGCTTGCGATCGTCATCATCGCCAGCGGTATCATGAAGCTTCAGGACGGCATTGACGCGCACAGGATCGGATTCCCCAGCACGTATATTTATCTGATCCTGGCATCGATCTCGATCATCTTCGGTCTTGTAGTAATGTTCAACCTGATCCCCGGGGGCAAGCTGATCTATCAGGTGCTTGGCGCAGGACTGGCTTACAGCGGTATCACAGATCTGTTCAGCGCGATCTATCTGTCAGGACGTATCAGGAAATTCCGTGATAAAAAGGAAAATCCCGAGCCTGAGGAAGAACCTGTACCCGAGACTGAACCTGAACCTGTGCTGATTCCGGAGACGACTGAACTGCCTGAACAGCAGGAACAGCCGGTTTTGAATTTTGATCCGGATACAGGAGAACCGCTTAACAAACCTGAGGAATAACCAGTCAGACAGCTAACGCAGCTGTCTTTCTTTTGTCCATGGACTGAGATGGAAGTACAGTGAAGCAACAATACCGGCAAGTGAGAACGCCAGAGCACTGGAGAGATAGATGATATGAATGTCAAAGCTGATCTTAAGACCGACTGTCACAAAGATATACTTCGCGACACACTGGCAGAGAACAGCGATGATCATCGGTATTTTTACATTGCCAGCGCCTCTGCAGCATCCGTTGTAGATGTGTGACCATGTCAGAGGAACGTAGCTGAATACGGTAAACCTTGTCATGGCAGCGCCATAGCGGACAACATCCGGATTTGTATCAAACATCGCAATGAACTTTTCAGCGAATATAAATACAAGCGTAGCACAGATAATTGTGATGATCGTAGCGATCCGGTTGCACAGTTTGATGCCGTTTTTGACACGGTCATATTTTTTTGCGCCAAGATTCTGCCCGACAAAGTTTGTGCCGATCGTGGAAATGCTCTGCATGGGGATCTGGACCCAGGTCGAAACTTTGTTGGCAACACCGATACCCGCAATCGCGGCAACCGGGAACAGATTGACATATGCCTGAACGACCAGGTTGGAGAGTGATATCAGCATATTCTGCACAGCGGCTGGAATACCGAGTTCCGCCAGCCTTTTCACTGTCTCGATATCGATCTCGATATGCTTCAAATCGAACTTCAGTTCCGGATCGATCTGCTGCAGTGCTCTGATGGCAAGGATATCAACGATCAGCTGTGAAATGACGGTTGCCAGTGCCGGACCGCTGACACCCATACCAAGCACTCTGACGAAGATCACGCCCAGAATGATATTGATGATGCATGATGTCATCAGATAATACAGCGGGTGCTTTGAATCACCGAGCGAACGCATGATAAAGAAAATGACGTTATAGATAAACAGCGGCAGATAGCCGAGCATGAATACACGGAGGTAGATCTCCGCCTCCCGGTAGATCACTTCGTTGACATTGCTGAGATTCATCATCCATGGTGTAAAGATCTCGCCGGCTGCAGTGAATACGATACCCATCAGGAACGAAACGATCAGACTTGTCTGGATCACCATGCGGACTCTGCCTTTTTCTCCGGCCCCATAATAATTGGATACCAGGATACCGCTGGCAGTGGAAATGCCGTAGAAAAAGAAATTGGCGATCAAAGTAATGGACTGTGTTGAGCTGACCGCAGACAGCGCATTGGTATTGATGTAATTTCCTACGATCATGGAGTTGGTCAGGTTGTATACCTGCTGAAAAATGTTTGCCAGCATGATCGGCCATACAAACAGCATTAACTGATGGGTGATGTCTCCCTCTGTCAGGTTGACGGACTTTGATCTTTCAGACATATGAACCTCCTAAGCAGGCTGCTCTGCGTCAGTAAGCTTCTTGATCCAGTCGGATCCTCTGAGACGGTTTACACCCCAGACCGCTTTGAGAAGATTTCCGCTGCGCAGAATGATGTACAGGATCGGTGCAGGCCATTTCAGCACAAATGCTGCAAGGATCCCGAAGGGGATCGTAATCAGCCAGTTGGAGATCATATCAACGATGAACAGACGCCTTGTATCTCCGCCTGCCCTGATCACACCGTTGTTTACAGTAGAACTTGTTACAAGGAACAGCACGGTAATGGACGCTGACCAGCCCATCTGCCTGGTCAGGATCTGTGTTTCTTCGCTGATCGTGTAGAACTTCATCAGTATTGGCAGGATCACCTGGATCAGTCCGGAACAGATGAAGGCAAAGACCAGCGCAGTCTTTACAAAACGCCAGCTGTCCTTGTGCACTTCCTCTAAATCACCTGCGCCTATATCATTGCCGATGATGATCGAAGCAGAATTGGACATGCCGCCGCCGAACGCGTTCGGGATCATCCATGCCATGTGTACGATCTGCTGGGCAGCCATATAATATTTGGAAACTCTTCCTGTGATCATCGTCTGGGAAGAATTCAGCAGGTTCTGCATGAAGCTCATACCGAGGATCGGCTGGGTAACAGTCCAGTATTTCAGATGAAGATCCTTTGTTATTAACGGATTGAAATCCGTTAATCTGAACCTGATCTTCTTTTCAATTGCCAGCAGATAAACAACACTGATCAATGCTTCAATTCCACGCGCAACGGCTGTACCCAGGGCAGCTCCGGCAACACCCATGGCAGGGAAACCAAGATGTCCGAAAATGAATACCCAGTTGAAGAAAACATTGAAAATGCATGACAGAATGGAATTGATCAGGCCGATCCGCACTTCCCGTACAGCCTGCAGGACAATGACGATCGTCTGTGATACAGCCAGGAAAAGAAAACCGTACCTGACATGGAGCAGATATGCGCTTCCAGGTGCTATCAATTCGGGAATATTGCTGTAAATACGGATGATCTGTTCCGAAAGCAGGGATGTAACTGTATAAAAGATCAGAGCGGCCGTCAGCGAGTATGTCATCGCAAGAGAAAACAGCTTTTTGATCCTGGACTGATCTCCGGCTCCCCAGTCCTGGGCACAGATGATCATTGCACCGCTGGATATGCCAAGAATGACCGCATCCAGAAACCAGAGATATGTATTGCAGATACCGACTGCAGACATGGCATTTTCCCCAAGTCTGCCTACCATAATGTTATCGATCAGCGATACAGTCAGATTGATCACACGCTGTACAGCCAGCGGCAGGGATAATGAAAAAACCGTATAGATGAACTGTCTGAAGTTTTTCTTTCCGCTCTGTGTCATAACATTTCCCAATTGTATTGTATTTCCTCACGAAATCATCTCTACGGCAAAAAACAGTCTATAAATGATACGTTTGCAGACTTAAAATAAAAACTGCATGTTCTGTATTATAATCAGTATGAAAGCGGGGTTATGATGATGGCTGATACAATAGCAGATTATCTTGGCGAATTGGAAATTGCCTTGATCGAACTAAAAGCCTCAGAACGTGAGGATGCGCTGGATGATGTATACGCATTGATCACGGAAATGAGGGATGCCGGAGACAGTGACCGCATGATCATCAGAAAACTCGGACCGGTCAAAAAAGTTGCGCGTGATTATCTTAGGAAATACGGAAAAGGCAGTTCATTGAGCAGGATCACGGAGAACTTCGGGTCATTTCTGACACAGTCACAGGTGAAATCACCGCCTGTGCAGAAGCAGTATGAGTACTATCTTCGTTTCTATGACAGAGGGAAATTCAAGGTCGGGCTACAGGATCTCAGACCTCTTGGCAAACTCGAAACATATGATGCCGATATATACAGACTGTATTCACCCATGTCCGAGTATGAGATCGTCAGGTTTCTGCAGAGGCTGGGGCTGAATGATCGTGAATATGAACTGGTAAATCCAAGAACAGGAGAAAGTTTCTAATGAAATATCCGAATGTTGAAAGTATGACAGACAGGGAACTGCTGGAAGAACTGGTCGGTGAATCCAGAAAATCAGCGATGAGGCAGAGGATCATTATCTTTATTCTGGTTGCGGCCATTGCGGCTGTAGTGATCATCGCAATAATCTATGTACCGAAGATTACAGCAGAAATCGAACACTACACGGAAATGGTCAACAAAATGAATGACAAAGTCGTCGCCTTTGAAGATATGATAGAAAAACTGCCAACCAGTGAAGAAGCAGTAAACATGATCTATGAGAAACTGCTGGAAGCTATCAGGCGCATGCTGAATCCTTTTGGAGGATAAGGCGCAGTACCTGAACCATAAAGTCAAGAAGGTTCCTGAAAGACAGGACCTTCTTTTTTGGAAACACTTCATAATAGTTAAGTTTTCTTCCTCATAAGAACGATTGTTCAAATTATAAAAAAGCTGAATTATAATAAAAGTAATCAGTTGAGTTGGAGGTATTTTATGAATTGTCCTAATTGCGGAAGCCCTGTTGAAGCAGGTGCAAAATTCTGTTCAGTATGCGGCACAAAGCTGATCGAAGATACACCGGCTGTTTCAGTCAGCCAGGCAGCACCGGAAATTGAGATCCCTCAGCCGAAGAAACAGGAAAAGAAGGAGATCGAACTTGTTCTTCCCGGACATGAAATGTATGAAGAAGCAGAGGAGGAAGAAGAGGATCTTGCGGATATCCTTTCACCGAACAAAGGTCTTGAAACACACGGCAATATGCAGGCTCAGACTGAGCCTCAGATCGAACTTGTTCTGCCCAGTGAATCACCTCAGCAGATGCAGGCAAGGCTGGAGCTTGAGCGTGAACTGAAAGAGCGCAGAAAGAAGCAGGAACAGGAAGAACTGCGCAGAAAAATGGAAGCTGAAGAGCAGCGGAAAAAGCAGGAACAGGAGGATCTCAAAAAACAGGAGATCCAGGATGAAATGAAGCGCCGTGAACTCAGAAAGCAGAGAGAAGCGGAAATGAGCGGAGCTGCACAGAAGACAGAACGTCCTGCAGCAGCCGCAGCTGCGCAGCAGGCTGCCCAGGCCAACCCTGAAGGTATATGGGGAGTCGTTGCATATCTCTTCTGGTTCGGCTGCATTGCGGCGTTCCTGAAGGAGAGATCCAGCGGAAGCCAGTTCCTGAAGAAACATGTCAACAACGCATTCTATCTCAACGTGCTGCTGATGCTGAGCAGCTGGATCGGAGTGCTTGAATTCCCGATCTTTCTCATCGTAACGATCTTCGGTATTATGGGCGCCTTCGGTGCGATCAAAGGTGAAGAGACAGAGCTCCCGATCATCAGCCAGCTGCCCCAGATCCTGTAACAGAAAGACACCTGTCTCCGGAAACGGAGACTTTTTAAATGACAAAACCGGCAGAGGGGCATCTCTGCCGGGTGTACTTATGATCCTGCTTCCGCAAGCAGCAGCAGAATGAGGTCTGCGACCTCCAGATGATTCTTTTCCAGCATCATCATGTGGCCGTTTCCATGTATTCCTTTTTCTTCCAGCCGGATGAACCGGTGCGGCACACCGCACTGTTCCAGTACACGGCTCGTCAGATGGTCATATCCGGCATGATAGGAAGATTCACTGACAATGATCCAGACAGGGATGCCGGAAAGACGGGGAAGCTGCGGCGCAGGTTCCTGAAAGATCCAGCCGGAATTCATACCGGGCACTTCGGAAGGAAGCAGCTGCAGTCTGATATCGGAAAGCGATCTGATCTCCGGCTCGTAATGGAGCGGAAGATCCGTAATGCCGAAGTTTTCTGATACCGGCTCATCTGTTTTCCTTGTGAACGGGGGACCGGAAGGTTCCAGCGTCATGACGCCTTTCACCAGGTCCGGGCAGGCATCTGCCAGCAGCCAGCCGAAAGGACCGGCCTGGGAATGGGTGAGCAGGATCGCAGGTCCGATCATCTTAAGCAGTTTTGTACCTGCAGACAGGACCAGGCGCTGTGATTCTTTGTTGGAAGGAAGGTATTCGACCTGGGAGGCAATGAACTGACGGTCTGTTTCATCTTCAAAAGCCATACCGCCTTCACCCGGCCACTGTGTATGAAGCTTTGACTGGGGCCATCTGCCGGTGCTTCCCATGAAGCGCTGAAGGGATTCCAGGGAATGATAGATCCTCGGACCGTTCTGCTCGGGATGGTAGGCTGAACGTCCGCGGGAAGGCTGCTCACAGAGATAAACCTCGTAGCCCTTTGAGACGAAATAGTCTGCCCAGCCCATCCTTCCGTCCGGTGTCATCAGCCAGTTGACATTTGTCTGGCCGGCACCGTGGAACATGACGACAGGATATGGTTTTGTTGTGGTGACGGGGAAATACGCTTCCACGAACATCTGGTTGTACATGTGCTGCTTTCCGGATTCCCGGCAGATCTCACCCTCAATGTAAAAAATGCTCTTTGAACCGACGAAGCTCTGATCGATCTTTCTGATTTCCATAATTTTTACCTTTTCCGTTTTCTGTTTCCAGGAACAGAATAACCGATACAGAGAACTGATTGAAATATATGATATTTATAATAACGATAAGAAATACCTATTTATTGGCGCACGGATTCTTTCAGGATACGAAGCGCTTCTTCCCTGAGCGGATCTGAATATTCCTGTATCCGGTAGTAGATGCAGTTTGACCAGTACGCGTGCAAGGAAGGATCCAGCGGGACAGATACCATGGATGGATAGGAGCCGATGTTCTTTGCAATATAGTGTTCCGGCAGGATGACGAACCCGAGTCCCATGGACGCGAAATCCAGTGCTCCGGGGAAACTCTGCGTAAATAATATGCTCTTCGGAGAGACACCCGCATTCCGGAAAGCAAAATCAGTAATACGGCGTATCCGCTGATCATCATTGAAAAAGATAAACGGCAGGTCCTTCA
Organism: Solobacterium sp.; assembly: GCA_017432325.1. GTDB lineage: Bacteria > Bacillota_I > Bacilli_A > Erysipelotrichales > Erysipelotrichaceae > Bulleidia. Next base: position 22,467 of record JAFRJJ010000075.1, on the reverse strand, counting down.
GTTTCTGAAGATCTGCTGGTTCATTTTCCGGGATCCCGTTTTCCCGGAACATCCTCCGCTGGCCCAGGATAAGGAATGATTCTGTTTCAAGCACCTCCCGGCAGATATCCTTGGCCAGGGATGTCTGCTGTCCGGGATATTCCTTTGGATATTCATGCGCGATGATCACATCGATCTCATGTCCTTTCAGCATTTCCAGCAGGCTTGCGGTGTTCTTTTCCACAAGTTTCAGCTGTACGTCCGGATATGTGCGGCTGAACAGCGGGACAAATTCCGAAAAGTAGAGCAGTGTATTGTACCAGGATGCGCCAAGGGTAAGATGTCCCTTCATAGGATCATTCATCTTTCTCAGATCCTCCCGGAAAGCAGAGATCCTCGCAGTAACATCACGTGCCATCTCTATGTACAGTTTTCCGGGATCGGTTGGATCCAGTCCGTACTTTCTGCGTGTAAACAGCTTCGTGCCAAGTTCGGATTCGATCTTTCTGAGACTCTGAGTCAGGGAGGGCTGGGCGACATGAAGACGCTCTGCCGCATGTGTGATGTTTCTTTCTTCCGCAATTGCGAGAATGTACAGCATTTCCTGTTCTGTCATGTTCTCCTCCGCTATCTGTATTTATTGTATCCCTGAACGGCACATCATCAGCGATCCATTTTTTCTGATCCCGGCAGGATCATATATCAGTATCCGGCTCCTCTGCTGACCGGAATGTATGACTTGCTGCGGATGAAGATTGTCAATCATGTGCGATATCCACGGATATATTGTAGAATGATTTTATGCGTAGAATCCTGAAATTCCTGGCCAGCCGTATGACGATCGCGGCACTCCTGATCATACTGCAGATGGTATTGCTGATGATGTGGCTGTATCGTATGACGATCGCTTACGAGCTGCTTTCGCTTGCAAATCTGCTGTCGCTGCTGACAGTCGTTTATGTCGTCAATCTGGAAGAAGATGGGTCGTATAAGATCGCCTGGTGCATACTGATCCTGGCAGCACCGGTGTTCGGTACGGCACTGTATCTTTTGTGCGCAGGAAAAAAGATGCCGAAGAAACTCTTCAAAGGCACTACACAATGTGACCAGGAAATGCAGGCACTTCTGATCCAGGATCCGGCAATTCCCGAACAGCTCGGGCAGGAGCGGAATGATATCAGGAAACTGTTTGATTACGGACTGAAAGCCAGCAACTTCCCGGTTTACAGAAATACAGAAGCCAGATACTTCGGAAGCGGTGAAGAAATGTTTCCTGTTTTCCTCGAAGAACTGAAGAAAGCTGAAAAGTTCATCCTGATGGAATATTTCATTATCGATAAAGGAACAGTATGGGATGAGGTCCTCGAAATACTGAAAGAAAAGACAGCGCAGGGCGTAAAAGTCAAACTGATCTACGATGATTTCGGATGCCTGGAAAAGCTGCCCCGCCGTTTCTATAAGCAGATGAATGAACTCGGCATCGAAACATACCGGTTCAACAGGATACGTCCTGCCCTGGTCATTCAGATGAACAACCGCGATCACCGGAAGATCTGCGTGATCGACAACAAGGTCGGGTTTACCGGAGGGATCAATCTGGCTGATGAATACATGAACCGGATTAGAAGATACGGCTACTGGAAGGATTCAGCAGTCATGCTGAAGGGTGAGGCTGTACGTTCACTGACAGTCATGTTCCTGGGAATGTATACATATCTGAGCGGAAAAAATGATATTGTCTATAGCGATTATCTGCCGGATTGTGATAATGTCATTGGGGATGGCTGGTATCAGCCGTTCTCTGACACACCGACTGATGAAGCGGATGTCAGCCTGTCGATGCACCTGAATATCACAAACCACGCAGTGAAATATCTGTATATCGATACACCGTATCTGATCCTGAATCAGGATATGAGGACCGCTCTGTGCCTTGCGGCTATGAACGGCGTGGATGTCAGGATCCTGGTACCGCATATCCCGGATAAACGGATCGTATATTCTGTTACACGTTCCAATTACCAGCCTCTGATCAACGCAGGCGTGAGGATCTATGAATATCTTCCGGGATTCAATCACGCGAAATGCATGGTTTCTGATGATGAACTGGCACTGATCGGCAGTATCAATACAGATTACAGAAGTTATTTTCTCCATTTTGAAGCAGGTGTGTTAATGTATAACAGCAGGCTTGCAGAAGAAATGAAAGAAGATTTCCTGCAGGCTCTGTCGCAGTCGCATGAAGTAACAAGTGCTGATTGTGCACGGGTAAACCGGCTCATCAGAACATATCGTGCGCTGTTAAGAGTATTTACGCCATTATTCTGAGGAGGTTGATCTTTGATGGAAAAAACAGGAATTGTACTGGAAGGCGGCGGTATACGCGGTGCCTATACAGCCGGTGCACTGGACTGGCTGATGGATCATGGGGTTACATTTGATTACGGAGCTGGAATCTCTTCCGGGGCATTTATGTTATGTCTCTTTATGGAAAACCGGAAAGAAACGATGAAGCGCGCAGTTCTGGACTATATCATCAAACCTGATATCGTCGGTCCCCAGGCGCTGCTGAGAGAAGGATATTGGGTCGGTTATAAAAAGCTGTTTTACGGATATATGAGAAATCTCGAACAGTTCTCTGTAAAACCGCTGAAGGATGCCCATGCGAATATTGAGATCGGCGCATATGACCTGGATATGGGAGAAACGGTCTGGTTCAGACCGGAAGACATGGATGATGAAATGGAAGTCCTGAGAGGAGCTTGCTCGCTGCCGGTCGTTACGGAAACAGTCGATATCAACGGCAGACATCTTTTGGATGGAGGGATCACCAAGATGATCCCGATCGAACGTTCGATCGAACAGGGTGTTACAAGACACCTGGTGATCACGACAAAGCCTGCAGACTATGTCAGAAAACCAGGTCCGCCGATCGTTCAGGAGATCATGAAGCAGGTGTATAAACAGTATCCTCAGGTCGCTGCTGATTATAAGGTCAGACATATCAACTATTACAACCAGATGGGGATCATTGATGACCTTGTCAATAAAGGAGAAGCTGTACTGATCAGACCGTCCAGAACGATCCAGGTCAGCAGATGGAAGGGTGATCCTGAGAAAGTGAAAGAACTGTATGAGCTTGGTATCTCCGATATGGAAGCCCGTAAAGATGAGATCTTCGCGCTTTTGAAAAAAGACTGATCCGAGCATAAACAAAAACCAAAGTTCGGCTGAACTTTGGCTTTTATTTTATCTCTGTTTTCTGAGCGGATCAGTTCGCTTTTTCCGTAGCTTCGGGAGAAGCTGAGCTGTCAGCTGTTTCTGCCGGCTCCGAATCGGATCCTGCCTCAGGCGCAGATGTTTCCTGCGGTTCCTCTGCAGCAGCCGGGATCAGCTTCAGGTAATTTGTACTGTCAAGGATCTCCTGGGAAGGCTTATTGTTTTCATTGTCCCAGGGCTTCAGATACAGCATGTAGAATTCATCGAATGTCAGGTTGGAATAATGAACAGCTTCGGAAACATCCTTGCCAACATATCTGAAGTGCCATGATTCGAATTCATAACCTGTAATGGCATCCTTATTCTCAGGATAACGAAGCAGCCATCCATATTCCCAGCAGTGTGCGCTTGCCCATCTGTAGGCTCTTGTCTGTGAGAATTCAGAATATGCGTCTTCATGGGTAGCCGCAAGGTCGACTGTAAATCCTGTCTGATGTTCGGAGAAGCCTGCACGTGCAGATACCTGATCTGTCTGTTCCTGTCCGAGGGAAGCTACGTAGCTGTCGTACAGTGCCTGCTGATCTTCATATGAACGGTATGCGCTCGTCGCATAGAAGTAAACATCATTGTCTCTTCCTGCATTTGCCCATTCTGCCAGCGCTTCTGCAGCGATGCCTGCCAGTTCACGGTCCGGTGCTGCATACAGGTTGGACAGCGCGGTCAGGTTCTTCGGAGTATAAGTGTCATCCAGGAAATATGTTTTATTTACCAGCATAGAAACGCTTGCTGTATCATCGACCGGTCTTGCGTTTTCATACGGTGTGTAATAAGTACCGTCAAGTACAAAGGCGGTTTCATCGTTGTTGGACATATTTGCCTGACAATCAGAGATGTACCCTGACTCATCACCCTGATAATCAAATACCAGAAGCGGTGTCAGATCGACATAACGAAGATTACGGTACAGATTCAGCAGCTGCTTATCGGTGTACCCCTTATCCTTCAGCCTGTTGTACAGCAGGAAGTCACGGTCTGTCAGACCGCGCTGGGATGTTACGACAGTGTAGAGTTCTGTATAATCGGTATTCAGTGTCTCATTCTTGATAGACTGTGCAAGATAATTTGAATACCATTCATTGCTCAGGATCGTTTTCGTCAGCTTCTGCTCACGGATCGCTTTGATCGTTTCTTTGTCATATCCCAGTTTCTTCAGGTTGTTGTTGTCGATCGCCCTCGGGATAAAGATCAGACACAGGACAGCTGCGATACCCGCGAGGACAAGATAAGCTTCTTTACGAAGACGGAAACGTCTTCTTCTCTTTTTCTTTTTGACAGTTGTGGATGTTCCGCTCTGTACCTGCGGAAGTCTGAAACGCAGACGGCGCCTTCTCTTTTTTGTCATCGGAATACCTCATACTCTTTCCATGGTCTGATATTGTCAGGAGGACACTGGACCTCCACGGTCTCTCTGGTAGTTGGATGCGGGAAGCTGAGGCGGGTCGCCCATAGGGCGATCTGACCTTTCCCGGCATGTTTGTTATATCTTTGATCGTTGAGCAGCGGAACGCCTCTGGAGGCGAACTGCACTCTGATCTGATGTGATCTGCCTGTCGCAAGCAGGATCCTTACGATCGAATGGCCGTTTTCTACAGCAATCGTTTCATATGACAGCTCACAGTACTTTCCGCTGTCCTTGTCAGTCACTGAAGATGTGTTTGTACGGCTGTCTTTCTTCAGGTAGTCCTTCAGAATACCTGAGGCCGGTTTAATGATGCCGTCCAGGATCGCCGTATATTCTTTGGTGATCTCACCTTTACGGATCGAATCGGACAGTCTGGAAGCAGCCTTTGAAGTTTTGGCGAAAACCATTGCGCCGCCGACGGGTCTGTCAAGTCTGTGCACCAGTCCCAGGTAAACATTGCCTGGCTTGCTGTAAGTTTCCTTGAGATATGCCTTGCACATGGACAGCAGATCATCATCCTTGCTGGAATCCTCCTGTACCGGTACATTGACCGGTTTCCTGACGCACAGCAGATGATTATCTTCGTACAGTACTTCAATCATTGCGCTGCCATCTTCCGTATATGCCGCACGGCAGGAGAAGATTCCGGTGTTCGATCGGAAGCGCTACTTCTCCGGTATCGATCCTTCCGTCCGGATGTTCTGTCAGGATCATTGTTTTCATGATGTCTTCCAGAACGATGGAGGAGAATCCTGTTGTATATGAATTGATCAGGAAGAAGAGCGCATGCTCGTCCAGGATATCCAGACAGGCATTGATCAGTTTGATGATCTCAGTCTCGAATTTCCACATTTCTCCATCCGGACCTCTTCCATAGGAGGGAGGATCCATCAGGATCCCGTGGTATGTTCTTCCTCTTCGTTTTTCACGTTCCACGAATTTCTGAACGTCGTCTACGATGAAGCGGATCCTGCGGTCCTGCAGTCCGGAAAGATCCCGGTTTTCCTGCGCCCATTTGACCATGCCTTTTGCGGCGTCCACATGTACGACTTCGGCAGCACCTGCTGCGGAACATGCCATGGTAGCCCCGCCTGTATAAGCAAACAGGTTCAGAATGCGGAGTTCCTCATCTTTGTGCGTGCGGATCAGATCACCCATCCAGTCCCAGTTGACAGCCTGCTCGGGGAAGATCCCGGTATGTTTGAAACCTGTCGGGGAAACCTTGAACGTCAATGAATCATATCCGATCGTCCAGGATTCAGGGAGTTTTTTCTTGTATTCCCATTTTCCTCCGCCGGAACTTGAGCGGTGATAGACAGCATCAGCGCGGTTCCATAACGCGAACGACTTGTCCCTTGGCCAGATCGCCTGAGGATCGGGTCTGCGCAGGATAATATTGTCCCACTGTTCGAGCTTTTCGCCGTCCCCTGCATCCAATAATCTGTAATCATTCCATCTGTCAGCTGTTTTCACCATAAAAAGTTGGATCTCCAACGACTATTATAGCATGCAGATGTTTCAAGGTGTTTTCCAATTGCGGTTTGCGGTATAATTACCGACAGACGGAGGTGAAAAAATGATTGATATCAGTGCATTGAACAATGATCAGAAACAGGCGGTAATGGCCGAAGACAAGTACCTCCGTATCGTTGCCGGCGCAGGCAGCGGAAAAACAAGAGTACTGACGATGCGCATTGCGCATCTCATAGAGGATCTTGACGTTCCTGCATACCGCATCCTGGCGATCACGTTTACCAACAAAGCGGCTAATGAAATGAAGGACCGTATCCGGAAGATGATTCCGGAAGAAGGCAGCCAGCCGTGGATCTCAACGATCCATTCACTCTGTGTGCGGATCCTGCGTGAAGATATACTCACCATGGGATGGCCGAGGAATTTTACCGTGCTTGACGCGGAGGACCAGAAATCGATCCTGAAGGAAGCCTACAAGGAATACTCCGCGGACGCATCTACTTATCCCTTCGCAGCTATGCTGGATTATATTTCCAACAACAAAACAGCGGAGATCTCTCCCGAACGTGCTTTCGCAATCGCCGGCAGATATGCAGGCGAAGAGAAAAAGGCGAAGATCTATGAGTATTATGTCAGACGGCAGGAACAGCTCTACGCGCTTGATTTTGATGACCTGATCCTGTGGACTGTGCGCATGTTCAGAACGTTCTCGGAAGTCCAGGCCAAATGGCAGAGACGCTTCCGCTACATTCATGTGGACGAGTTCCAGGATATTGATAAAACACAGTACATACTGATAAGGCAGCTTGCCGGTACAGATAACAGTCTGTATGTGGTAGGCGATCCGGACCAGACGATCTATACCTGGCGCGGAGCAGATGTCAATATCATCCTGAATTATGAAAATGACTTCAAACCCTGCCGGACGATCATTCTGAATGAGAATTACCGTTCTACTTCCAATATCCTGAACGGTGCGAACTGTGTGATCCGCAACAACCGCAACAGACTGGAAAAAGACCTGTTTACAAACCGTGTTTCAACGGAAAAGATCACGCATCATTCCAGCGCGGGAGATACTTATGAGGCTGCCTGGGTCGCTTCCACGATCGCGGAACTGCATCGCAAAGGCAAGCAGTACCATGACATCGCCATCCTGTACCGTTCAAACTATCTTTCCCGTTCGTTGGAAAAAGGTCTTCTGGATGAACGGATCCCGTATGTGATCTACGGAGGCGTACGGTTCTATGAGCGTATGGAAGTCAAGGATGCCCTGAGCTATCTGAGAATGGTCACATCTTCCGATGACCTGGCGCTGCGCAGGATCCTGAACAAACCGAAACGCGGCATCGGAAACAAGACAATGGATACGATCGCTGCCGGTGCCCGTGAAAAAGGATGCACGATGTATGAATACATCCGTGATGAGAAACCGTTCAGCGGCAGGGTACAGACAACACTGAACAGCTTTGTGGATATGGTGGAACGCTGGAAGAAGCGTGCTGCCGAAGAGAACACACAGATATTCAGGCTGTTTGAGCAGATCATAGATGAATCCGGTCTCCGGAAGATGTTCGAAGATGACAAAGAACTGGACCGTATTGAAAACCTGAAGGAACTGATCGATGACGTCAGTGAATTCGAGGAGAATTACCCGGACAGTTCACTGGAGGAATATCTGCAGCTCGTATCCCTGTACGGTGACAGAGATGAGACGATGGAATCAGATTTCGTCCAGCTGATGACGGTCCATGCCGCAAAGGGCCTGGAATTTGATACGGTATTTGTCACAGACCTGAATGACGGTATCTTCCCGAATGAGCGTGCCATGAACGACGGACCGCGCGGTGTGGAAGAAGAGCGCAGACTTGCCTATGTCGCGTTTACCAGAGCGAAAAACAAGCTTTACCTGTGTGAGGCGGGAGGATTCAGCTTCATTCTCCAGAAAGTGCGTACACCTTCACGCTTCATTGAAGAGATCGACGATCAGTATATTGAGCACAAAGGTGCTGTATTTGAACAGAAAAAAGAACCGGTCTTCGGCTTTGGCTTCGGCTGGAACGAACCTTCGATCGATCTTTCTGAAACAGAAGATGAACCGAAAGCATCCGCTTCCCTGCAGAAAGGGGATGCGGTGGTACATTCGAAGTTCGGCGAAGGAATCGTCATTTCCATGGATGCAGGCTTTGCGACGATCGCGTTCCCGTATCCTTACGGTGTGAAAAAGATCCTTGCAAGCCATCCGAGTCTGAAGAAGAAGAGCACACTGCTGAATTAGGTGATTTATGGATAAACTTGAAGAAATGAAACGGCTGACTGAACAGCTGAACAATGCGGCGGACGCGTACTATAACGGCCGCGGCGAACTGATGACAGACTATGAATGGGATGCCATGTTTGACCGCCTGAAGCAGATCGAGGATGAGACAGGCATCATTCTGGAAGAAAGTCCGACGAACCGTGTATCAGCAGATCAGATCGCAGGACAGAAGGAAGAACATGAATTTGCGGCGCTGTCCCTGGCTAAAACAAAGAAGCCGGAAGATCTGGTAAAGTGGGCCGAAGGCAGACCGATCTGGATCTCCTGGAAGCTTGACGGACTGACTTTAGTCGCGACATATGATAACGGACGTCTCACAAAGGTCGTCACGCGCGGAGACGGACATATCGGTACGAATATCACGCATCTTGCAAAGGCGATCAATGGGATCCCCCAGACCATTCCCGAACAGGGACATACGGTGATCAGGGGAGAAGCTGTCATTTCCTATGCGGATTTTGAAGCATTCAACATGGAAAGCGATGAAGAATATGCCAATCCGAGAAACCTGGCATCAGGATCGCTGACACTGAAGAATGTTGATGAAGTGAAGAAAAGAAACATTAACTGGATCCCGTTCACACTTGTTTACAGTGAGACTGAGATGAACTCCTGGGGACAGCGGATGCAGTGGCTCGATGACCAGGGATTCCGGACCGTCGAACGCAGGCTCATTGAACATCCGGACATAGAAAATGTCACAGCTGCGATCGATATGTTTACGCGTCAGGTGACCGACAGGGTCAATCCGTATCCGGTAGACGGACTGGTCATTGCCTACGATGACACTGTCTATGCGTCAACAGGATCTGTGACCGGACATCATGCGACAAGGGCAGGCTATGCCTTCAAGTGGCAGGATGAGTCTGCGGAAACAGTACTGGACTATATTGAGTGGTCCTGTGCGGCATCCACGATCACACCGGTCGCTGTGTTCGCTCCGGTCGAACTGGAAGGAACGACTGTCAAGCGCGCTTCATTGTGCAACATCAGTGAATGTGAGCGTCTGGGGATCGGGGAAAGCGGTACGGTCCTGGAGGTGATCAAAGCGAACAAGATCATCCCGAAGGTCATCAAAGTCGTAAAGACCGAGGGCGTCCTGCACATTCCCGATGTTTGCCCTGTATGCGGGGCATCAGCCGAGATCTATGAAAGTCCTGTCAGCGGCACCAGAACGCTGCGCTGCACCAATCCGGCATGCACAGCCAAGCAGCTGAAGAAATATACACGCTTTGTGTCAAAACAGGGTATGGATATCGACGGCATTTCCGAACAGACACTGGCAAGGTTTATCAATGCCGGCTGGATCCGTTCCTATGGTGACGTGTACAGACTGCCTGCACACCGGACAGAGATTGCGGAAATGGACGGATTCGGTGAGAAGTCTGCCCAGAATCTGACGGATGCGGTTGAAAAAGCAAGGAATGTCAACGATCAGAAGCTGCTGTATGCTTTATGCATCCCGCTTGTCGGACAGGATGTCGCGAAACGTCTGCTGAGCGCTTATCCGGTCAATGAACTGATCGCCATGGCAGAGAATGCTGAACAGGAAGACATCTTTTCATCGATCGACGGAATCGGCCCGGAAAAGAGCGCGTCATTTGTCAGATGGTTCAAGGATGCGGACAATGCGGCAGTGGTCAGGGATCTTCTGGAAGAGATCACGGTAAAGGAAACAGAACGCGTTGAAGCCGGCCAGTTGTGCCAGGCACTGACATTCGTTGTGACAGGAGACGTATATCACTACAAAAACAGAAATGAACTGAAGGCATACATCGAGTCGCAGGGCGGCAAGGTGACCGGGTCCGTGTCCAAGAGCACGAGCTTCCTGATCAACAATGATATTGCCAGCACTTCGGGGAAAAACCAGAAGGCGATCCAGCTCGGCATTCCGATCATTTCGGAAGATGAGTTTATCAGAAGGTTCACGGAAAGCGGTTCCGAAGAATAAACAGGCAAATCTTAAAGCAAAAACAGCCATTCCTTTTGTATGGATGTGGAAAAAGAAGCCGAAACACTGTAAAATGGTGTAGCATCAGGGAGAAATATGGCAAAGAAAAGCAAACGAAGCAAAAGAAGAAGCAGACGTACTGCGATTATATTCTGGGTCTGTCTGATCCTGATCCTGACACCGTTTATGGTGCTTGGATGGATCCTGCTTTCCGCATGGCTTGATACAGGTTCCCCGATTCTGGGTGACCGCTATGAAGGCGATCTGGATCCTGCGATCACAAAGAATGATCTCGACAGCATCCGTACTTCGGTCAGGATGATACCGGAAGTGGAAGACGTTGAACTTGAACTTGCGACAGCTACACTGCGTGTATATGCGGACGTGGATGACAATGCGAATGCGGAAAATGAAAAAGCAACTGCACAGTCGATCTATCAGGCAGTAACGGGTGTCCTGGATGCAGGCACATACTTCACACAGACAGAAACAAAGAAGATGTATGATCTGGAGATTCATGTATATAACCTGACGAAAAACAGGGACAGTGATGAATTCGCCTATGTGATCGAGACAAAAACATCTTCTATGACAGATCCGATCTTAAATGTTGTGTCTGAGCCGATCGATGCGGCACTTGCGCAGCAGCTGAGAGACAACGTAGAAAACCGTGATAAACCGACTCCTACACCGGATGAATCCAATGAGATCACAGTCGGCGGCGAAGAAGCCGAACCGGTCCAGGAAGAAAACGGTGAAGCGGAAGGAGAATCGAATTGAGGAAAGGCATGCAAATGCCTTTTTTGGAATATGAGGAAAAACGAGACATTTACAGGAATCGCAGAAGGATATACATATGACGGGGCAGGCGTTGTCAAAACGGACGGCTTTGTTTTCTTTGTGCCGGGACTGATCGCCGGTGAAGAAGCGGAACTTTCCGTGAACGCAATGAAGAAAACATACGGATATGCCAGGATCGTCAGGATCCTGAAAAAGAGCCCGCACCGGGTACAGCCGGGTTGTTCTTCATACAGACTGTGCGGCGGCTGTCAGATCATGCATATGGACCATGAAGAACAGAAGCGGTTCAAAGAAGATAAAGTCAGAGGATGTTTCCTGCAGAACGCGGGTATGGATATCACTCCGCTGCCGATCCTTTATTCTGAAGAACAGACCAATTACAGGAATAAGGTACAGGTACCTGTGCAGCTGGAGAAAGGGAAAGTTCTGATGGGGTTTTACCAGAATCATACGAACAGGATCATCGAAAGTGATTCATGCCTGGTACAGACAGAACTTTCCAACCGTGTGACAAAACGGTTGAAGCAGTGGCTGAGTGATCTGAAGTGTGCCAATGTTTTCCGTCATGTGCTGATCAGACATGCGCATAATAGCGGTCAGCTGATGATATGCATGATTGTCAGGGAGTATCCGTTTTACAACAGTGACAGACTGGTGGATAAGCTACGCTCGGAATTCCCGGAGGCTGTCAGTATCCTGGCGATCGTAAACCGCAGAAGCGACAACGTGATCCTGGACGGTAAGGAATATGTGCTTTACGGGAAGCCGTATATCGAGGAGCAGCTGCTCGGCTGTACGTTCCGTATCAGCGCCAGGTCTTTTTACCAGATCAACCCGACTGCCACAGAGATCCTTTATCAGAAAGCACTTGAATTTGCGCAGCTGACCGGAAATGAAACGGTGATCGACCTTTACTGCGGAACCGGCACGATCGGAATACTTGCGTCCAGACATGCCCGCCAGGTCTATGGTATCGAGATCGTGGAAGACGCGGTCAAGGATGCGGAACTCAACGCAGAGATCAACCATGCGGATAATATTGAATTCTTTGCGGCAGACGCCAATGCTGGAGCCCAGATCCTGATCAGGAGAAATATCAAACCTGATGTTGTGATCGTTGATCCGCCCCGGAAAGGGTGCTCAAAAGATACGCTGAACGCAATTATCAAAATGGCCCCGAAGCGTCTTGTCTATGTATCATGCGATCCTGCCACACTTGCCCGTGACTGTGCGTATATGCGCCAGAACGGATATGAAGTTCATGATATCCAGCCAACTGATATGTTCCCCGGAACTGTGCACATCGAGACTATAGTGTTGCTACAAAAGTTGAACTCGTAGAAATCCTTTATTTTAAGCACTTTTACGAGCATTTCACCTTCGGCGAGACCGACTGGTCGAAGCGCGGAAAGCGCCTCGAAAAGTATGTCCGGGTGGCTATAGCAATAGAACTCGTTACTGTAGGCACAAAACTTGAGGACTTATAGACAATAGAATATCACGTTGATTATGGACGTTTATTTTCTGCATTTCGCAGTAAGTAAGCGTCCTTTTTTGTTGCAGAAAAATGAGGAAAGGAGGAGAGCAGATGGAGTTTGACTATTTTTACGGACCGGAAGATGCCGAGCAGTATCAGTTCTATCGGATCCCTAAGCTGCTGATCACCAGCGAGCAGTTTAAAGATGTCTCGGTCGAGTCAAAGCTTCTGTATGGTCTGATGCTGGACCGGCTCTCTTTATCGATAAAGAATGGATGGTTCGATTCGCTCAATCGGGCGTACATCATCTACACCGTCGAAGATGTTATGGAAGATATGCACTGCGGGAACCAGAAAGCTATCAAGCTGATCGCGGAGCTGGAGAAGAAAGCCGGGCTCATCAAGAAGAAGCGACAGGGACTTGGAAAGCCGTCTTTGATCTATGTTCTGAAGTTTTCCACAGTCTGTCCACAGAAGGATTCAGAATCACATTTCAAGAAATGTGAAAATCACACTTCTGGAGATGTGAAAACCACACATCAAGAAATGTGGGAATCACACGGTAATAAAACTAATCAAAACCAGACTGAAAATAATGAGACTGATCTTATCCATCTATCCGTGAATGTCGCCGGCATGGACCGGGAATCTGATGGGATGGATGGGATGAGAGAGGATCCTATCGAAAAAAGAAAATCGTATGAGAGGTATTTCAGGGAGCATCTGTACATCGATGATCTGAAGCAGAGCTATCCCTATGACCATGGACGCATTGATGAAATCCTGGATCTGCTGGTTGATACCGTCTGCAGTACGGCGAAGACGATCCGCTGTGCCGGAGAGGACAGGCCGGCGGAAGTTGTGAAGAGCCGTTTCATGAAGCTGGACTATGGACATATCCAGTATGTTCTGGACTGCATCCATGACAACACAACGGAGGTCCGGAACATCAAGGCCTATATGCTGACGACGCTCTACAACGCATCGATGACCATTGATCACTACTACCAGACGAAGGTTGGACATGACCTTTACGGATATGACGGAGGATGAATCAGATGAAAGAGAAACCGACTGTGATTGCCGTAGTCAATCAGAAAGGCGGCACCGCCAAGACGACTACGGTTGAAAACCTGGGAATCGGACTTGCCCGGGAAGGAAAGAAAGTCCTGCTGGTGGATACCGATCCACAAGGGAGTCTGACGATCAGCTTGGGATATCCAAGACCAGATGAGCTGGAGATCACGTTGTTCGATCTTCTGAACAAGACGATCAACGAAGACAGCGTTACTGCTGGAGAAGGAATCCTGCATCAGGCAGAAGGCATAGATCTGATCCCGGCGAACATTTCTCTGGCGGGTCTGGAGGTTGCTCTGGTCAATACGATGAACCGGGAGCGGATCCTAAAGCAGTTCCTGGAGCCAGTCAAGGGCAATTACGATTACGTGCTTCTGGACTGCATGCCGAGCCTTGGAATGCTGACAGTAAATGCACTGGCTGCCGCCGATGCGGCACTCGTTCCGGTGCAGGCGAATTACCTGTCGGCTAAAGGATTGGAACAGCTGCTTCAGACCATCAACAAGGTCAAACGGCAGATCAATCCGAAGCTGAGGATTGAAGGAATCCTGCTGACGATGGTTGACGGCAGGACGAATTACGGCAGGGAGATTTCTTCCCTCATACGGGATACCTACGGTGGACATATCAAAATCTTCAATTCCGAGATCCCAAGGTCCGTCAGGGCGGCCGAGATCAGTGCGGAAGGAAAAAGCATCTTCCTTCATGATCCGAAGGGTAAGGTTGCGGAGGCATATCAAAATCTGACGAAGGAGGTACTGACCAATGCCGAAAAAAGGCGCAAACATCAGCTTGAGCAGCTACGATGACATCTTCTCCACGCAGGAGAGCAGACAGGAAACCGGAGAGCATGTTGTTATGCTGCCGCTGGATGCAATACATCCCTTTAAGAACCATCCGTTCCGGATCGTGGATGATGAAGAGATGCAGAAGACTGCGGAAAGCATCCGAGAGTACGGGGTTCTGGTTCCGGCGATCGTCAGGCCTTTGGAGAACGGCGAGTACGAAATGATCTCCGGGCACAGACGCAGATATGCCTCCATGCTTGCAGGAAAAGAAACAATGCCGGTTATTGTCAGAGAGATGGATGATGACACCGCGACGATCCTGATGGTCGATTCCAATCTGCAGAGAGAGCACATCCTCCCGAGTGAGAGGGCAAAGGCTTATCAAATGAAAGTCGAGGCAATGGAGCGTATAAAGGGTCGTCCAAAAAAAGAGGGACAACTTGTCCCTAATTATTTCGGCAAGAAAACCACTGATGTAATCGGTGAAGAAATCGGACAGAGTGGCAAGCAGGTTCAACGCTTTATCCGCCTCAATAACCTGATTCCCGAAATCATGGATATGGTCGATGAAAAGAAGATCGCCTTCAATCCGGCAGTTGAACTTTCTTACCTGAAACCAGAGGAGCAGCGTGAATTCCTGGAGGCTATGGATTACGCCCAGACAACACCGTCTGTTTCCCAGGCGCAGCGGATCAAAAAGCTGAGCCAGCAGGGGCAGAGTTCTCTGGAGGCGATGTGTGAAGTCATGGATGAGGTGAAGAAACCTCCTGACGAAAAGCTGGTCATCAAGAGCGATGTTTTGCGGAAATACTTCCCAAAGTCCTACACGCCGCAGCAGATGGAAGCAGTCATCATGAAGCTTCTAGAGCAATGGATGAAGAAACGCAACCGCGAACAGGAACGTTAAGCAGCCAAAATTGAATATCAGTACATGAACGGTCATTTCAATGCAGCAATGCAAAGAGATGGCCGTTTTTTTATTTCAGCGCATGGAGGGCGTAGCAATGAACAGGAAATATAAAAACAGCTTCAACAAAGACAATATCGACCGGATGTTTTCAGAGCCTAATGATACCGGCTCGATCCGGATGCTTTCGATCCATCCGCAGATGGGAATCAAGATGATCCTGGAGTGTGATTCGGAACTGGAAGAGATCTTCTGTGATGACTCTGAGATCATCTTTTCCCTGGATACGAAGAACATTTATCTCAGCTGTCCGGCATCGGAACTGCTTCATATCGGCAAGAGGGTCTATCTAATGGGGACCGGTGTTGCTTACCGGCTGAACCGGGATGACGAATATGCAGACATGAGTTCTGAAGAGATGGCAGAGACCTGCCTGGAACTGTTCGGCAGGATGCAGAGAGTTTGGATGGACGGCTTTGGATTCCCGGTTCTGGATCTGACAGATATGGAGGCCGACGATGAAGAAGAAAAATAGAAATACTGTGGCAAAGTCCTCTTTCATCAAGCAGGAGATGAACCGGCAGAACAACATGGTCAGACGCATGCAGAAATATCAGGAAAGGGTGGTGACTAAGCCGTGCAGGAAGAAGTTGAAAACAGGACAGTAAACCTGGCCATTACGACAACGCGGCTGTCAGCCCGGACGATTGTTACCGGGATCCGAATGTATCTGAACCACAGAAACAATGTCTCCAGACAGAAGGTGGTTCAGGGGATCCATGGAAAACAGTCGGTGAAAGAGCTGATCGGCCAGAATCAGGGCGTATCGCGCATGCCCATCGGAGATGCCAGCATCCGGGAGTTTGAGCGGGAAGCCAGAAAGTACGGTGTGGATTTCGCTGTTACCAGAGACAAAACAGTGAATCCGCCGCAATATACCGTGTTCTTTAAGGCGAGAGATGCGGATGCACTGCAGCAGATCGCAGAATCCCTTACGGCAAAACAGCTGAATGCACAGAAGAAACCGAGCATCCTGAAGCAACTGACCAAGCTGAAGGATCTGGTCGCTTCCCTGCCGTCCAAGGTCAGAAACAAAGAACACGACGACATCAGCCTGTGATGAACAGCGCGATCAAGAAGAAAATCATCCTGCATATCCCATATGCGGTAGCAGGATTGCTGGCAACAAACTTCGGAGAGGCATGGCGGCTGACAGAGGGTGTGGATCCTTCCAGGAAGGTCCTCACACTGATGACGACACTGCAGACCGCCTTTGCAAATCCGCTTCCCAGCTTTCATCTGTTCGACCTGATGATCGGAGCCATCTGTGCTCTGGTCTTCTATCTGGCGGTGTATATGCGAGGGAAGAATGCAAAGAAGTACCGTCACAATATGGAATACGGATCCGCCCGCTGGGGTGCATACTATCAACTGCAAGGAATTGTTTATGGACGCAAAGGGGGACAACGCCATGACGCAGTACAACAAGATCACCGCGCTATACTCCCGCCTTTCAGTTGGTGACGAGGACAGGGACGGCGGCGAGAGCAACAGCATTATGAATCAAAAGGCTTTTTTAGAGAGGTACGCAAGACAGGAAAAGCTGGCGAACATCCGCCACTATATCGACGACGATGAAAGCGGCAGGTTCTTTGACCGCTCTGCCTATGTGCGAATGATGGACGATGTGGAAAGCGGAAAAATCGGCATTGTCGTTATGAAAGACATGACACGCTGGGGACGTGATTATCTCCAAGTGGGAAACGCAATGGAAATCTTCCGCAGAAACAAGGTGCGCTTTATCGCGGTCAACAACGGCATAGACAGCGAGAAGCCCGACACATTGGAGTTTGCGCCGTTTATCAATATCATGTCGGAGTGGTACGCAAAGGATATCAGTAAGAAAGTAAAAACCGGCATTAAGACCAAAGGCATGAGCGGAAAGCCTATCGCTACCGAAGCACCCTACGGCTATATGAAAGACCCCGACAACAAGGATTATTGGATCATTGACGAGGAAGCCGCAGCCGTTGTTCGCTTGATTTTCAGCCTGTTTCTTGAGGGCAAAAACAGAAATCAGATTGCCGTTTATTTGAAAAATGAGGAAGTACTGACCCCAACCTTTTATCTCAAATATCACGACAGAGGAACATCAAAAAGCCGCGCCTTGAACGAGGAAAACCGCTACAACTGGAACAAGGCGACCTTGACCCGCATTCTCACAAGACAGGAGTATTGCGGGGACGTAGTGAACTTTAAGACTGCGAAGCATTACAGAGATAAGCGCAACCACTATGTGGATAAAAACGGGTGGCAGATATTTGAAAACGTGCATGAGCCAATCATCGACCGCAATGCCTTTGAAAATGTACAGCGCATATTGGAAAACGCGCCTGTCAGACGACCCAATGGGGACGGTGAAATCCATCCATTGTCCGGCTTGCTTTTCTGTAAGGATTGCGGGGCAAAAATGCACATACGCATAGATTACAGGTATAGCGGCAAGCGGCACATTGCTTTTTGCAGCGAATACCGCAAAGGAAAAAGCAAAAATCCAAAGTGTCATTCCCCGCACAATATCGACGCGGATTTACTCATGCAGACCGTCGCAGAAGTGTTGCGAAAAATCGCGGATTACTCTATCAGCAATAAGGCAGACTTTGAAGCCTTAGTCAAAAAGAGCCTTGCCATACAGCAGACGGACAAGGTTAAAAAGCAGCAAAAGCGCATACCGCAAATCACGGCAAGGCTTGAACAGATCGACACGGTTTTGAACAGGCTCTATGAGGATATTGCCCTCGGCAGGATCGAGCAAGACCGTTATGAGCAAATGTCGCAGAAGTATTCCGAAGAATACTACACGCTGAAAGCGGAGCTTGCAGAAATCAAGGAGCAGCTTTCCGAGTTTGAGAACGCAGACGGACGAGCGCAAAGGTTTATGAAGCTGACAGAACGATATGCCGCCTTTACTGAGCTTACCCCCGCTATCCTAAATGAGTTTATCAGCAAAATCCTTGTCCATGAGCGCGATGTAAAAAGGTCGAAATACGCCGTCCACCGTATAGAGGTGTATTTCAACCATATCGGCAGATTTGAAAATGAGCTGACAGCACAGTTAGAGCCAACGGAGCAGGAATGCGAACGCATGAGGGCAGAAATCGAAGAAACCAAAAGAGAAAAATCCCGCGCCTACCATCGAGCATATTACAAGGAATACCGAGCGAAAAATCTTGAAAGGTGCCGCGAATATGAGCGAATGAAAGCAAGGGAATACAGGGCAAAGAAAAAGCTGCAAGCCGCAACCTAAAACCGAATAACCAAGACCACGAAAAGAGGTTTCCTATCAACTGGAAATCTCTTTTTGCGTTCAGCGAAGGAGGACTTTAATGACAGAAAAAACAGAAGCACAGACCGAAGAAATTCAGACCGAGGAAGAGACCGCAGCCCGAAAGCCGGACGGCGTTTTCACAAGAAAGTTTGGAGCAAAGACCTTTATTGCCGAGATATTCTTCAATCACAGCAGCAAGGACACATTTCAAGATAAGCTGTTAAAGGCAATCCGCTCCGAGAAAACAGAGTAAAACATGCCGCCTTTTCCATTCCCTTCCTATCCCATCCAATCCAAAAATCGAAAGGAGAAAACACACATGGCGAAAACCAAAGCAGAGAAAATCGCAGCCATCGAGTTGCAGATGACCCAGCTTGAAAACCAAAGAAAGAAGCTGATCCAAGAACAGAAGCAGCAGGAGCGAAAGGACAGAACGAAACGCCTATGCAAGCGCATGGGACTGTTTGAAAGTATGCTGCCCGAAAGCATATCGCTGACGGACGAGCAGTTTCAAATCTTCCTTGAAAAAACCATCGCCGCCGAACACAGCCGCCGCATACTGGACGGATTGACCGCGCAGCCGAGCGCACAGCCGCCCGCAAGAAATACCGCCTATGCGGAAGCGCAGGACGAGACAGACGAGGACGAATAGGGCGATATTGAAAAGCGGTCATGCCGTGGATGCATGACCGCTATGCTATGTGAGCGTAAAATCGGGATTTACCCCTCATGATAGTCTGAACCATCATAATCCAGCACTATCTTTTTGCAAGACTTGCAGATATATGCTTCAAAGGATAAACCCGAAAAAACATTGTTCCCAAGCAGTACTTCTCCCTCTTGAGGGATCAAAGAAACCTTATGCTTTTGCTTCACCCATGACATTCTCTGTCCAGTCTGCACAAACCCCTTTTCCATTTCCTTTTCGCATGAAGGACATTTCATTAGTCTAACCTCCCGCAAATGACGATTTGTCCCTAAAGACACTTTCATAATACCACAAACATGTGAACAAATCTATCCGCACGATAAATTCTAAAAGGAGAATCGATACAGATGACAGAGGAAACCCGAATGGAAGAAACGGACGCAAGGGTAAGGGACTAATCCCATACCCTTGCTTTTAGCAAGGGCGCACTTATATACCACATGAATGTGGTATGTGCGGTCTTGCAGACGGCGTTTTGTGCCTGTCGGCACAAAAGAAAACAGCGGGCAATGCCCGCAGAAAGGAGCGCAGCGCATGGCGATTTACCATTGCAGTATCAAAATCATCTCACGCGGCAAGGGCAAGTCTGCCGTTGCTGCCGCCGCTTATCGAAGCGGTGAAAATCTCACCAACGAATATGACGGAATCACTCACGACTACACCCGCAAAGGCGGCGTTGTTCATACCGAGGTTTTATTGCCCGACCACGCCCCCGCCGAGTATGCAGACCGCGCTGTTTTGTGGAATGCAGTTGAGAAAATCGAGAAAGCAAAAAACGCGCAGCTTGCAAGGGAGATTGAAATTGCCCTGCCCCATGAACTGACACGGGAGCAGGGCATTTCTCTTGTGAGGGAGTTTGCAAAGGAGCAGTTTGTAAATGCGGGAATGTGCGCCGACATTGCTATCCACGACAAGCAGGACGGCAATCCCCACGCCCATGTTATGCTGACAATGCGCCCTATCGAGAAGGACGGCACATGGGGAGCGAAGCAGAAAAAGGAGTATATCCTTGACAGGGACGGCAACAAAATCTATGACCCGAAAAAGCGTTCCTACAAATGCAAATCCATTCCCGCCACCGACTGGAACGAGCAGACAAAAGCGGAGGAATGGCGAAGTGCATGGGCTGAAATCTGCAATCAGGTTTTGGAACAGAACGGACACACAGAGAGAATAGATCACCGCAGCTATGCACGGCAAGGGATAGACCAAATCCCAACCGTCCATTTAGGCGTAGCGGCTTTTCAGATGGAGAAGCGAGGAATACGCACCGAGCGCGGAAACCTCAACCGAGAAATCGAAGTCACAAATCAGCGTTTGCGGCAACTTAAAGCCCGTATATCCAAGCTGCAAAGCTGGCTGAAAGAAGAAGCCGCGAATACTGAGCCGCCCACCCTTGCAGACGTGATACAGGGTATCCTGTCCAAGCGGGAACAGAGTGGAAAACAGAGCCGATACACCACTATCCACAATCTGAAAGCGGCGGCGAATATGCTGAACTTCCTCACCGTCAATGCCATAAAGGACATGGCGGGACTGGAAGAAAAGGTTGAGGATATGTACGGTAAACAGCGCGGCATTGCGGAAAAGCTGAAACCCATTGACAGGCGATTGAAAACCCTTGACGAGCATATTTCAAATGCCGAGAAGTATTTCCAGTACCGCGATATTTACAGGAAATACAAACAGCAGAAGCCCAAAAAGCAGGAAGCGTTTTACGAAAGCCACCGCATGGAGCTGACCCACTACGAAGCCGCAGAACGCTATCTAAACGCCGTAATGAACGGCAAGACAAGTATTCCCCTAAAGGCGTGGAAAGCGGAGCGTGACAAGCTGAACGGCGAGAAAAAACAGCTAACCGGCCAGTATTATGCGCTCAAAGATGAGGTCAAGGAAGTTGAGCAAATCCGCAGGAATGTTTACAGTATTCTGAAAGAGGAAAACGGCAGAGAGCAGCCGACACGAAAGCATGAGCATGAACGGTAAAAGAAAGGCGGTGAATATAACCGATTTCTACTGAGCCGCCACTTTTGCCTTGTCTCGTTTTGTCAGCAGTAATACAAAAGTTAATGAAAGAATATTAGACAACACGATGCGCAAAATCTGTAATTCGTCAATACCCGATGCTGTGACCATGTGCAACGAGTTTGTCAGAAAGTTATTAAAAAAATGTTCAAATATGCCTGCCCATAAGGTTCCGGTAAGCTGCACGCACAAGCCCCATTCGTACCCCAGAATTCCCGCAAGCAACACATAGCCCACCGCCATGGCGATAGCTGCCGGAACGTTCATACTGCCATCAATCACCCAGCCTACCACCATAACGATGTGCCAGACACCAAAAAGTAGAGCTTGAAGCAAGTTGTTGCTTCGTTGGGCGAATGCGGTTTTTCCTAAATGCAAGAACAACCCCCGGAACAAACCCTCCTCTGCCAGCACATTTAGCACATTGCCGACAATGCAGATCCCGATAGCTGTTAGGGACACCCCTGTGATATTTTGATTTTGGAGTGCAAAATTTGAGATAAAGAATTTTAGGGAAGGTGTTTGTCCCATGCTGCGCAGCACAATGTATTCCACAGCATAAGAAATTGCGAAGGAACTAATACCCAGTGAAAGACCTAGAAGTGCGCCTTTGAAAAATCCATCTTTTCTAAAACCAATACTCTGTAAAGACTCCTGTCGACGCCTAAGTACAAGAAAAATTAGTAGAAGGATAAACAATTTGCACAGTACATTTTCCGCCAAAAATGTCTGGTCTGTTCTGATGAGCAGAAATTCAAAATACTCCACAATACTACAAAGAAGGAACAGCAGAAGAATGGAGCGCATTACTTTTGTCTTCACATTAACACCTACTTTAAAGATAGTCAAAATAAAGTATAGCACAAAGAGGTGAATATTTCTATCACTCAATATAGGAAGCGCGTCAATAAAACAGAAAAAGCACTTGACAAAACGCTTCATGGGGAACGC
>JAFRJJ010000074.1 GCA_017432325.1 Solobacterium sp. | reverse complement strand
TCATCTTTTTCAAGAATGAACAATGTATTGATTGGCAGACTCAGCTGAACTGCATTATAATAAGTTCGCTGATCAGGTAGGTCGAGTACTTGATTAGCTTTTTTCATATCTATATTATACCATGCTTGCATGTGTTTTGCCGGTTAAAGAAAACTGTAACAGTCATTTTTCAACTGTTACAGCCCCTTTTTCCGTTGCTATCTATGAATATTCTCTGGAGGCATGTCTGGTTTAAAATAGTTTAAAAGATTTATTGGGTTTCTAACACTGTTTTAATAAAGGTAAGCAGTTATCTTTTTGCAGCGTTCGAATTTTCTTTGCCTGTTCAGGCAATGATGATCTCAATATGATCTCGGATCAGTTTTTCTCTGACTGCTTCCGGAATCTTCGCGTCGGTCAGCACACTCAATGATGAGCGGTTCAGATTCAGCGGAACGGTACCGGCGGATTCAAATTTCTCGCTTTCCGTCAGGAAGATGACTTTTTCGGCGGAGCCTGCCATGTCTCTGACTGCCTGGGCACGCATCTGATCCTTGTTGGTAAAGCCGATTCTTTCATTCCATCCATCTGTGCCGACGAAACAGTATTTCACATTGTAATTCATCACACTGTCGCGGATCATCGGACCGACGAGACACTGCGATTCTTTCTGATAAATGCCGCCGAGCAGAACGATCTGCACATTTGGCTCATTGCGGATGTAATCGGCAATGAACGCGCTGTTCGTCACAACTGTGACATTTTTTCTTGTGCGTGCGATCGCCAGAGCGCTTAACGCGCAGCAGCTGCCGTTTTCGATGATCACGGTATCACCGTCATGGATCAGCTGTGCGGCTTTTTTGGCGATCTTTGTTTTTTCATCATAGTGATATGCCAGACGGCTGTTGATATCGTCTTCGCTGTTTAGTTCCGCAAAGCCGTGCACCCGTTTGATCAGATGTATTCTTTCCATGGCATCGAGATCCTTGCGTATGGTGACCTGCGAAACCCCAAGCTTTGCGGAAAGCTCTGTCACTTCGATCCTTTTGCGTTTTGTCAGAATGGCCAGTATTTCTTTTTCTCTTTGTCTTTTCATAAGTTCTCCGATTTCATTTTAAACCGAATTACTTACAAACGAAAGTTAAAAGAAAGCCTCAATGCCGTTATCGTTAAATTTCTGACGGTATTCTTCCAGATCTTCACGGTGGTAAGCAGCCACATTCTTATAGCTGTATTCACGGCCCAGCTGCTCATATTTGTTTTCCCCGAACTGATGGAAGGGCAGCAGCTGTGCTTTTCTCGCACCTGTTTCGTAAATCGTGCGGGCAATCATTTCCGCGTCTTTCAGAGAGTCGTTGAATCCGGGAATGACGGGAATTCTCGGCAGAATGTCCTTTCCCTGCTCAACCGCGTATTTCAGGTTGGCAAGGATCAGCTCATTGTTTACACCGGTTCCTTCATTATGACTTTCTGTGTTCCAGTGTTTGACATCAAACAGGATGGTATCCAGATATGTGATCACCTCTGCGAAGACTTCCTGTTTTGCAAAGCCGGTCGTTTCACAGCAGGTATGCAGTCCGTTCTCTTTCGCAGCTTTCAGAAGGCTGACGGCAAATTCAGGCTGGGCAAGCATTTCACCGCCTGAGAGGGTGATCCCGCCGCCGCTTTCCTCATAGAAGGGCAGATCCTGCATGACTACATCCATGACTTCATTTACAGTTTTGATCTCGCCTTCACTCTTTAATGCTTTATGCGGGCATTCACGCACACAGATTCCGCATCCGGTGCATTTCTTATGGTCGATCACGATACGGTCTTTGACAGCGGTGACGGCGCCGCAGGGGCATACATCAATACAATGGTGACATCCGATGCATTTCTTTGCGTCCCACAGGATCTCGGCTCTGACGGCCTGACTTTCCGGATTGGCGCACCATCTGCATCTTAACGGACATCCTTTCAGGAATACGACCGTGCGGATCCCGGGTCCGTCGTTGACGGAGAATTTCTGAATATTGAATACAATTCCTCTGTCCTTATCCATAAAACCACCTCACAGCCTTAGAATAAGCCCCGTATGAATGTTTGTCAACGCAAAAAAGTTACGAATGAAAGTAAAAAAGATTGCGAAAAGATAATATAGTATTGACGTCTGGAATGTTGCACATTATATTGTAATTGCAACGAAACAAAAAAAGTTTCGAACGAAAGGGTGGAGCGATATGGAAAACAAAGAACACTTCGGATCACTGACAGAAAGAATGCAGGCATTCCGCGAGGAAGTCCTCGATGAAAAGCCTTATGTGGACGCAGAACGTGCTGTTCTTGCGACAGAAGCTTATGAAGAAAACAAAAACCAGCCGAGAGTCATGATGAGAGCGTTAATGCTCAAAAAGATCCTCGAAAATATGTCCATCTATATTGAAGACAAAACACTGCTTGCCGGCAACCAGGCGACCAAGAACAGAAACGCGCCGGTCTTCCCGGAGTATACGCTCGAATTCGTGATGAATGAGCTTGATCTCTTCGAAAAAAGAGACGGCGATGTCTTCTATATCACGGAAGAGACGAAAGAACAGCTGCGTTCCATCGCTCCGTTCTGGGAGAACAACAATCTGAGAGCCAGAGGTGAAGCGCTGCTTCCGGACGAAGTTTCCGTATTCATGGAAACTGGTGTCTTCGGTATGGAAGGCAAACTCAACGCCGGCGATGCCCACCTGGCAGTCAACTACGAAAAGGTTCTTAAGGAAGGCCTGAAAGGCTATGAAGAAAGAACAAAGACGCTGAAAGCAGAACTGGATCTGGCAGATCCGGATTCCATTGACAAGTATGTGTTCTACAGGGCTGTTCTGACTGTCATCGAAGCAGTGCATACCTTTGCCAAGAGATACAGTGCCCTGGCGGCACAGCTGGCGGAGAAGGAGACCGTTCCTTCCCGTAAGGCAGAACTGGAAGAAATGAGCCGGATCTGCGCGAGAGTGCCGTATGAACCGGCATCCTCATTCCGAGAAGCCGTACAGTCGGTCTGGTTCATCCAGCTGATCCTGCAGATCGAGTCCAACGGCCATTCCCTGAGCTATGGAAGATTCGATCAGTACATGTATCCGTATTTCATTCAGGATATCCGCAATGAACGCATTACAAAGGCAGAAGCGCTGGAGCTGCTCACCTGTCTCTGGATCAAGACTCTGACAATCAATAAAGTAAGAAGCCAGGCACATACACTGAGTTCTGCCGGTTCCCCGATGTATCAGAATGTCACGATCGGCGGCCAGACAACAGATAAAAAGGATGCAGTCAACGAACTCAGTTTCCTGGTTCTGCAGTCAGTTGCCCAGACAAGACTGACCCAGCCGAATCTGACGGTCAGATATCACGCCAATCTGAATAAGGAATTCTTTGACGAATGCATCGAAGTCATGAAGCTTGGCTTCGGCATGCCGGCATTGAACAACGACGAAATCATTATTCCTTCCTTCATCAACTGGGGTGTAAAGGAAGAGGATGCCTATAACTACAGTGCGATCGGCTGTGTTGAAACAGCTGTTCCGGGCAAGTGGGGCTACCGCTGCACCGGTATGTCCTACGTCAACTTCCCGAGACTGCTGCTGTGTGCTATGAACAACGGCGTTGACCTGACCAGCGGAAAGAGATTCACAAAAGGCTACGGTTATTTCACCGAATGGAAAGATTTCGATGAGCTCATGGAAGTCTGGGACAAGACTGTCAGAGAGTTCACCAGATACAGTGTCATCGTGGAAAACGCGATCGACAAGGCAAGTGAGAGAGATGTTCCGGATATCCTGTGTTCCGCACTCACCGATGACTGCATCGGCAGAGGAAAGACGATCAAGGAAGGCGGCGCTGTCTATGACTTCATCTCCGGTCTGCAGGTCGGCATTGCCAATATGGCCGATTCTCTCGAGGCGATCAAAAAGCTTGTCTATACAGAACATAAGATCACACCGGAACAGTTATGGAACGCCATCCTTGATGACTTCCAGAGCGAAGAGAATAAAAAGATCCAGGACATGCTCATCGACGCGCCGAAGTACGGCAATGACAACGACGAAGTGGATCAGCTTGTCGTTGACGCATATGAAAGTTACCTGGATGAAATTAAAAAGTATCCCAACACAAGACATGCAAGAGGCCCGATCGGCGGAATCCGCTACGGCGGAACATCCTCGATCTCAGCCAATGTCGGACAGGGTATGGGAACCATGGCAACACCGGATGGACGCAACGCAAAAGAACCTTTGGCGGAAGGCTGCTCACCAGCCCATAACGCGGACAAGAACGGTCCGACCGCTGTCTTCAAGTCCATTACCAAGCTGCCTACCGAAAAGATCACCGGCGGTGTTCTGCTCAACCAGAAGATGACGCCGCAGATGCTGTCAACGGAAGAAAACAAGCAGAAACTCGAAATGATGCTCAGGGCATTCTTCAACAGACTTCACGGCTACCATGTCCAGTACAACATCGTATCAAAGGAAACACTCCTGGATGCCCAGGCACATCCTGAAAAGCATAAGGATCTGATCGTCAGAGTCGCCGGCTACAGCGCATTCTTCAATGTACTCTCCAGAAAGACACAGGACGATATTATCGGAAGAACAGAGCAGTCCCTGTAAAAAGAAAGAAGGAAAGAAAGATGAAACTGTTTATTGATGACGCAAATCTGGAAGCAATCAAAGAGCTTAATGAGTATT
This sequence comes from Solobacterium sp., assembly GCA_017432325.1. GTDB lineage: Bacteria > Bacillota_I > Bacilli_A > Erysipelotrichales > Erysipelotrichaceae > Bulleidia. Next base: position 1,648 of record JAFRJJ010000074.1, on the reverse strand, counting down.
ACCCTATTGACGGTGTAACCACCAACCCGTCCATTCTCGCCAAAGCGAAAAGAGATCCCAGAGAAACACTGAAGGCGATCCGTGAAATCATCGGCGAAGACAAGATCATCTTTGCCCAGGCTGTTGATCTGACCTATGACGGCATGATCAATGACGCGCATATGATCGTTGATCTTCTCGGGAAAAACACGGTTGTCAAACTTCCTTCCACCCCGACCGGTTTCAAAGCAATGATGGCTTTGAAAAAGGAAGGCATCACAACATGCGGTACAGTTGTCTACACACCGATGCAGGCATATCTGGCAGCCAAAGCAGGCGCTTCCTATGTCGCTCCCTATGTCAACCGCATTGATAACATGGGTTACGACGGCGTCAGAGTCGTTCAGCAGATCCAGGATATTCTGGAAAACAACGATATGGACTGCGAAGTTCTGGCAGCTTCCTTCAAAAACAGCCAGCAGGTGCTCGAGCTTGCCGAATACGGTGTCGGTAACGCCACGTGTGCAGCTGATGTCATCAAAGGCTTCGTAAAGAATCTGGCAATTGACGGCGCCATTCAGGATTTTATCGACGACTTCAAAGATTTAACAGGTACAACATCCATGTCTGATCTTGATTAAAGGAAGAAAAGAAAGACATATGACCAAAATTATCTGCTCCCCTGGAAGTTATATCCAGGGACCCGGTGAACTGAAAAAACTGGCAGGCTATTACAGCCAGCTTGGTTCAAAAGGCGCTTACCTGATCGTAGACGCGTTCATTCTCAAAACCTATAAAGATGAAATTATCTCCAGTTTTGAAGCGGAAAATATTCCGTACTCGATCAACGAGTTTGGCGGTGAATGTTCTATTCATCCGTAAAAGAGGGTATAAAACAGTAAAAATCACACAGATTAGCACTGGTCCAGACCCCCTCAGCTCCACTTGTTATTATCGCTTTCAAAATCTAAAATGTAATTATCAAAGGTGAATTGAATCACCAAAAAGTGTCGGTTTCCGGCAGATGGATGCTGGATGTGCAGATTGATGCGGGCCTCACTTTTTTCTTTATTATGAAGTATTTGTATATTGATGAATCGATCGGTGAACAGTTGTATATTGTGAGAGGGATTCTTGCGGATAATGAGCGAGATCTGCTTCTTGGCATATCGTCAGTTAAAAAAGCAGACAGCCAGCATTCCAATGACAAGAAAACAGAAAGAAACTGTTTCAAACGGGTTCAAATTAACAATTCTTGAAAGGGCATATCCGCAGATCAAACGTAACTGCCGTATAAGGTTAATATTTCAGAGCTTTTGTCCCGACAGAGCGAACACCTGTGATACGTATAAAGCGGATCATATACAGAATACTATCCCGGCGGAAAATCTGTTCTGTCTGTATATGCATAAATCATGCCGGTGTTTCTTTTAAATATACTCAATGGGCAAGGCAACCAGGTTTTCCCTCAGATATGTTTTCCTGTCGATCAGACAGAGAATGACTCCCATTCCGCGTTTTTTGTCAGGACGCTCTTTTCAAAGATTTAGTTGATAAGGCTGTAAATACCGTAGTGATATTCGCCATATGCGGCATATAAACTGATAGGCATTGGCTTCTTAGGAATGTCGCAGCACCGGAAAGGAATGATTTCCTTCATTGTCATCAT
>JAFRJJ010000073.1 GCA_017432325.1 Solobacterium sp. | reverse complement strand
TATCTCGGAACTGGCAAAGAAAACAGAACTCCCCCTGGATCACTATACATTGTCAGAACGGCAACTAAAAAAGGTGTTGAACTTCAAGATCTGATCTTGAGGTTTTACACCATTTTTTAATCGTTTATTCGAAAGTCAGGTATGATATCACAGATTTATCGGATGTCCAGCATTATTTTTTATTTTTTTGAGCGGACCATGTCACTGCTTTTTGATGGCTTTCCGAATATCCGTACTCACGATCAAGGACGAAAGGATCTGCTTCAGACGCTCTTCTTCTGCCCTGTCCGGGATAGAATCATCGGTCACGGATACCGTTCCCGCGTACTTTCCGGCAAATTCCAGTGACTGGCTGACATTCAGCCCGCATTTTTTCGCAATCACATAGGCAGCCAGATGTCCGCAGTCAGCACCGGACAGATCGACATGATCATGATGATCCGCTCCTGCCACTTCTTCGGTATCCCCGTCATAATACAGGCATCTCAAATCGTCGAGCAGGATCATCACAGGTGCTTCTGTCAGGGAATAGATATATTCTGCCGCCTCATTAAGATCTTCCGCCCTGCCTTCGCACAGGTATGCGGCTTCCGCTTCGCTCAGGTGCAGAACAGGATGAAGATCGAACAGCTGTGACAGCACCATGGAATTCTGAAGGACGCTGTATCCTGAGGGTTTGAATATGATCGGCAGGTGCAGGGACTGCAGATAACCCAGCAGCAGCTGGGGATCCTTTTCAAACTGAGAACCGGAACAGATCACACAGGAATGTTCCTCTTCCCTGATCTCATTCAATGCGGAAGGAAGGAAATCATATTCCCCGCCCATGATCATCAGGGAACGGTAATTCCCCTTCGGATCGACCAGTGTATAGGTGCAGCCGGCTGTTTCTTCATATTCCGGTATCCGGATATCGAGTTCTTCCGCTTTCTGTACGGGAAGTTCACTGTAAACGCCTGTACCTGTGTGTGAGACCAGACTGTACGGCATGTTCAGGATGCGGAACGCGTTTGCCATGCACCAGCCTGTTCCGGAGACCCTGCTGAATGTTTTCTGCGGCATGATGTCTTCATCACTCTGTGGAAGATGGTCGACAAATCCGCAGATATCCAGGACTGTACTTCCGATCAACAATACTTTTTTCACCGTGAACCTCCTTTTGATGAAAGAAAAACTCCCGATTGCTCAGGAGTTTGTTCAGTGGTCCCAGGCAGAATTGAACTGCCGACACCAGCATTTTCAGTGCTGTGCTCTACCTACTGAGCTACAGGACCATGGTTGCGAGGGAAGGATTTGAACCAACGACCTCCGGGTTATGGGCCCGACGAGCTACCAGGCTGCTCTACCTCGCGATAAGAATAATGGCGGAGGAACTGGGATTCGAACCCAGGCGCCGCTTTCACGACCTGCCGGTTTTCAAGACCGGTCCCTTCAACCACTTGGGTATTCCTCCAATTCAAGTGGACCCTGAAGGACTCGAACCTTCGACATGTCGGTTATGGGCCGACCGCTCTGACCGACTGAGCTAAGGGTCCGATTCGGCATGTCTTAATAGTAATGGTAGCGAGGGTGGGACTCGAACCCACGACCTACCGGGTATGAACCGATTGCTCTAGCCAACTAAGCTACCTCGCCACAATGTAATACACTGGTCGGGATGGCAGGATTTGAACCTGTGACCCCTTGATCCCAAATCAAGTGCACTACCAAGCTGTGCTACATCCCGAATTAATGGCGCGCCGAGCAGGAATCGAACCCGCAACCTTTTGATTCGTAGTCAAATACTCTATCCAGTTGAGCTATCGGCGCATGCACGACTTATTCAGTGCTTACCTATAATACCAAACAGTAAACATAATTGCAAGCACATATTTTTCAAATTCTCAGCCGCCAAAAACCGCCATATCAGACGTGTTTTCCGTGCTTTATATGCGGGCATGCCGAAACAGGACAGAAGAACCGTTTATTCATTCTCCATAAAGTGTTCATCATAGAATTCCGAATTCAGGCTGAGCTGGTAATTCAGATAATTGGCTCCCTTTTCTTCCAGCAGTGTCTGCGTGTCTGAATAAAGATCCGTACCCAGTCCGAGCCGGTCTCCTTCGATCTCACAGCCCATGGCTGACAGCGTTGTCGGAAACATATCCATCGTACTGAACCGGCGCTTCTGTTCCGGTTCTTCTTTTGCGCTGTTGATCACGGAGGTGTACGTAAGTCTTTCATATGACCCGGGAAGATCATCAAAGTAATCGGAGCTCATGCACAGATGATCCCCGTTCAGAACGATGACCGTATCCTTCCCCCATTCCTGTTCCTGTACCCAGCTGACGAATTCCGATACTTTTCTGCTGGAGCAGCGGAACGCGTTGGAGTACTGGTCGGGAAGCTCATCATCGCAGTCATCACAGCGGTATCCCTTTGGGAAGTGCGTATCGACAGTCAGCAGCGTCAGACTGAACGGTCCGTCATCGGCAGCCATTTCAGCAGCCTGTTCTTTTGCCATTTCAAACAGCTTCCCGTCTTCAAAACCCCAGAACACCTTATATCCTTCAGGGATCCTGCCTGTTTTTTTCGCCCAGGTATAGTCGAGAATGTCATATGACCCGTGCTCGCTGTAATACTGGTCGCGGTTGCCGAATGACGCGTCTGATCCCATCATGACCGCATTGCGGTATCCTTCCTTCTCCAGGATATCGCCAAGTGTGACCATTCCGGGCAGGAATGACTGTATGATCCCCTTTGAATTGGAAAAATAATGATTGATCGCCAGCGGCATGCCGCTGGACTGGGCGACCATTCCCGCGATCGTCCAGGTCGAGTTATACAGGGGCAGCGCGCCGTTCAGGGTGCTTTCGTCTCCGTTGAAGCAGTCATATTCCATTGCCAGCTGCGTGAGTTCGGGGATAGCATTAAAACTCTTCCCGCCGCCGCTCGGTTCATCAGTCACGGATGTTTCCATCGATTCCAGAAAGATGTAGATCAGGTTCTTTTTCTCTTCGGGGAATGTGATCTCAGTCTTCTCTGGTGCCGTATAGACCGTTTCATACAGTTCACATTCGAACTGTTCTGCTGTCAGGTAATCATTGACATGATAATTGACCCAGAATTCTTTGCACTGCGACCAGATCAGGCCAAGGCACAGAGCCATGGCTCCCCACTGGATGATCCTGACAACGATATTGGTCAGCAGTCTGCTTTTTTTATTCAGCTTCCTGACAGCCAGGCACTGCAGGCCGAAAACAGCCGCAGCCGCAGGCAGTATCATAATTGCGCCGAGGGCAAACTTCCTGTAAAGTTCACTGAACCCGTTCCAGTTGACCCCGTTCAGGTTGGTATTCAGATGGAACAGCAGCTGGGCAAACGTAACTCCTTTGAAATGAGAGTTCAGGTAGGAATAGCCTTCTCTGGCAAATGAAAGCAGCAGCAGACTCACCAGCAGAGGGATCTGCTGGATGAGCAGTTTCTTTATGGTCAGTTTTTTCCTGATCTTCAGGATCTGGCGGCTCAGGAAGAACAGCAGAATGATCATAAGAATGCTGACGAAACGGATCACCTGTTCCGTGACCTTTGCGGATGCCTTGACGTATTCCGGAAGATGATGATTATATTCCGTCACATACCATGTATAGAACAGATCGTCTGCCCTCGTCATGACCGGATCGGATGTATTGACGTTATAGCTGACACTGTCGACCAGACGGTCATTTTCAAGGTCATAAACAACGATATTCAGACCGTTGGCGTCCGCGCTGCATTCATTGTCATCGATCATGATCGACGCAGTATTGCCGGAGGATATGCCCGCGCTTACGATACGGACCTGATGACCGCCGACCTCTTCTTCAACTACGGAAAGATCAGTCTTTTTATACAGCTGCGTGCTGCCCCGGTAAATGTATCCGGCCAGGCTGCCGTCATCATTTACCTTCAGTGACATCTTGACGCCTGCATCGCTGAAAGCTGCCTGCATCTCATTCGTCCAGCCCTGCATCCTGCCGCCTTTCAGCGCAAAGATGATCAGGTGATCGCTGTATTCAGACAGAAGTTCAGGAATGGTCATATCTTTGAAATAAGGATTTTCAGGATGCTCGATATAACTGTTTTCTTCAAAGGCATCCAGCGTGATCCTGGAATAGTATTCACCATCCTGGGCATTGCCCGTCAGATTGCCGGCCCAGAACCCGCCGGCATATGTCACAAGACGGTATTCTTCCATCGTCCTGGTGACGATCAGTTTGTCCTCAGCATTGATCTTTGCGGGGATCTTCAGGCTGTCGCTTTCTCCAGTGACAGTTTTACCGTCAAATATACCCTGGATGGAGATCACATCCCCGCCCTTGTACATACTGCAGCGTACGGAACACTGATGCGGAAACGCGATCACAAGCACAAGAAAAACGATCACGAACGCAGCCGTGAAAAGTGTTGCCAGATGATGCAGTTTTTCCTTTGCCAGTTTTTCCATAGTGGTTTATGCCGGAGGTTTACTGTCCGGCGATCAGTTCCGCATTATCAAAATATCTTTCATCGATCCAGTCCAGCCTGATCGGACTGACGGTCACAAAGCCTTCTTCCACCAGCGTGATGTCACCGTCTTCTGTCCTTGTACTGTCATCGACCGGTACGTCGATCAGCGGACAATGCAGCGACAGGACGCCGTTTTCTTCATTCACATCCAGCTTCCTTCCGTACATCTTCCGTCCGTCAAATTTCGCCGGTCTGATCCCCTTGATCTTTTCTTTCGGAAGCGGCGGTATATTCACGTTCAGGACATATTCATATCTGTCCGGGTCTTTCATGAACCGCTTCAGGAGCTGTGCTGTGATCTCCGCGGAGGTTTCAAATTCATACGGTCTGTCCGAAGCCAGTGATACGGCTACCGAAGGGATCCCGAGGATCGTTCCTTCACTCGCGGCACCGACTGTGCCGGAATAGATGCAGTCATAGGATACGTTCCATCCTCTGTTGATGCCTGATACGACCAGGTCCGGTGCTTCTTCCATCAGTCCGCAGATCGCTGCGTAAACGCAGTCTGCCGGTGTACCGTCAATAGCCCATGCCCTGTACGCTCCGGGAACTTCCATCCTGCGGGCGTGAAGGTCATGCAGAAAATAAGTCACGCTGTGAGAGTGCGCGCTGCGCTGTCTGTCAGGTGCCGCGACATATACTTCATGTTCTTCAGAAAGTCTTCTGACGAGTGTGACCAGGCCTTCCGCCATAATTCCGTCATCATTGGAAACCAGTATTCTCATGTTTTTCTCCGTAATGACGATTATATCATATCGTCCCTGTCATGAAAAAGGATCCGTACCCCGTTGCGGACCCATCTTCATTCTTCATAATAAATTCCTGAATAAGCCTCTTCCGGTGAAGGGCTGAGTCCGGTGCGGTCTTTGCCTGACAGGATCAGTTCCGTATCCGGCAGTAATTCATCCCAGTTAAGCTGTCCGGGATCATAGAACACTGACAGGCCTCCGCTGTACCCGGGATCCCCGTTGTACGGTGCATCGACTTTGTATGTATATTCAGTATCGTCTTCAATAATTGCGACACCATGGGCAAATCCCTTCGGGATGTATACCAGCAGGTCATCTTTTTCAGTAAGTCTGATGCAGACGGTCTGGCCGTAGGTCGGACTGCCGATCCTCAGGTCAGCCGCAAGATTGTAGAACGAACCGGCTGTGCAGTGGATCAGTTTTGCCTGCGCGTATTCTCCCCGCTGGAAATGCAGTCCGCGGATCGTTCCCCGTTTCAGGCTGTATGCCCGGTTGTCCTGTACAGGATGGAAATCAATGCCAAGACGGTCCATCTCATCCTGGCTGTAAATTTCCATAAAGAAGCCCCTGTCATCACTGTGGCGGTCCAGAGAGAGCACCTTAACAGCATTCAGATATTCAGCAGCGATCTTCATTGGAACCTCCTCATGCGTCTGCCCTGTTTCTGTTCATCAGCAGTCCGAAGACAGCTGCGGCACAGATGTAGATCAGATTGGTCAGGATCAGCACCAATGACATCCTGTTGCAGTCCGACGCATTGACCAGCAGCTTTGAAAGGATGAAACAGGCAGCCGTGCTGATCAGGGAACAGTACATCTGGATATTCTGTTTTGACAGGATGACGAATATCTGTGAAGCGATCCATGTAAATGCCAGGCTGACACCGCTCACGATGCCCATATAGAGATATGTGTAGTACGGCTGTGCTTCCGGGCCGTAGACAAGTCCGATAACAAACCTTCCCAGCAGTACGCTCATGATCTCTGCCGCCGCGCCAAGTCCGACTGCGCCGCCGCTGACGATCAGGAGATATTTCCGGAATTCCTGCATGCGGTGTTCATGATATGCCTTTGCCATATACGGCGCGAGCGTATAGATCAGCACGTTGATCACCAGCTGCAGGAAGATCACGAATGTATAGACGGAATTGTAGATGCCCAAAGCGCTCAATGAACCGATCTGTTCAAAGAAGAGCCTCGGGACTGCGATGATCAGGGATGCCAGCAGTTCAAACACCATGATCGGGAAGCAGGATTTCAGGATATCCAGGACCTTCCGGTTCAGGACGATCTTCGCGGCAAACGGAGTGATCTGCCTGACCTTCCTCATACTGAAGAACAGGAATACGGCAAACGACAGAAGTGTCAGTACCGCAAATGCGGCCGTCAGCGATCTGCTGAAGCTCAGGATCCCGTAAAAACCGATGATATAGAGAACGGAACGGATGATCATACCCTGCGCGTTGATCTCCATGTGGAAGTTCTTCTGGTTGAAGCATTCCGTCAGTTCGATCAGCGCTTCCGAACATTTGAACAGCGTATAAGCTACGAGGATACTGCACTGCACGGAACTGTAATGGCTCAGCCCGATAACAGGCACCAGTACGAGCACTGACAGGATCACTGCAGCAGTCCTGGCGCTCAGATATTCCTGTTCCGTATATTTGGAATGAACATCCGAAACGATAAAACTGCGCAAACCCCAGAGAGCAGACGCGTACAACGTATTGCCTAATGACATCGCGACCGCGTACATCCCGCTGGCTTCCGCACCGAGCTTGCGCATAATAATGGCGGAAAGAGCCCAGATCGCGAAATTATAGAGCACCATGCCCACTGTGTTATAGCTCAGATTCTTTTTTAATCCCGAATCATTCATGCTTGCCCCCTGCAGTTGTTTCAAGTATAGCACAGGTGCACTGTATTATATGTCTGCCTTCATGTCCGGATCATTTACGGCACTAAAAACAAATAGCGCCTTTCAATATACACAGGCTTCTTTCCGGATAAAAACCCGGAGAATTTTGACTCTCTCCGGGCATTTTATTCATTGTTCCCCCATGGAATTTGACCTGTCCCCCATAAAGTTTGGTTAACAGGAAACTGTCACATGTTTCTCAGGTGCGTGATTTACGCTTGTTCTTCTCTTCACCGCCGGTACGGTGCGCTGCTTCCATATCCCCGCGCAGCACGTTCTTGACCACCTGCATGCGGAATCCTGCGTCGATGAAGTCACAATGACGGCAGAAATCGTAGTTCTGACGGCCGCCGGCAATCAGCTTCCGCATCTGCTGCATCTTTTCGCAGTTCCAGATCTCTTTCAATGGTGTCACCGTGAGGTCACCGAAATCTGTCACCTCGTAATTGTCGCAGCAGCACAGCCCGACCTTCCCGTTCGGCATAATCCAGATGTCAGTGAACGGAAGGAGACATGTTTCGGTAATGATCTTTTCTGTCGCTTTCTTGTTCGGCGCGCTTCCGGCCCGGTTGGTCAGGACTTCCTTCAGATAGCGCATCTGGATCTGGATGTCCAGGTCTGCGAATTCATCCGGGTGGGTGCTGATATAATCGTATATCTCCTGGATATTGGGATGGAGCTTCATCTCCATCGAATAGTTGTTGATAATCAGCTGGTTGAGATACGGCTTCAGCTCACGGACCTTGTCCAGCGTCAGGATCAGCCCGTTCGTCGACATGAAGATGAAGCTGTCAGGCAGCTTTTCCCGCGCGTACTGATGGAACGGGACGATCCTTGTATCGAGCAGCGGTTCATTGTTCCCATACAGGGTGAGGTGTCCTTTGTAGCCCCAGTCCGCAAGCTGGTCGATGATCGAGTAATACAGGTTTTCATCGATCTTCATCAGCGGCCGTTTTTCATCACGGATATTGGCGGTACAGAAGGAACACGTCGAATTGCAGCGGTTGATGGTCTCGATATTGACGACATGCGGCATCGGCGCTTCTTTTTCATTGATAAAGTACTCGCAGTATTTCTCCTGGAGCCTGTGTCTTGTCACAAACTGCAGTTTCAGATAGGCGTTGCTCGCCAGGTTCGGGAAATACTTCCTGGCATTCCAGCCGAAGCTCCCCATAAAGTTATTGATCGTAATTGGCATGTTCTTACCCTTTTTTCTCTTCGTGGTATTCTTTTTCGGTATTGACGCCCCAGATGTTTGAACGGTCCGGGACATTGTTCAGGATGTTCTTGACTGTCTCGAAAGATGTGCACATGGAATGATCAATATTGTTGTATCGGTGCTGGCCGTTCCTGCCGACGCAGTACAGGTTTTTCACGGTGTCCAGATATTCCCGCAGCTTGTCCATTTCATCATAGGTATCGAAGTAAGCCGGATATGCTTTCTTTACCCGTTCGACATGGGTGTCGAGGACATTCTTCCTGCTGTCGATCAGGTCGAGTTTGATCATTTCGGAAATGCCGAACTCCGCGAAATCCTCGTCTTTCATGGACCACATTTCATCGCCTTCATTGCAGAAGTATTCCAGTCCCATCCAGACAGTATTCTGAATGTCTTTTACCAGGTAAGGCGACCAGTTGTTGTAGATCTGGAATCTGCCCATCTGCACGTAACGGTCATGGACATAGACCCAGTTGTCGGGGACGATATTTCCGATCGTCTTCAGCTTTGTCTTGTTTTCAAGATTGAGATGATCGACCAGGACACCGACTGTCATGTAGTCACGATACGGGAGTCCTGCCGCGATCCTGGCAATATCCTCCGGAACATCATTCATCCCGCCTACCAGGTCCTTGATCGGCATGGAGGAGATGACGACATCCCCTTCCATTTCATACCGGACTCCGTCCTTCTCATAAACCAGGGCGGTGATGACCTGGTCCTCATTCTTCCTGACGCCGGTCACTTTGGCGTTTTTCAGGATGGTGCCGCCGAGCTTTTCAATTTCCGAAGCCGTCACGTCCCAGAGCTGCCCGGGACCGAGTTTCGGATAACTGAATTCTTCGATCAGTGATGTCTCGACATGTGCTCCTTTGCGGCCGAAGGTCTTGTCCAGGGCGTCTTTCAGGACGACCAGGATCGAGATCCCCTTGACACGCTGAGCCCCCCACGACGGATCGATCTGGGAAGGATGTCTTCCCCAGAGGTTCTCTGTATAATGCTCGAAGAACATGGAGTACAGCTTCTTACCGAAACGGTTGACATAGAAATCTTCCAGTGAAGTTTCTTTCCGCTTGACTGCCATTGATTTCAGATAACTGAAACCGACTGCCATCGTCGTACCCAGTCCCATGTTTTTGAATGTTTCCGGTTTCAGGGAGATCGGATAATCGAAGAACTTCCGTTTGAAGAAGATACGGGATACACGGCTGCGCCGCAGCATGACCCTGTCTTCCTTCTCGGGATCCGGTCCGCCCGGCGTCAGTGTGACGCTGCGGTCCAGTACAATGTCGTCATACGCAGGCTTTCCTTGTTTCGGCAGCATCTCGTCCCACCAGGCATTCACCTCGGGACTCTTGGAGAAAAAGCGGTGTCCGCCCATATCCATCCGGTTGCCGTGATATTCAACTGTTCTGGAGATCCCGCCGAAATGTCTGCTTTCCTCAAACACGATAACTTCATATTCATCCGACTGCTTCAGAAGCTCGTATGCCGCAGTCAGACCGGCCGGACCAGCCCCGATAATCAGTGCTTTTTTCATACACCCATTCCTCCAAACATATAAATAAAAACAAGGAACTCCTGTTTCTTTCTCAATCTTACAATATTTTTGATTTATTATGTTGAAAAAGCGGAAATTCCAAAGAAAAAGGCCTATCACAGGCCTGTCTCATTCATTCCCCGGTTTTCCGAAACGCTTCATAATAAAGCTCATGCACAGGAAGTTCACAGGGAAGTAGATCGGCAGCGCGATCGCCTTCGCCCACATCTTCGGTCCATGGAACACATTGACGACGATCAGGGTAACGGCCGCTGATATGATCATGCCGGGAATATAGCTGAGAGGAAATGTTACAGCGCTTTTCAAGGAAGGCTTCTGACGGTATGTGAAGATAGTATTCATGAAATACGAAAGGATCATAGTCAGACCGTCACCCAGGAAAGAGGCAGCCCCGACATTGACGCCGAGCGTTACAAACAGCATATAAAGCCCGATCGCCACAAATGTATTGATCGCGCCGATAATGGCAAACGACAGGAATTTACGGGTAAAGAATTTTTCTTTGATTATATTGATCATAATACAGCCTTTCCAGTTCCGGGTCATCCGGGGCGAAATACGCTTTAGACATATGAGAGTGCCAGAAGATAATTCAGGACGATGCTGAGGGAAACAGCGGTCACGAAGATCCCTGTCAGGACACCCCCGCCTTCCTCATTTATCCTGACGAGGAAGACATAAGCTGTCACAAAGTAGAGCAGATAGTTGAAGTCAAGCATGTAACGTCCGACAAGTGCCCCGATCCCCGTCGCAAGCATCAGCAGCGCCAGTGCAAGTCCGAGCGCTGTATAAATGTATTTTCTGATTTCCTTTTCCCGAAGATATCTGAGCATGAACGGCATAAAGATCCCGATCAGGGAAGTCATCATGAATCCCCCGCCCACAGTCTCCGTGAAGAAATCCGTGACGATGGGGATATAACTCTTTATCCCCTCCGCACGAAGCGGAAGAAGCTGGAAATAGAAGCCTTCAAACATATAGCTGAACGTCCCGACAGCAGCCTTCAGGAACGAGAAGCGGGCATGGCGCAGGTTGTTTGCCGTGATCTGGTAGGTGATGCCGAATTCCGTGACCGAGCCGAAGCGGACATAATTCAGATACATCGTAAACAGGCCGACAACCCCGTACGGGACTGCCAGGACGATAAAATCCATGATCCCGAACCGCTTTTCCTTCAGCCTTTCAAGCAGTTTGGGCACGATCAGCACTGAGGCAAACAGGAACGTCGGCCGGCACAGCACTGCCAGAGCCAGCAGGAAATATCCGATACAGTTGAGGATCCTGTTTTCATAAAACAGGGACAGATACAGCCCCGCCAGAACATGGAAGAGCGCGGATACCGCGACAAGCTCATAGAACAGCGGCCGGTGGATGCACCAGATGATTTTACTGCCGAATACAATATACAGATAACAAAGCGCAAACAGACTGTACGGGATCCCCGCCAGGTGTTTCCGGCATATTCTCTCCAGCAGAAGATAACCGAAAATCAGGCAAAGCACCGTATACAGCAGGGTCGGAAAGGTACTGGACAAATACTGCCCTGTCATGAGCCTGTACGGGACCAGGACAGCCGCTGCCGGCAGGATGCCGAAGTAAGAATAATAATGACCGTTGTAATATGTCGCGTCCCAGAGCGTATCGTAATCACGGATCGATGAATCATACGGATTCCCGCTCGCTTTCAGTTTTACGCTGACCGGATAATCAAGTTCCAGACGATGACTGATCAGTGCATCCGTATAGTACTTTGTATAAAGAGCGTCCATCTCCGGTTCGGAATAACCTTTTGACATGTTGAATGACATTATACTCAGCAGGACGATCATCACCGCCCCTTTTGCCATCTGCTTTTTACTGCCGTCCAGTTTTTCTTTTCCCTTCAGGATAAAGATCAGCCCGAGTGCCACCAGGAAGTATGTGAGCGTTTTCCTGCCGTTCAGATGGTACGGGACCCTGGGATTCAGGATGATCTTGTCCAGGGATCCGTTCGAAATATTGATCAGGATGTCTTTGACGGGAACCGGCGACGACATGAAGATGAAAGTCGAATCTATACCGGTCCGGTTGGTATAATAATACGGATTAAAATGGTCAAATTTCCGGAAATCTTCACTCGTATAACTGACTGATACATACAGAGGCCGGTCGGTATATGTCAGCTGGATGACGTTTACATATTCGCCGATGTCACCGACATGGTAGAAATGATCTTCCGTGGCATGTTCAACAGCCTTGAAATACCGCTCGCCGCCTGTATAAAAAAAACGGAAAAAAGTCCTGTAATTGGTCAGAAGATTCATGGTCAATAACAGTATCACGCAGGAAATGATATTTTTTAACGATTTGTTTTCCGTTTTCAGCATACTGACATTCTACTAGATTTATCAGGCAAAGTCATCATGAACCAATGCCGCGTTTTCTGATCAGACACCAAAACGCAAACACGGCCGTCAGGACGGAAAGCGACGCGGATGCCTTCTGGATCTTCGTTCCGGTGTAGCGTACCAAATACCGGTGGTGTCCGGCCGGTGCATGGATCTGGATGCGCCCTGAGTATTCATGCTGGCTGATGTACATTTGTGAAATGATATTGTCGTCCTCATCCACTTCCCATGCCCGGTATCCTTTGTACCAGGAAGTCGGCAGAAGCAGCCATTCTTCTTCCGCAAGGTCCGTTGTAAGATGTGCGGTCGTCCCTTTCCTCTCATAGGGGAAACCGGTATCCGTGTAGTCAAGATAGGCAATGATATCCCCGGTGTCCACATACCGGTAGTCATAGGCAAACGGCAGATACTCCCCGCCGGCAACTTCCTCCCAGTTCCAAAGGATGAAGATCCAGTGGTCATAGGCAAACAGGCGGTCGCCGAAGATATCCCAGGCGCTTGTCCGGTCCGGGATGTCCATGACATGTTCACGGTCGTTGACCGTCGTAAAGACAAAGGACAGATTCAGAAAGGTATAGGCGAGAACCAGTGCGCTGAGCACAGATGCCATGTTGAATTTCATCTGCGATACGATGTACGCGCTTAACACGCTCCCAAGCACGGAAGCGATGATGTACAGACGGGATGGGTACTGCAGGAAGGAAAGGAATGACAGCTTATGCAGCGGTGACAAAGAAGAAGAAAGGAATACCAGACCGATGAAAAAGACAAACAGGACGGTCAGGTACCGCTGTTTTTTCGTAAACAGATAACCAAGCGGGAACACCAGCATAAGCGTCCCGAGCGTCTTGAGCCTGTCAGCCGTATTCAGCCCGGCTTCGCTCGCCCATACCATGCCGAACTCACTGATGAAATCATGCCAGATCATCGACACAGGCACCCTGTATGTTTCCAGCATCGTCGCCTCAATATGGTGAACGCGCAGATCCTGAGCGACATACTGCTCGGCCATCGGCAGGAAATAACCGATGGTCAGCCCCGCCCCGAGCAGAAACGCCTTCAGGAATGTCACGATCATCCGTCTGTTTTTCAGCAGCCTGGTGAGATTCGCGATCATGAACAGGCCGAACACCAGGGCTGCCAGGACAACCGAGATCAGATGGCAGTGCGCGATCCCGGCAAAAACAAGGCCGAACGGAAGCCAGTTGTCTTCTTCTTTAACAAAATAATGATATCCAACCCATAGCAGCGCCGGCATGAAGGCAAACGCCATGATCTCCCCGAGAGCGCCCCGGATGTACACATCCGTGACATAGTAATTACAGCTGGTCAGAAGGAACGCGCCGAACACCGCGGCATCTTTCCTTCCGAAAAAAAGATACAGCACCATCATCATCGTCAGGTTCGTGAAAAACGTAAAAACAAAGACGATGATCTTGAACATGATGACAAGCGGAATCGAAAACACTTTTACCAGGACCGACGGGATGATCAGGAACAAGTCGCTGTAAAACAGCGGGGAAGCATAGCCGTACCCGAAATTCTTGTCCGGATAGATTGCCAGCGGGAACTGCCGGTCGGCAATCGCCGTGACGATCCCGTCAAGTCTGCTCAGGTGGTACTGCAGGTCATGTCCGCGGTAAATGACATCATCAAAATACGGAAAAAGAACAAAAGAAGTGATCAAAACAGCCGCTAAGTAAAACAGCCCGTTTTCTTTAAAATGTTCCCTGATCCGTGACATACACAAATTATAACAGCATTATTTCTTTTTAAGAATTTCCTGAACGGAAAACAGCAGGATTTTGTTTTTCCGGATGGCATCCTGAACATGTCTTTGAAATCTCTCAGTTCCATATACAGAGATCTGCCTTTCCGGCAGGAAACTGAATACAGAAGTGCTGATAACGGCATCTTTCTGTTTCTGCGATAATGTGAAGGCTTCAAATGAGGACAAATCTGCGCAAAAAGGCGCCTGTTTCATGTGAGAAAGTTCTTTCCGCAATCATAAATACACTTTTTTCTGTATAACTTCTTACCCGGGATCATCATCATAAACAAAACACCGTTTCTTCCGGCATATGCGGCCTTAAGGTAAGGGGACTCTTCTCAATTCAGAGTTCATAAAAATAAAATGCCCATAATTGACAAACTACAATTGAACTAACACGCTCTTGCGAGCGAGAGCCCGGCTCACAAAAATATATAAGAACACGTAATAATACCGTATTCTGAATTTGTCATATACAAAGGAGGAAACGGTTTTTTATGACTAAAGACGAAGCTTACAATTCATTT
>JAFRJJ010000072.1 GCA_017432325.1 Solobacterium sp. | reverse complement strand
CATGATGACAATGAAGGAAATCATTCCTTTCCGGTGCTGCGACATTCCTAAGAAGCCAATGCCTATCAGTTTATATGCCGCATATGGCGAATATCACTACGGTATTTACAGCCTTATCAACTAAATCTTTGAAAAGAGCGCATTGATCATGAAAAAAACGTGAATCATCCGACTCACGTTTGCGTTTCATTCAACAGTACCGATCCTGCGGACATCTGTTGCCTGGTAATATGCTTCGATCTTTTCTCTTGTTGCCATGCCTTTTGAATAGGCAGTCGCGCAGCCGCAGCAGACACCGAAGTGGAAGGAGTCCATCGCGTCAGCACTTCTCAGATAGTTCATCAGGAAACCCGCAACCAGGGAATCCGCCGTACCGACCGTGCTGACTGTCTTTTCATCCGTTACCAGATCACACTCGTAGATGCCTTTGTCACAGACCAGCATCGCTTCTCTCTTGTTCTCGACAATGATGACATTCCTTGCGCCTTTTGCGAAGACTTCCTTGGCTCCGGCGATCAGTTCTTCATCATTTGAGATCTCCCGTCCCAGCAGTTTTGCCAGTTCATCCGGGGTGGTCTTCAGAAGGAACGGTTTGAACCTGAGGCATTCACGTTCAATATCCGGATTGGTATCCAGGACGACTTTGACGCCGTTTTCGATTGCTTCGCCCAGCATAGTAATGATGTCTTCCGAAAGATAAGCGGGAGCCTGCCCTGCAAGAACGAAGTAGTCACCCATATCAAGACGCCTGACCTTCTCCCTGAGATTGTTCATGTCTTTATGCGTGATGTACGGTCCTTTTGCGTTGAGGTCCGTATCCGTGCCGTCATGCAGCTTCACATTGATCCTTGTATGACCGTCGATAAAGGTAAAGTTCGGCTGGATATATTCATATTTCTGCAGCAGCTGGATATAGAAATCCCTGGTAAAACCGCCAAGGAATCCGTATGCCCTGGTCGGTACCATCAGATTGTTCAGGACGATGGAGACGTTGATCCCCTTTCCGCCTGCTTCGTAGAATTCGCTTTTGGATCTGTTGTACCTGGACGGTTCGATCGGTTCACTGAACTCCATATAGTAGTCCAGGGATGGGTTCAGGGTACAGGTACAGATCATAACCGGTCAGCGCCAACCCTTTCTACGATACGGAGGACCAGCTCGGCTGCCTTTTCCATCTCTTCGATCACTACATATTCATATCTGCCGTGAGCGTTGCCGCCGCCGGTTCCGATATTCGGGCACGGGAGTCCCATATATGTCAGTGTTGCGCCGTCTGTTCCGCCTCTTGCGGATTCCCTGCCGGGTTCAAGGCCAAGGTCCTGAATCGCATTCCATGCATATTCGGACACCTTGGGATTCTGATCCAGGATCTCTTTCATATTGCGGTAGCTGTCTGTGATCGTGAGGACTGCCGCCTCTGTTCCGATCACTTCATTGAGGTAATCAACTGCTTTTCTCAGGATCTCTTTCTTCGCTTCCAGTTTTGCCGCGTTGTGGTCACGGATAATGTACTCCATATGCGCGCGGTCCATGTTGCCGTTCAGTTCGGTCAGATGGAAGAATCCGTCATATCCGTCCGTATGCTCAGGTCTCATATGCGCGGGCAGATAGCTGTGCAGCATGGCCGCCATACTGACCGCATTGATCATCTTGTTTTTTGCGGAACCAGGATGGATCGAGAAACCTGTAATGTCGATCACTGCGGCTGCCGCATTGAATGTCTCATCGCACAGATAACGGATCTGTCCGCCATCCAGCGTATAGGCAAAGTCAGCGCCGAAGTTTTCCACGTCAAAGAATTTCGGGCCGTTGCCGATCTCTTCATCAGGTGTGAACCCGACAGCGATATCGCCGTGCTTTACTTCAGGGTGACTGACCAGATAGGAAACGGCTTCCATGATGGCGGTTATGCCGGCCTTGTCATCGGCGCCAAGCAGTGTGCTTCCGTCAGTTACGATCAGGCTCTTTCCCTTCAAAGCAGGCATCTGCGGGAAGTCTTTCACCCTGGTCACAACACCTTCGCACAGTTCGATGTCACCGCCGTCATAATTTTCAATAATGCGCGGATTGACATTTGTTCCGCTGTAGTCCGGAGCGGTATCCATGTGCGCGATAAAACCGACCCGTTTTGCGGGATGATCCAGATTGGAAGGCAGCTTGCCGTATACATAGCAATGTTCGTCCAGTCTGACATCACTCAGGCCCATCTCTTTCAGTTCTTCATACAGGACCTTTGCAAGATCAAACTGTTTCTGTGTGGACGGTACGACATCCGAATGCTTCGGATCGGACTGTGTATCGATCTTGATGTAGCGGATAAATCTTTCTACTGAGCTCATATTAATCATCCTCTCTTTACTTTCCGTCGGTTATATACATTTCCGAAAATGTGCAGTCAAACCAGGAATCACCCGGACTGCACGCGTATACGCCGGGAGTCACCGTGATCTCCTGTGTTGTCAGATGAAGCCATCTCATATCGGAATAGCGGTCGCCGTTGAAGCTGTAGCAGAACCTGGCATTTCCGTTCCAGTACTGGACACGGAAATACATATGACTGATCATATCTCCCACTTCCCTGACGCAGCGGTCCCCGTATCCGTTACGGTATACCGTGCATACCAGGTCCAGTGACTTGTCCCTGCGCACAAGACTGAACTTGCACCAATAAAGATCACTGACTTTCAGGAGGATGCCGCATTCGTCTTCATTCTTGTGAAACTCATAGTCAGCCCTCAGATCCAGTGTAAAATTCTTCATCGGTTCCAGTTCCAGGATCGCTGCTGCCCTGGACCCGTACATCAGTCCGTTCAGGCTGGTGTGCGGTTCTGTCTCAATGATCAGTTTGTCCCCGCTTATGATCGTCATGCCGGGCTTGTTGACCCACTGCATCGATGCGGGATTCATTCTTCTTTTCATAATCAGTCTTTCCGATACGGACGGTCTTCCGGGACAGTCCGTTTCTGCTGTGTTATCCTCGAATTATTTTACCATTTCAGCAAACCGCTGAACAGTTAACAGACCGGTCAGTTTCTGTTTCAGTAAGGTCTGTACTGGATGCCTGCCTCGACAGCTGCCAGCTGTTCCGGTGCGGCAGCCTTGATGATCTCTCTGGAGAATTCGATCGAAGCGCCCATGCCTTTTCCGGTGATCAGATTTCCGTCACGTACAGCCAGTTCTTCACTGTATGTTCCGCCGAAGCCGTTCTCATTGAAATCCGGGAAGCAGGTAAACGTCTTTCCCTTCAGGATGCCCATATGTCCGAAGATGGACGGTGAAGCGCAGATCGCGCATGTCAGCCTGCCTGCTTCGTAATGTTTCCGGAATGCATCCTTCAGCGGTTCACATGCCTCAAGGTTTTCTTTACCCTTTTTTCCGCCCGGAAGGATCAGAATATCATATGACTCCGGATCGATATCCTTCCACAGTTTGTCCGCCAGGACTGTTACGCCGCGTGAACCCGTAACGGGATAGTCCCCCGTGATCGAGACCGTATCCACTGTCATCCCCGCCCTGCGCAGCAGGTCAACCGGGATCATTCCTTCACATTCTTCAAATCCATTGGCCAGAAATACAGCACATTTCATCATTGATCCTCCTCTTATGACTCCTGGACACGTTTTCCGCTGATATGATGCGGTGTCAGCTCCAGCACAAGTGTCGCTGTCAGGTGTCCTGCTATCTCTTTCTCAATATAGTTTTCATCAGCTGTAAACTTGTAGCTCAGCTGTCTGCAGATATCGGCAATGCGTTCTTCATCCTCCACAAACGCGATCTCTCCGAATACGATCACGCTCCGGAAGTACAGGGCCCACTGCCCTTCGACAGTTTCCCCGTCACCATATACCGTATAGCATACACGGGGATCCTTACACAGCGCATCCAGCTTATGTCCTGCCTTTCCGCAGTGGAAATACAGTTTTCCGTTTTCCTCACAATACCAGTGATCGATCGGCAGGCCGTACGGATATCCTTCCGTACCGTATACCGACAGTACGCCGCGTTTTGTCTGCTTCAGTATTTCAATGCACTGTTCATCGGAAAGTGCCTGCTTGTATCTCATGATCTCTCTGAACATAAATAACCTCTCTACAGCAATATCATATTGGAAACAGTGCGTTCTGTCACATAAAAGAAGAAGCGGGATCTGTATGTTCAGACATGGTTGCACATTCGTTGGCAGGCATTTTTAACCACAATATAATTTATACAGAGATACAGCCGGGCCGGGTACCTGCCCTGCCATTTCCAGACCGCTCATTGATCAATACAAACGGACAATATCAGTTTTTTATCTTTTACATCATCACAGTATTTTTATCGTTTCAAGAACCTGTAATTGAATGAAAGGAGCTAAGAATTATGGGAATCCAGCTTACTGCCCCGCATGAAGCGGGTATGTCTGCCGAGCGTCTTGCGGATATCGATGCCGTCATGGAGCGCGGGATCCGCGAAAAGAGGATCGGAGGTTCCGTTACACTGGTCGCAAGAAAAGGAAAAGTCGTCCAGTTCAAAGCATACGGTGACGCGGACGTCGGAAAACCGATGCAGACAGACGCGATCTTCCGTCTGGCTTCAATGTCCAAGCCGATCGGCGCAGCAGCTGTCATGCGTCTGTTCGACCGCGGCCTCGTCATGCCCTCCGATCCCGTTGCGATGTATATTCCTGCGTTTGCGAAGATGCAGGTCGCAGTTCCGGTCAACGGCGGGTTTGCCCTGGCGCCTCTGAAGCGGCAGATCACGGTCCATGACCTCCTGACGATGACCAGCGGCATTACCGCTACGGAAAAAGTACAGTACGGAAACGCGGCTACGATGCACTGTGCGCAGCTGCTGCGGGATGCCGGTATCGTTGACTGTATGCGCCCGCTTGACATGAACCTTGAGGAGTATGTCAACATCGCTGTCACTGTACCTCTGGCTGCGCAGCCGGGTGAGCGCTGGGATTATGCCAATACGAATGTTCTGACACTCGGGCGTATCGTTGAGATCGTCTCCGGAATGCCTCTGGATGAATATCTGAAGAAATATATCTTTGAGCCGCTGGAGATGACGGATGCCTGCTTCTTCCCGGAAGAAAGCAAGTGGGACCGCTTCCCGGTCGTATTTGCCGAGAATACGCTGGAGCCTCTGAGAGCATATGACCTGCCGGGTACAGATGACACCCAGCTGCCGTTCTCGAACGTCAGGCGTTTCTTCAACCTGGCCGGCGGCCTGATGGGCACAGCAGAAGATTACTTCCACTTCACACAGATGCTGCTGAACGGCGGTGTATACAACGGAAAGCGTATCCTTTCCCAGAATGCCGTCAAACTGATGACGACGAACCGGATCGGTGACATGAATGAAAGCTTCTTCGGAAACAAGTGGGGCTATCTGATGTCGGTGCAGGGAAACAATACCTCACCTGTTCTCAACTACATGGCACCCGGTTCCTTCACATGGTCCGGATACTGGGGCACAAGCTTCAATGTGTGGCCTGAGAAGGATGTCACTGCTATCTTCATGACCCAGATGTCCACCACATTCGCTTCTGCCAAGACATACGAGCGCTTCTTCAATATCGTCGCCAATGCCGTAGAAGACTGATCCAGTCACTGTTATCCGCTGAGATAACATGGGGCAACCGGAAATATCCCGGCTGCTCCGTTTTTTGTTCAGGGCAGGTCATTTTCCGCTGTTCCGGTGCTGCTGAATCACAGCAGCGTAATGAAACACCACGAAAAAAGGACCATAACAGTTTTCTGTTACAGTCCCTTATGATCAGGCTTCTTCCTCGATCTTTCCGAGTTCCCTTGCATGACGTCTTCTGTCAAGCGCGGTGAGATACTTCTTGCGGATACGGATATCCGTCGGAGTGACTTCGACCAGTTCATCATCATTGATGAATTCGATCGCCTCTTCCAGTGTCATGATCTTCGGCGGTACGAGCTTCATCGCTTCATCATTTCCGGTAGAGCGTACAGCCGTCATCTTCTTGTTTTTGATCGGGTTGACGCCCATGTCCATGTTCTTGGCTGATACACCGATGATCATGCCTTCATAGACAGGTGTCTGTGCGCCGATAAACAGCTGGCCTCTTTCCTGGATATTCCAGAGCGCATATGTCATGGCCCCGCCTGTTTCCGTGGATATCAGGGCTCCGTTTTCACGCTGCGGAATGTCTCCCTTCCACGGTTCATATCCGTATAATCTCTGTACCATGGTTCCTTCACCATGCGTACTGTTGATGAAGTCTGTGCGGTAGCCGATCAGACCTCTGGTCGGAACAAGATATGTGATCCTCGTGTAGGATCCTTCATCTTCCATATCCTGAAGCATGCCCTTTCTGATATTCAGGGCCCCGATAACTGTACCGGAATATTCATTCGGTACGGAACATACGACTTCTTCCACAGGCTCGTTGGTAACACCGTCGATCTTCTTCAGAATGACTTCCGGTCTTGACACGGCCACTTCATAGCCTTCACGGCGCATCTGTTCCAGCAGGATCGTCAGATGGAGTTCGCCTCTGCCCGATACCTTGAACGTATCGGTGGAGTCTGTTTCTTCAACCTTCAGACCAACATTGACTTCCAGTTCCTTTTCCAGACGTTCACGGATGTTTCTGGAAGTGACGAACTTGCCTGTCTGACCGGCAAACGGGGAATCGTTGACCATGAAGTTCATGGACAGGGTCGGTTCCTCGATCGAGATCATGGGCATCGGTTCAGCAGCGCCCTGCGGGCAGATCGTATCACCGATGGAAATATCGGGGATACCGGAGATCATGACGATCTCGCCGCACTGCGCTTCATCCGTCGCGATTCTCGACAGTCCTTTGTAGACGAATACCTGATTTGTTTTTCCCAGTGTATTCTTTCCGTCCGCATTGCATACGGTATATGTGACTGCAGGCTTCATTGTACCGGAGTAGATCCTTCCGATACCGAGTCTGCCGATATAGTCATCATATGCAAGTGCGCAGATCTGCATCTGGAGGGGTTCTTCCCTCAGATCAGGATATGCCTGTGAATGGTGCAGGATCGTCTCGAACAGCGGAACGATGTCTTCATTCTCATCCTCGAAGTTGTAACGGACGATGCCTTTTCTGGCAACGCCGTAGAGGATCGGGAAGTCCAGCTGGTCGTCTGTGGCATTCAGATCCAGGAACAGGTCATAGACCTCATCGATGACCTCGTCCGCGCGTGCGTCCGGCTTGTCCATTTTATTGATCAGCAGGATCGGGCGGAGACCGATCTCCAGCGATTTCTGGAGAACGAATCTTGTCTGAGGCATCGGTCCTTCGGATGAGTCTACCAGCAGGATGACCGTATCGACCGTACGGATGATACGCTCGACTTCACTTGAGAAGTCCGCGTGGCCCGGTGTATCGACGATGTTGATCTTGTAGTCCTTGTACTGTACGGAACAGTTCTTGGAATAGATCGTAATTCCTCTTTCACGTTCGAGGTCATTGCTGTCCATAACGCAGTCAACAACTTTCTCATTATCCTTGAAAACATGGCTCTGTTTCAGGAATGCATCGACCAGTGTAGACTTGCCTGCGTCTACGTGAGCTATTACTGCTATGTTGATAATCTTCTCATAATTCATCGCATATCACCTCGAAGCGTTCACTATTATAAATGACTGAGGGCCAAAACACAACAAACATATTTACAATAAGTTTTTTACTGTAAATGACGTGCATGCATGTTATATAATAACTCCGTTAAATGAACCGCTGAACGCATGGCAGGAGGTTAGTAATATGTGTGGCATCGTAGGATTTAACGGATATGAGCAGGCTGCCCCGATCCTTCTGGAGGGACTCACCAAACTGGAATACCGCGGGTATGACTCAGCCGGTCTCGCCGTCAGAAATGACGCAAATGATGTAGAACTGGTCAAAGCGAAAGGCAGGCTCCGTGCGCTGTATGAAAAGACCAATGGCGGCATTGCCATGCAGGGCACATGCGGCATCGGTCATACCAGATGGGCGACGCACGGGGAGCCGAACGAAAACAACGCGCACCCTCACTGCAGTGATGACCGCAATGTCGTTGCTGTACATAACGGTATCATTGAAAACTATAAAGAGCTTCAGGCCAAGCTGCTGAGACATGACTACAAGTTCTATTCCCAGACAGACACGGAGATCG
The DNA here is from genome assembly GCA_017432325.1 of Solobacterium sp. GTDB lineage: Bacteria > Bacillota_I > Bacilli_A > Erysipelotrichales > Erysipelotrichaceae > Bulleidia. Next base: position 59,190 of record JAFRJJ010000072.1, on the reverse strand, counting down.
CCGTCAAGCTCATTGACTATTACTACAAGAAATACAAGGGAGGTCCCGTGGATGCCATCGCCAGGGCGATGATGCGTATCAGGGGTTCCTATGCCCTTGCTGTGCTCTTCAAGGATTATCCCAATGAGATCTATACAGCCAGAAAGGATTCCCCGATGGTTATCGGCATTGCCGGTGACGAGACCTATATGGCAAGTGATGTTCCCGCGATCCTGAAATATACAAGAAATGTATATTTTATCGATAATATGGAAATTGCCAGACTCGGCAAGGGAACAGTCGAATTCTTCAATATTGACCATGAACTGATCGAGAAGGAACCTGAAGAGATCACGTGGGACGCTGAAGCTGCCGAAAAAGGCGGATTCGAGCACTTCATGATCAAAGAGATCCATGAACAGCCCAAAGCTGTCCGCGATACGATCAACACTTCTGTAGATGAGGAAGGCAGAATCGACCTTTCTCCTCTGGGCATCGATGAGGATGAGATCAGGAAATATACACAGATCCACATCGTTGCCTGCGGCAGCGCGTACCATGTCGGAATGGTTTCCCAGTATATTATTGAGGATCTGTGCAGGATCCCGGTCAGAGTTGAACTGGCAAGTGAATTCCGCTACAGGAATCCCATCCTGGATCCCAACGACCTTGTCATTATCATCAGCCAGTCCGGTGAAACCGCCGACTCCCTGGCTGCCCTGCGTGAAGCAAAGTCCAGGGGTATCACGACACTTGGCATCGTCAATGTCATCGGTTCTTCCATTGCCAGGGAAGCAGACCATGTCTTCTATACGATGGCCGGCCCCGAGATCGCGGTAGCTACTACAAAGGCATACAGCGCACAGCTGATCTGCATTTACCTGCTGGCGATCAGGTTTGCCGAGATCAGAGGCACGATCGATGCGGAAAAGCGCGACCAGATGATCGCAGAACTCAGAACGCTCCCTTACAAGATCGAACGCATCCTGGAAGACAAAGAGCGCATCCAGTGGTTTGCCGCAAAGTTCTCCAATGCCAAGGATATCTTCTTCATCGGCAGAGGCATTGACTACGGCATTACGATGGAAGGCTCCCTGAAAATGAAGGAAGTCAGCTACATTCATTCCGAAGCATACGCGGCCGGTGAACTGAAGCACGGTACGATCTCCCTGGTAGAGGACGGTACGCTGGTCATCGGTTCCCTGACACAGAAGGAACTGTATGAAAAAACACTGTCCAATATGCTGGAGTGCAAGACCAGAGGCGCGTACCTCATGGGCATTACAAGCTACGGCAACTACAGTATCGAGGATTCGGCGGACTTCACCGTATACATTCCGAAGACCGATCCGCATTTCGCGACCAGCTTGGCAGTCATCCCGCTGCAGCTTCTCGGTTATTATCTGAGTGTCACAAAAGGACTCAATGTTGATAAACCGAGAAATCTCGCAAAATCCGTTACTGTTGAGTAAAAAATATTTTGACGAAACCCACAGGTGTATGTATAATGATTAAGCACGCACCAGTGGTGGAATGGCAGACACGTACGCTTGAGGGGCGTATGGGGCGACCCGTGCAAGTTCAAGTCTTGTCTGGTGCACCATTTAAATAAAGAATCCGCGTTCAGCGGATTTTTTTATGTCTTCAGTCCCGGAAGATCAGTTTTGCCATATCCCGGAAGCCGATCCTCCAGCTGCACCATCTGGTAAACCTTCCGTCATGCGCTTCCCTGACATAGCCGTCCATCAGTTCTTCCAGACCTGCCTCTTTCATCAGTTTTTCATCATTTTTGAAGTAATCAAAATGATCTTCCTGCGGTGTGGCGGAGCAGAAGATGAAACGGTAATCCTTTGCGGTCTGTTCAGGATGCCTGAGCGCTTCCTCCCACGGTCTGCCCAGCGTGTTTCTGTACTGTTCATGATACAGGATGCTGGTCAGGAATATCATATTGCCGAACAGTTCCGGATGACGGAAGCCGCAGTCACATGCCTGCAGCGCGCCGAGTGACAGACCGCCGATGCCCCTGTGCCATTTATCGGTCTTCACACGGTAATTATTATCGATAAACGGGATCAGGTCCTCTGTCAGGACCGCTTCCGTACTGCCGTCCACATGATTCCATGAACGTTCGGCAGAGTCTTCCCCGAATGTATACATGTCGTTCATCGCGACAGCGATAAACGGAACGCATTCCCCTTCTGCCAGCAGGTTGTCGAGAATATCCTGGATCCTGTTCCTGGTAAACCATGATGTTTCATTGTCGCTTCCTCCGTGAAGCAGGTAGAGAACAGGATATGATTCATTGTTTTTCTGGTAACCCGGAGGCGTATAGATCATGCACCGTTCTTCTTTGCCGGTCACTGTGGAATGGTATTTCTGTGAGATCACTGCCCCGTGGGGAACGTTGTAAATATAACTGAATGCCATGTCATGATCCGGGATCTCGATAAAATTCTGGATACGGTTGGATCCGAAGGCTGTGGGAAGGTACGGCCATATGACAAGTGTCCCGTCAATATATACCTTCAGGCTTCTGCTCCCTGTATGTGTCCTGCCGAACGGCAGCACGCAGGTAAAGATGCCTTCTTCATCCTTGACTCCGTATACCGGATCATCCTGCCATGGACAGTACCCGTTGGCATCCGGATTGCCGAACTGCGCTATGATCTTAACTTCATGTGCTTCAGGAGCGCCGATCCTGATCACGACATCGCCGTTTTCCAGATATTCCGTGCATTTGAAAGCACTGGAAGGCAGGTATCCTTTGCCCGGATACCAGTTCACAGTCAGCAGACTGTCTTCAAACACCTGATTCTTCAAAAATTCCCGATCAAATTTCATGATATTCACCGCCTGTATATATTGTAGGTAAACTGAACAGTTTCTTACTGTCGTATACTGCGCACCTTCCCTGTCAATTCATGGGTATATCTTTTTTGCACAAGGTATGTATTTCGTGAGATGATTCATACAGGAGAGACGGCGGCTATGATCTATCTGACAGGTGACATACACAGAACGCAGGATATTGCGAAGATACTTCCTCAGAATTTCAGCTATGAAGGTAAAACCAGGGATGATTATCTGTTCATAGCCGGGGATTTCGGCTGTATCTGGACAGGTGATGAACGTGATGCCAGGCTGCTGGACTGGTTTGGTTCCCTTCCGATGACGGTTCTGTGGATAGACGGGAACCATGAAAATTTCGATCTGATCAATGCCCTTCCGGTAGAACTGTGGCATGGCGGAAAGGTCCACCGTGTCCGCAGCAACCTTCTTCATCTGATGCGCGGACAGATGTATGAGATCGACGGAAAAACATGGTTCACGTTCGGCGGCGGTACATCTATGGACAGAGGCATGCGGAAGATCCATATCAGCTGGTGGCCTCAGGAAATGCCGACTGAAGCAGAAATGGAAGAAGGCTTCCGGAATCTGGAGGCACATCATTGGCACGCTGACTATATTGTCAGTCATTGTGCTCCCATGAGCATCCTGAGAACGATCGTCCCGGTAGCCAAAGGAGATCAGCTCAACAGATACCTCGAAGAAGTCCGGGAAAGGACAGACTTCGGCCACTGGTATTTCGGACATTATCATAAAGACATGGATTTTGACGGTCAGTTCAGCATGCTGTTTAACAGGATCGTGAATCCGGAGTAAGGAACAGATCAGCTTCTGTTCTTTTTACGCGGTCAAATCAGGATACATATTTGACAACTGGTATATAATGAGTGGGCAAAGGAGAATACAGAATTATGACAAAAGTTGATGTTGTATCCGGTTTTCTCGGAGCCGGAAAAACCACTCTGATATCAAAACTGCTGAAAGAAGTATTCCCGGGTCAGCAGATCGTACTTGTTGAAAATGAATTCGGCGAGATCGGTATCGACGGCGGATTCCTGAAGGAAGCCGGGATCGAGATCACGGAGATCAACAGCGGATGCATCTGCTGCACACTGAAAGGCGATTTCCAGGCTGCTCTGCAGCAGGTTCTTGAAAACTACCATCCGGACAGGATCGTCATTGAACCGTCCGGTGTCGGAAAGCTTTCCGATATCCTGAAAGCCATCCGTCCGATCGAAGGCATTGACCTCGACAGCTATGTGACTGTTGTGGATGCTGCAAGATGCCAGGTCTATCACAGGAACTTCAAGGAGTTCTTCGATGATCAGATCGCTACCGCAGCATGCGTTATCCTCTCCAGAACACAGATGGTATCCGCTGAAAAGCTGCAGGCTGCTGTGGATATCATCCATGAACTCAATCCTGAGGCACGTATCATCACTACACCGTGGGATGATCTGACAGGTCAGGCGATTTTCGAAGCAATGACAGGTTCCAGCGATGGATTCCCTGAAGATCTCGGACCGGATGAGGACGAAGAAGAGGAAGAAGAGCACGAACATGAACATCATCACGACCATGATGAAGATGAGGATGAACATGAACATCACCACCATCACGACGATGATGATGAGGATGAACATGAACATCACCACCATCACGACGATGATGATGAAGATGAACACGAGCATCACCACCATCATGACGACGATGATGACGATGAAGATGAACATGAACATCACCACCATCACGACGATGATGACGATGAAGATGAGCATGAGCATCACCACCATCATGACGACGATGATGACGAAGATGAGCACGAGCATTACCACCATCATCACCATAATGACAACGCTGCCAAGGAAGCTGCCGCTAATGAGGGTCTGTCCGAAGGCAACCGTGTCCGTCTGAGCAAAGATGATGATCACCCTCTCCATCATCACCACCATCACCATGGTGAACATGATGCGGATGAAGTGTTTGATTCCATCGGTATTGAAACGATCAACAAGTATACGGAAGATGAACTGCGCACTGCGCTGAACGGACTGGGCGAAAACATTGTCCGTGCGAAAGGTATCGTTCCTGACACAGAAGGAAGCTGGCTGTTCTTCGACTATGTTCCCGGTGATCTGGATATCCGTAAAGGCAATCCTGCCTATACAGGTCTGATCACTGTCATCGGTGAAAAGGTCGATATTGAAGAGATCAAACGCCTGTTCGGGGTGAAGTAATGGCTTGTCCGGTTTATCTTTTTACCGGATTCCTGGACAGCGGTAAAACGACTCTGATCAAAGATACGCTGAATGATGAGCAGTTCATGGATGGTATTTCCAGGACACTGATCATCTGCTTTGAACAGGGTGAAACGGAATATACGAATGAATTTCTGGATGAACACAACGCATTCATCGAGTTCCTGGATGCTTCGACACAGCTGACTGTTGAGAAGATGCATGAACTGGATACCCTGTACCATCCGGATCAGGTATTCATTGAGTATAACGGCAGCGAATCCGTATCGGAAACACTGCTAACAGGTATGCCGGATTACTGGCCTCTGGTCGAGATCCTGACAACTGTGGATGCTTCAACATTCCCTGTATACATTTCAAATATGAGAAGCCTCATGTTTGAACAGCTCAGATGGAGTGATGTCGTCATCTGCAACCGCTGCACTCCGGAGACTTCCGGTTCCCTGCTGCGCGGAAACATCAAGGCGATCAACAAGCGCGCGCAGATCTTCTACGAAGGAAACTTCGGAGAACCTGTCGAACTGAAAAACGGGCTGCTGCCGTTCGATATCAATTCCCCTGTCATCGACGTCAAGGATGATGACTATGGTCTCTGGTATATGGACGCGGCAGACAACCCCGATAAATACAACGGCAAGAAAGTGATCCTGCGCGGTATGTACGCGGAAGACCTTCCCGGATACAAGCAGACATTCATTCTCGGAAGAAGAGCTATGGTATGCTGTGAGGCAGATACATCCCTCTGCGGTATTACCGTTACAGGCGTCAAGATCTGGGAAATGGAAAAAGGCATGTGGGTCCAGGTCGAAGGCACACTGAAAGAGCTGCCTGTTGAGAACGGCGGAAAGACACTGGTCCTGTATGCGGATAAGATCCAGCATTATAAAGGACCGGATGATCCGTTCGTATATTTCAGTTAAAAAAATCCCAAATTTGGGATTTTTTTATCGCTGTTTCAGTTCAGTCTATTTCGTGCCAGTTCGCTCCGTATTCATCTGCTGTCAGGATATGGAATTTAAATGATTCATCTTCTCTGACTGCATACAGTGACCGGTTTCCATCTTTGTCCTCCAGCAGGAACACACCATAATAGTGTCCCTTGATGGAGGCTTCCTGCATCGGATACAGTTTTCCGCCTGAAACAATGATATTCTGAATATCTTCTCTCATTGTCAGGCAGTCATAATATGCCATGCCGTAGACAGGTTTTTCCGATCCGTCCAGTATCTGGTACGGTGTGATATCCACAGCACCCATCTGGTAGGCTGTTCTCAGAACACCGTCAAACACATCAAGACCTGTCGGTATTTTTACATAATCATTTCCAAATGACGCAATGATCACACCTGCAGGATCTGTCTGCTGCGCAGTCTCCACATACAGGATCGGCTCATATCCCTGATACAGCACATCCCTGATCTCACCGGACGCAATATCATATTTACCGACCTGAAGCTCTATATCCTTGTTCGGAATGATCAGGTAAATATTGTTCTCGCGTTTTCCCTGATCACCGTATATGATCCGTTCTTCAGGGATCGACAATGCAGGTTCCAGCAGAGGATCCTGCGCAGGTCTGGACATTACATTATCCACACTGTTGTATTCATGTACCTGCCCGAGGAGCGCGATCCTGATAAATTCATAGTCTTCCATCTCATAGCTGAAATTGTCGTTTGTTTCTGATGTCATCTCATTCAGAAGCAGTGATCCGTCTTTCCCGCTGAGTTCGACACTGAACCAGCGTTCGTTTCCCTCATGGTCCACATAGCTGATCCCGTTGTTCGGAAGATCACCGCTGAATACAAGGGAAGTCAGAAGCGGATGTTCAGGCGTCAGTTCATCCAGGTGATACCGTTCTGATACAAGATATTCAGGTACACCGCTGGCGTCCACTGTTTTCAGGAACATCGACAGAACAGTAAAGTCTGTTACCGGCGTTTCCGTCCGGAAGACGATCATGTTTTCTGCATCCGCCCCTTCCGCGTAATAAATATCCGGAAGATAATCCAGGTCTTTATCCAGCTCATTTCTCCATACTGCAGAGACCGGATCAGTTCCCGTATACGGTGTTTTCTGTGCATGAGCTGTTTCCTGAATTTCCGGTGTCTCAGAAGGCTTTGCGTCAGGCGTACTCTCATTCTGTTTCTGTCCGGAACCGCATGCGCTCAGCAATACCATTGCTGAAATAAGAAGAGATAATCTTTTTTTCATGGTCTTCCTCCGTTCCCTGTATCAATGATGATCCTGCATAAGATATGCACGGAATTCATCCGTAGCAGACCAGTATTTAATTCCCCAGTTTTCAAAATTCCATTCATCGGAATATGGATTGCACTCATAATCTATGTACCAAAGCAATCCTTCCCTTACCACGAAATTTGTCGGGAAATAATCAATATTCAATCCGGCCGAAAAGGCTTGTGCAGCCATCTTCCGAACCTGTCCGAGATAGATGTCAGTGTCCGCTCCGGAACGAACCAGATCAAATACGGTTTCACCCTCAATATACTCTTTCATGATCCGTTCAGCGTCAAAGTCGATCGCAAGCATTTCCGGAATTCTGATGCCTGCTTCTTTCAGCCGTCCGTAATCATGATACTCGGCTTCGATCTTGTTTCCGAAACTGTAGTAATCACACGGCTCGTGATGGATCTGTTTCAGGACAATATTGCGGTCCCCGCATTCAGCAAGATATGAATAACCGCCTTTTCCATGCCCCAGCAGCCGGATGATGCGGCAGTCATGTCCGCATACAGATAAATGATCACTCATCTGCTGTTTCCTTATACGAAGAAATTGCTCTTTCCGGGACGGAAGCGGACTGCCTTCCGGTTTTCCGTTCGGCATGAGGTACTGCTGGATAAAATCACTGTAAATCGTATTCAGTACCTTGTTTCTGAATGGCTGCAGATACGCTTCATTGAATGTATCTTCCGTACATGCCCATGGATGGGCAGTACCTTTATTCCAGTGATCCCTGACAAGATCAAGCACTTCTTCTCTCTGGTGCACTGCAGAGAAGGCATTGCATCCGGCAAGGTCTGTGAACAGTTTAAAGTATTCTATGGAATTCTGATACATTCTTGCCTCGGGGAAGTTCGGCCAGACAGCAGAGCCGCCCATGACACCTACAGTCAGTTCTTCACCATGCAGGGAAGAATTGAATATAAAGGAAAGACATCCTGCGCTGTGTCCGGGAGTAGAAACACAAAACAGTCTCGTATCTCCGAGTTTCAGGCAGAGGCCGTCATCGACCAGGATATCCGCTTTTTCCGGACGCGGTTCAATAAATGCAAATTCTGTAGGTACTGTCTGGAGCAGGTTCCAGCCTGTCCTGCTGATGGCAAGCAGGACATCCGGGCATACATTTCTGATGAAATAAGGAACTCCTCCGTAATGATCGAAATGTTCGTGACTGACAACGATCAGCCTGATTTTGGCAGGATCAAGTCCCATACGTGCAAAACTTTCAGCAATATATGCTGCTTCAGCATCGCTGCTGCCGGAATCGATCATGATAAAGCCGTCACCTGTGTCGATCACAAGAACACCGACGGCATGTGTCCCCATCCAGTAAACATTATCAAACACCTTAAGCGGTTCGATCGGATATATTTCACCGCTTTTCGGAGGCTTTGAGAACTCCGGACACGGCTGATACGGAAGATATGGTTTGGAAAGTGAAACAGCAGCTGCTTCTTCAAGTGTAACTGCTGACTCGAATATTGTTTTCATATGATCTGCTCCATCTTTGTCGTTATGAAGTTTAAAAATATATACATACATTATCCGGACTTCACACTGAAATCCATTTATATACAATCCAATTATATCAGCAGCCACATCGTATTATGAATATATGCATCATTTACAGCATGCCGGTTTGATCAAACCGGCAAAAAGAAAAAGGTCCCGCCAGCACGCAGGTCCTCATTCTATTAGGGGGAAAGAAATATCAAACTCTCATTTGATGATTCAATAATACTGAAAAGCTGTGTTATAAATATGCGTGAATTGTGAAAGAACAGTGAAAATTAGAAAAGTTTTCTTACATTCAGACCCAATAATTCAGCAAATGCCACTGCCTGCTCTTCGTTGACGGTCAATCCGCGCAGATTTTCCGGATCTACCATGATCCCGTCTACCTGACTGTCTGATAAGTCCAGTCCGTTCATCTTTGTATCGATCCATTCTGATTTTGTGAAATTACAGTTCTCTATACTGACGTCTGAATGCTCGACCATCGACATTCCCGCCTGTTCCAGGATCATATCCTTCAGGATGACGCGCTTCATCTTACTGCCGTTCAGATTCAGGTAGCTTCCCTGGCAGCCTTCCATGACCGTGTCCTGCATCACTGCAGCAGTCAGTTCTGTACCCATCATCCTGCATGTCCTGATCTGCACCCTGCGGAATACCGTATTGTTCATATTGATGTTGCTGAAATCACAATGATCAAAGACCGCGTCCGCAAACAGACAGTTCTTCATATCCTTTGTGAATCTCACATTACGAAATGTACATTCATAGAACTCTTTCATATTCAGTGATCTCTCACACGTTTCATCTTCGAACTTCTGGTTTTCGATTCGGATCTGTCTGCCTGTATCTGACAGCTTTGCATCAGCCGGTTCTTCGCTGAATCTTGGTTCAGCAGGTTTATTTATCTTTTTTCTGATCTCTTTTGCCATACAGAAACTATAACCTATCAGGCAGAAAAATATTCTGTTTTGAAAAAAATTTCTTTTTCTCTATCTTTTTCCGGAAATTACTGTATAATAATTGAGCACATGCCCCCATAGTAAAAAGGATATTACAAACCCCTCCTAAGGGTTAGTTGCAGGTTCGATTCCTACTGGGGGTGCCATATTTTATATCACCGGGATGTAGCGCAGCTTGGTAGCGCACATCGTTAGGGACGATGGTGTCGCAGGTTCAAATCCTGTCATCCCGAGACACAGCCTCTGCTTGATGATCAGCAGAGGCTTTTATTTAATTTTCCAACTGCTTATTAGTTTCACCGGAAAATAACTGCCCAATATCATTTTCATTAAGATTTCGATCTTTCATATCATCCATACCTGTTTGATATGACTGCACCGTTGTTCAAAGATATAATAAGTGCATGAAAAAAGATGTACGCAGACTGCTGGCAGCCATGATCATCCTTGTATCCGGTATTCTGGAAATGGTTCTGATCCACCGTTACCCGGATTTCTTTTTTCCGGGCTACCGCCTGTTCTCAAAGAAATGGCTGGCACTGATCGCATACCTGCTGTCATTTACACATCACTCGGTATGGGACGTTGGAGCGCTTTGCCTTGTTCTGCTGTTCATTTACTTCCTGATCCGCTGCATCATAAAGAAAAAAGGTTTTCTGCATGTGCTCAGCATTTCACTTCTGGTCGTTTCCATCCTGGCTTTTTCCGCTTTTCAGGGATGGCTCGGCAATCATTACGCCCCGAAGCTGTCAAAGGAAATATCACTGGAAGTCAGCCGGTATACAAAAGAAGAACTGTATGAAGCCACAGAATACTATTATCTGAAAGCCGCGGAATATGCCGAACAGATCGACCGTGACACTGACGATCATGCTCTGAAACATGACCTGAATGAGACCGGAAACACTGCAGGTGCTTCCTATCTCCCTCTTGCGGAACAATATCCCGTCTTCAAAGGATCCTCTGTTCCGGTCAAGCGTTTCACGCTGATCGGGGAGTATCTCCTGTACAACGGCATCACCGGCATGTTTATGCCCATCACCGCAGAAGCATCCGTTCCCGCCAATGTCCCGACCATCCCGCTCCCTTTCACCATGTGTCATGAAGCAGCGCACAGGCTTGGTATTGCCAGTGAACAGGAAGCCAACTTCTGCGCATTCCTTGCCTGCCGGGCAAGCACCGATCTGTACTTTCTTTACAGCGGGTATTACGAGGCATTTGCATACTGTTATTCCTCGCTATACTCCGCAGACTATGACAAGGCTGCCCAATTGTACCATCTTTATGATGACCTGGAAGGCATCCGGCTGGTACAGCTCGACCGTCAGGATACCCGCAAGGCATACAGCAAATATGACTCCCCTCTGCAGGATGTCAGCGACCATATCAACGATACTTATCTGAAGACATTCTCACAGGAAAGCGGGATACGTTCCTATGGGGAAGTCACCGATTACCTGATCGCATGGTATCTGGCCGGAAATGAAGGCTCATAATTTATAAAACGTTATTTCCCGGGAAAGATAAAATTCCCGGGAACTTTCGTTCCCGGGAAGCAGGATTAACAACAATTACTGTTTGATTACATCAGTTTGCGGAACATTGCTTCGAATTCTTCGAGGGAGGCATGTCTCGGGTTGCCGGGTGCGCATGCATCAGCTGCAGCGGACTCGCAGAGGAACGGGAGGTCTTCTTCCTTCAGCTTTTCGAGCTTTGTCGGGATACCTACATCAATGGACATCTGACGGACTGCGTCAACAGCTGCCTTGCGGTAAGCTGCCTGATCCATGCCTGTTGTATCAACACCGAGTGCTTCAGCGATCTCCTTGAACTTTTCGCCTGTGTATTCAGCATTGAATTCCATAACGATCGGCAGCATCATTGCGCATGCGACACCGTGCGGCGTGTCATATACTGCGCCGAGTGTGTGAGCCATGGAATGCGCGATACCAAGACCGACGTTGGAATAAGCCATAGCTGTTACATACTGTGCCAGTGCCATGCCTTCACGTCCGTCAGGATCGTTCTGGACAGCCTTGCGGAGGTTCTTTCCGATGAGTTTGATCGCTTCAAGGTTCAGTGTATCGGAGAGTTCCCATGCGGCGCCTGTTGTGTAGCCTTCGATCGCATGTGTCAGGGCATCCATACCTGTGGATGCTGTGAGGCCTTTCGGCATGGAGCTCATCATATCCGGGTCAACGACAGCGATATCGGGAATATCGTTGGGGTCGACGCATACGAACTTACGCTTGCGCTCTACGTCTGTGATGACGTAGTTGATCGTGGATTCAGCACCTGTGCCGCCTGTTGTCGGAACAGCGATCGTGAATACTGTACGGTTCTTTGTAGGCGCAACGCCTTCCAGGGAACGGACGTCAGCGAATTCAGGGTTGTTGACGATGATGCCGATGCCCTTGCCTGTATCCATGGAGGAACCGCCGCCGATCGTGATCATGAAATCAGCACCTGACTCCTGATATGCTTTTACGCCGTTCTGTACGTTTTCAATTGTGGGATTCGGTTTGATGTCGGAATACAGTGCAAACGGGATGCCGTTCTGTTCAAGCAGATCTGTTACTTTTGCTGTAACGCCGAACTTGATCAGATCAGGGTCTGAAGCAACGAATGCTTTTTTGAGTCCTCTTGCCTTGATGATGCCGGGGATCTCATTGATCGCACCGTGTCCATGATAAGAAATGCCGTTCAAAACAAAACGATTAACTGCCATATTTTTCTCCTTTTCTTCTGTTTTGCTGGAATCATAGTTCCCATGTACGGGAAGATCTGCCCATATTTTACCGCATTCGTGAAAAAAATAACAGAATTGCGCTTTGAATACATCTTTTTTCCGGAGGGCCTTCTCAGAAACGGTCAACGGGGTTATGTTTGTATTGACCGCAGCGGTTAACAGAGGAGCGCTATGAACCCGAAGTTTTACAATCTTCCGATCGAGAAACAGCAGGCTGTGATCAACGCAGGCTTCCATGTTTTCTCGCAGAATTCATATAAAAAGAGCCCGATGAGTGAGATCGCGGAAACCGCAGGCATCAGCAAATCCCTTCTGTTCCACTATTTCACCAATAAAAAAGAACTGTATCTGTTCCTTTGGGATACCAGTGCCCGGATCACCGTGGAGGAAATGGAAAAGAACGGGTGCTATGAACAGGCTGATCTGTTTGACAGTATGGAAAAAGGCATGCAGGTCAAGCTGGAACTCATGCGGAAATATCCGGATATCGGGATGTTTTCCATCAGGGCATTCTACGAAAAAGATCCCGAGGTACGGGATGAGGTCCACAAGATCATGAACCATTACCTGCAGATCCATGCGGCAGCCAAACTCGCGGCACTGGATCCGGATGATTTTCTGCCGGGCATCGATCTTGACCTGATGTACCGGGAAATGTACCTGGCTTCCGAAGGATATCTTTGGGAGAAGATGCAGAGCGGAAACATCGATGTCACTGAAATGGAACAGGACTTCCGGAAACTGATCGATTTCTGGAAAGCCATTTATATGAGAAAGCCGAAAGGAGCTGACGAAAAATGAAAGAACACGTCTACGAAACAGCCTCCGGAAACATCCATTACTGGATCAACGATATCAGACCGGACAGAACAACACTGGTGATGCTGCCGGGGCTGACAGCAGACCATCATCTGTTCGACAAACAGGTCGAAGCATTTGAACCGGAATACAACGTCTTTACATGGGATGCCCCCGGGCATGCGGAATCACGTCCCTTTGAGTTGAACTTTACCCTGATGGATAAATCCACATGGCTCCATGAGATCCTGGAAAGGGAACAGATCACACGTCCCATCCTGATCGGACAGTCCATGGGCGGTTACGTATCCCAGTGCTTCCTGCAGAAATACCCCGGTGAAGCAGCAGGCTTTATCTCCATTGACTCGGCACCCCTGAAGCGCTGCTATGTCACCGGTGCCGAGATCTGGATGCTGAAGCGCACGGAACCGATGTACCGTGCATTCCCCTGGAAGCTTTTGAAAAAGATCGGAGCAGACGGTGTTGCGGAAACGGAATACGGCAAAACATTGATGCGGCACTTTATCGATACCTATGAGAAGGATGAATACTGCAGACTGGCAGGCCATGGATTCATCATGCTAGCGGATGCCATGGAAGCCGATCTGCCCTACGTCATTGACTGTCCGGCAGTACTGATCTGCGGTGAGAAGGACCAGGCAGGATCCGCAAAGAACTACAACAAACGCTGGTCCAAGAAAGAAGGCCTGCCTATGATGTGGATCAAAAATGCCGGTCATAACGCGAACACAGACAAGCCGGAAGAAGTGAACCTGATCATCAGGAACTTTGCGGAAACACTGAAGGACAAACAACAATGACAAAACAACTGTTTATCGCCGCCCTGATCAGGTATTTCTCAGGTATCGCAGCACTCATGATCCTGACTTTTATACCGGCAGGAACCTTTGAATACAGACAGGCCTGGCTGCTGCTTGGCATATTGTTCATTCCGATGTTCATAGCAGGCGTGGTCATGATGATCAAAAGCCCGGAACTGCTGAAGAAACGTCTCAGCAGGAAGGAAAACGAATCGGAACAGAAGTCCGTGATCCTGTACAGCGCGCTCATGTTCATCGCCATGTTTGTATCTGCAGGTCTTTCTTTCAGGTTCAGTTGCCTGATGATCCCCTATACAGGAAGTCTCATCGCTGCTGCCGTCTTCCTGCTCGGATATGTACTGTTTGCTGAAGTGCTCCGCGAGAACGAATACCTCTCCCGTACCGTCGAAGTACAGGAAAACCAGAAAGTGATCGATACCGGATTATACGGCGTGGTGCGTCACCCCATGTATCTGGCTACCGTGCTGCTCTTCCTGTCCATGCCTCTGGTGCTCGGATCAGTTATTTCTTTTCTGATCTCACTGGTCTATCTTCCGATCATTGCAAAGCGTATCCGCAATGAAGAAGAGGTCCTGGAAAAAGGACTGGAAGGATACAAAGAATACAAACAGCGGATCAGATACCGTCTGATCCCGTTTATCTGGTAAGAAAATGGCCGGTGGTTCAAAAACCATCGGTCATCTGTTTTTACTGCCTGTCAGCCAGTTCCCTGATAAAAGCTGCGGCTCTTTCGAATGTCTGTGCTCTCAGGTCACCCTGGAAGCCGTGTCCGGCTCCCGGTATAACTTCCAGTTCGGCATTGGTGTAGACATCCATTGCAAGCTGTGAATATGACAGCGGTACGATCTGATCATCGGATCCATGTATGATCAGCACGTTTCCAACATATCCCCTGATCGCCTCATAGGCATCCATATACAGGACATCTGTGAAATACCGGTGTCCGACCGGGACATTGAAGGCCCGGAGATCTTCCGGTATCTGTCCGTCCACATAGACTTCTCTTGCCATGTCCGGGATGTTGAAAGCCGGATACAGCAGTACCATGCCGGCAATGTCCTGCGGCCGCTCAGCCGCAAGCAGTGCGGAGACCATGCCTCCCTGGCTTTCTCCCATCAGGTATGTATTTCCACGATCCATGAAGCCGTACTGCCATAATTCGTTCAGGACAAATTCCAGATCATCACACTCGGTCAGTACAGACATATCGGTAATGTCCCCGCTGCTTCTCGAATAAGTCGATCCTCCGCAGTAGTCAAATATATAGGCTGCCAGTCCCGCATCCACGCATTTGCCTGCCTGATCGATCAGATCATAGTAGCTTCCCTGGATCCCGTGTGAAATGATCACAAGCGGATAACTCTCTTTGTCCTCAGTCGGCAAATAGAGCTGACCGTAAATATGTTTGTCCTCACCGTTCAGTTCCAGAATATGCACACCGAACAGATTGGTTCCGGCAACAGCTTCATTGGACTTGCGGAATTCCTCCAGTGTGATCAGTTCCGGTTCAGGCTCCGGCGTTTCCGGTTCAGGCACCGGTGATTCCGGCGCAAGTGTGTCCGGGGTCTGCACGGCAGGCCCGGTACTTTCCGCCGAGATCACCGAAGGTTCAGCTGAAGCTATCGGCACCTTTTCTTCTTTCTTCCCGCATCCGCACAGCAATACTGCGGACACAAGGTATATCATCCATTTTCTGTTTTTCATGTTCTTATCTTTCCGTATTTCCGGCATTAAATACCGGATGATTATTAATTTACACATTTTTCCTGTATATTGACTATTAATATCACACGTTTTTCTTTAATTTTTACATATTCCTGAACACATTTTTCCGGACAGCAAAAAAAAGAAGTATCCCTTCCGCATTTAAGGGATACTTCAGCAGGTACATATCAGATGTCAGTTATGACATTGAGGCCGGTTGATGATCAGTGGATGCCCCAGGCTGCGAAGAATCCGCCCCTGACAGCTTCTCCTACCTGTGCAACGCCTGTGCAGTCACCAACGACTGCTGTTGTCGGATATTTCTTGCAGATCGCTTCAACGATGCCGTTGTTCGGTTTCATACCGAAGGAAACGATCACTGTGTCTGCCGGGATCGTGAGTTCGCCGTCAGGTCCTTCAGCAATCAGTCCTTCCGGTGTGAACTGCTTGATCTTTGTGGAAGTCAGCTGCTTGACATGGTTGTCGCGCAGACGGAACAGCAGAGGATTACGGTTGTCCAGCAATGCCGTCGGGCAGAGTTCCGGCAGCATCTCTACGATCGTAACTTCCTTGCCTTCCATAGCGAGATCGAGAGCAGCTTCGCATCCGCTGACACCGCCGCCGGCAACAACGATCTTTTCGCCCTTGATCTTTTCGGGATGCAGGTGTGCGTCGCATACTTCAACGACATTTGCGCCGTCGATTCCCGGGATCGGAGGAATGGAAGGAACAGCACCGAGCGCAAGGATGATACGGTCTGCTTCAGCCAGTTCCGGTGAATCCGGGGTGATCTCTTTTCCGAGGACGACTTTTACGCCGTTCTTTTTGATCTGTGTCTTTTCGTATTCAACAAATTCACGGAGGTGCTTCTTGAATACAGGTCTGGATGCAGCGATCAGCTGTCCGCCGAGTTCTTCACCCTTATCGTAGAGTGTGACATCATGTCCCTGGGCAGCCGCAACACGTGCAGCTTCCAGTCCGCCGGGGCCGCCGCCGATGACAGCGATCTTCTTGGGATTCTGTGTCTTAGTGAGAATATATTCTTTTTCATGCACAGCCTGCGGGTTGATCGCACAGCTGATCGCACGGTTCTGATACAGTCTGCCTACACAGATCTGGTTGCAGAACAGGCACGGTCTGACATCTTCTTCATGGCCTTCGAGGATCTTATTGGGCATATCCGGATCAGCGATCAGTGCGCGTCCGAACATTGCAAAGTCGATCTTTCCGTCTGCCAGTGCTTTTTCAGCGGATTCAGGTGTATGTGTACCGGAGTTCAGTACGATGACGCCGCAGGCTTCCTTGATCTTTGCGGCATAGTCGGCCATGCTGGAGTCACCCTGGTAAATGGACGGGCAGACCCACTGCTTGTCTTCATATGCGCCTACGTCGATATCAAATGCGTCAACGCCGAGGTCACGCATGTAGTTGATGACTTCGATGGATTCTTCCAGTGTACGTCCGCCTTCGAAATCATGTGTAGCAGCGATACGCATCAGGATCGGCATATCAGGTCCGACCTGTGAGCGGATGCCTTCATAGATCTCTTTGCAGATACGCATACGGTTTTCAAATGATCCGCCGTATTCGTCTGTTCTCTTGTTCCAGATCGGGGTAATGAACTGGTCGAGAATGTATCCGGCATGCGCATGGATCTCGACAGCGTCAGCTTCAGCCAGCTTTGCACGGGCAGCAGCTCTTGTGAAGCAGCCTACCATGTCATGGATCTCATCGATCGTGAACGCGCGGCAGAGTCTGTCCGGGAAATAGAAGGACGGAACTTCGGAAGCGGAAACCATCTGGTCATCCGAGAACGGGAATGCGTTTCTGCCCAGACCGCACCCAAGCTGGATACATACTTTTGCGCCTTCTGCATGCATCGCTTCCACAAGTGTGGACCAGCCTTTCATCTGCTCATCCGTGTCAGCTGTTGTAATGTAGTTGATCCACGGGTCTGTCTTGTTTGTGACATACTGCACTTCGGTAATGACCATGCCGACACCGCCGCGTGCTCTTGCGCGGAAGTATTCAAGCTGGTTGGATGAAACGGAGCCGTCATGGTTTTCCGAGAATGTTCCCATCGGGCTCATGACGATACGGTTTTTCAGCGCAAGTTTGCCGATCTTTCCGTATGAATAAAGATGCGGGTATTTTTCAGGTATCATATTATCTCCTTCCATATCACCTGCCTGTTTCAGACAGGGACATTTCACTCTTCTGCCCTCATTTTACAATCCGGCAGTTGAATTGTATGTGTTCATTCATCCAAAGAAGTTATAATTAAGGTGTGCATTTTGCACACTGCATTGCGAGGGTTTTATGACAGCTTTATCAAACACCGATAGTATGGAATACCTGCAGCGGAAAGAAAGGCTGACCGAATGCCTGCTGAAGCGCATGAGCGCGCAAGAGATCGTCCACGAGGCTGCTGTACAGTACTGTGCACCTGTTATCCTGACCACCAGCCTGTACCGCGTGATCGTTATGGATGATCTGGGCATGGAGGTCAACGACCCGGTATGGGAAACTGCCAGGACCACAGGCTACTGCAGCAGTGATAATATCGCCGAGTTTGAGATACAGGGCATTACCCGTGATGTGCTGAACGCACAGAGTTCGTTCATCCTGGACAGGGGTGTCGGACAGGATATTCCCCGTATCCTGATGAAGATCATGATCAACGATATCCCTGCTGCGTATATCGGTATCTTCCAGACCGGCAGACCATTCAGTGAAACAGATCTCAGGATCACGGATTATCTCTGTGAGGTCCTCTCCCTTGTGCTGGAACGGGATCCGGGCATTATGCCCGGAGGCATCACCGTTCAGGAATCGATCCTTTCTGACCTTTTGGATGGTACTCTGACATCCCCGACTGTTCTCAACGACCGTATGCGTACTGCATACTGGACTGCCAAAGCTGTCTTCCAATGTGTATTGATCACACCGGCACATAAATCCTCCGGTATCGATAACAGCGCGTATCTGAAGTCAGAATTGACAGGCGTATTTCCCGGAAGTCATCTGGTACAGGTCCCCGAGGGGATCCTGCTTGTTTTGAACTATGACCGGTTCAGACCGGAACAGTATGAACATCTGCGGAATGTCGTTCAGCAGTTTGATCTGTTCATGAACATTTCCGAACCGTTCCGGAACCTGATCCTGCTGCGTGATTACTATGGATCATGCAGGGCGATCAGGGATGTTGCCAGGAAGCAGAAGCGCGAAAGCAGGATCACGGAACTGAAGGATGTCTACTACGATGTTCTGTCCGGTCTTCTGAGAAAAGAAGAGAAAATGGTATTATGCCAGACGGAATACAAAAACCTGCTGGACTATGATAACGAACACAATACAGATTATGTAACGACTCTCGAATCATACATTGAGCACGGATGCTCGGTAACGGATACAGCCAACGCACTCTTCATTCACCGCAATACCATGGCAAAGCGTCTGGACCGGATCAAAGAGATCTGCGGTCTGGAGATCACCGACGGTACTGCCCTGATCCGTTTTTACCTCAGCTCCAGAATGATGAAAAAATAAAGCAGGAGGCTATCATGAATATATATGCTGCATTTTCGCTTTTCGCGCTGATCATCCTTGTATACTGGATCATCAACGAACTGTTTACGATACTGTTCCGCTTCATGGGTCTGCCCGAGGAGCGTGCCCGGTTCCAGGTCACA
Source organism: Solobacterium sp. (assembly GCA_017432325.1). Lineage (GTDB taxonomy): Bacteria > Bacillota_I > Bacilli_A > Erysipelotrichales > Erysipelotrichaceae > Bulleidia. The sequence goes on along the minus strand of JAFRJJ010000072.1, from coordinate 39,597 downwards.
TCATTGCTGACGGGATGCGGCTTTACAACAAGGGAAAGTGAGTTCTTCATCTCGTCACGAAGCAGAAGAAGACTCGCGCGCATTACGATGCTGTTCGGCTATGTGTTCAATATCACGATCGTTTCCTCATTCATCAACCTGTTCCTGTCATTCCAGGGACAGCATGCTGTGGATTATTTCATCGGTCTGCTGATCCCTCTGGCCTCTGTCGGCCTGATCTTTGCCATCATACGCACACCTTCAATGCGCAACTGGATCGAGTCAGTTCTGTCTGGAGTTGCCGGCCGCTTTGTAAAGCGGAAAGACTGCAATACGATCCTTCTGATGGACTATATCGGGAAGGATTCGATCGCGCAGATCACGCTCAGACAGATACCGGACGCGTATAATAGTGTGCCGCTGTCCAAAACCAACCTGAAATCAGAACTGAACCTGCTGGTAATGCTGATAGAACATCCCAACAGAAAAACAGAACCGGTCAATGCCGATACTGTTTTCCAGGTCGGTGATAAACTGACAATGTTCGGAAGCTACGCTGCCATGCGCAAAGCATTCAATGCCGAAGAAGATTTCAACGATTAATCCATGATCCATATCCGTAAAAAATGACTCAAGCTGCATGCCTGAGTCACTTTATTTGTTTCATATCAATGATGGGGTTTATTTTCCTTCTGCCGCCATTTCGTCTCTGACTTCCTTGAAGCACTTCACAGCAAATTCAAGGTCTTCCTTTGTATGCGCAGCACTTACCTGGGTTCTGATCCTTGCCTTGCCCTTTGGTACGACAGGATAGGAGAAGGCAACTACATAGACGCCTTTCTCTACCATACGTCTGGCAAATTCAGCTGTCTTGACTTCGTCATACAGCATGACCGGTACGCAGGGATGTGTGCCCGGGATCACGTCAAATCCTGCATCCACAAGGTTCTTACGATAGTCCTTCGTGATCTCTTCGAGGTGGTCTCTTAATTCCGTGCTCTCTGCCAGCATGTCGAACAGTTCGATCGAAGCGCCTGCGATCGCCGGTGCCAGGGAGTTCGAGAACAGGTAAGGTCTGCTTCTCTGCCTGAGCAGGTCGATGATCTCTTTCCGGCCGGATGTATAGCCGCCGGAAGCGCCGCCAAGCGCTTTCCCGAGCGTTCCGGTGATGATGTCGACTCTTCCCTCAACACCATTGTATTCGGCAGTGCCTCTGCCCTTCTTTCCGACAAATCCTACCGCATGGGAATCATCCACCATGACCAGGGCGTTGTATTTGTCAGCCAGGTCACAGATGCCCTTCAGGTTGCAGATAATGCCGTCCATGGAGAAGACACCGTCTGTTGCGATCAGCTTGATACGGGCACCTTCTGCATCTGCCGCCTTCAGCTTCTCTTCCAGGTCTTCCATGTCATTGTTCTTATAGCGGTATCTCTTTGCCTTGCACAGACGTACACCGTCGATGATCGAAGCATGATTCAGTTCATCGCTGATCACAGCGTCTTCCGCTGTCAGAAGTGTTTCGAATAATCCTCCGTTTGCGTCAAAGCAGGAAGAATACAGGATCGTATCATCTGTCCCCAGGAATTCCGAGATCTTTTTTTCCAGACGTTTATGAATGTCCTGTGTTCCGCAGATGAAACGGACAGACGCAACACCATATCCGCGTTCATCATATGTTCTCTTGGCAGCTTCGATCAGTCTGGGGCTGTCGCCGAGACCCAGATAATTATTCGCGCACATGCACAGCAGTTCTCTTCCGTCTTCCAGTTTTACATGAGCACCCTGCGCGGATACGATCGGAAGCTCTCCCTTAAAAAGGCCTGCATCCCTGATCGAATTCACATCATCAGCGTATTTCTTAAGTATTTCCTGTTTGTTCATTCTCTTTCTCCTTCATCATTTATATGTGTCCAATCCAGGATGACCTTGCCGGACTGGCCGGAGATCATCGCTTCAAAGCCTTTTTCATAATCCCTTGCGTCAAAGTGATGCGTGATGATCGGGGCAATATCAAGTCCTGCCTGCAGCATCGTCGTCATCTTGTACCATGTATCCCATACCTTGCGGCCGTAGATACCTTTCATGTTGATCCCGTTGAAGATCACTGTCTCAAGGTCGACCACAGCATCATTGTCCTGCAGACCAAGCAGAGCGATGTTGCCGCCGTGCTTCATGATATGGATCATGTCATTCAGTGCTGTCTGGGAGCCGGACATTTCAAGACCGACATCGAATCCTTCCTGCATGCCGATCGCCTTCATGACGTCTTCCAGTTTTTCCGTATTCAGGTCAACGACTGTCGTGGCGCCGAGCTTTTTCGCCATATCCAGACGATAGCGGTTGAAGTCTGTCACGACGACATGCCTTGCGCCGGCAAAGCGGACGATCGCAGCTGCCATACAGCCGATCGGTCCGGCACCCGTGATCAGTACATCTTCACCCAGCACATCAAATGACAGTGCCGTATGTGTCGCATTGCCGAACGGATCAAAGATCGCATACATTTCCTCGGGAATATCAGGGCTGCATGGCCATACGTTGACCCACGGAATCACCAGGTATTCCGCAAACGCACCGTTGCGGTTGACACCGACACCTTTCGCATTACGGCAGTTCTCCTTATGTCCTTCCAGGCAGTTGCGGCACTTTCCGCATGTAATATGCCCTTCACCGGATACCAGGTCGCCGACCTTGAATCCTCTGACGCCTGCTCCGACTTCAACGATCTCACCGACATATTCATGTCCGATCGTCATGCCTGTTTTGATCGTATTCTGTGCCCAGCGGTTCCATTGGTAGATATGGACATCGGTCCCGCAGATCGCAGTACTGTGGATCTTGATCTTCACATCATTCGTCCCGACTTCCGGGATAGGGACTCTTCTCATCCAGAGACCGACGTCTCTCTTCTCCTTGATCAGAGCCCACATTTTTCCATCCTGCTGTGTCATGATAAAAAACTCCTCCGATATTTATTATTTTTAGGGTGATTCTTCACTATGTTTATTATATCCCGTGACCGGTCAAATGAAAACGGCAGGAAGATATCTCCGGCCGTGTCTGATCATTTTCGATTTGCTTTGCAGCACTATGACATCTGCGTTTCACTTGCTGTACTGTTCACAGCACCATACAGCTATACGTCTGATTAAGTCTTCCGGAAGTTCTTTGTTATACGGCAGTCGGATCGTTCCTTTACTGACATCATAGTCTTTCAGTTCTTCCGCAAACACCGTGGTGGCTTCTCCTCCCGGATAGATTCCAAGATGTTTTTTGGATGCCGCAAAATGGATCAGGTTGCGTCCTTTCCAATAAGTAGGCATGGACCATGACATGCGTTCTTCCGCTTCCGGAAGCGCAGATCTGATGATCGAACGGACTTCTCTCAGTTTTTCCTGTACAGGTTCATCCTGGGATTCAATATATTCATCGATCGTTTCCGGTTTTCCGCAATAGTGCTGCTGATCGATCCTGCTGAATTCCCTTCCGCATTTAGGACATTTCCATTTCATTTCTGTTCTGCTCCTTTATCAATAATCCGGTACAGTTTCCGGCTGATCCACGCCAATATGAGATTCATGACCGCAAGGAACACCGCCAGCAGCAGAACATCATCATCGATCCCTACCGTGGCATCTATGATGCGCACAGCCATACGTGTTATTCCCAGCATGACCAGGACAGTCACAAAAATATATGTGTTCCGTTTCATCTCAGTATCTTTTCCATCGGTCTTCCTTTTGCCAGCTCATCGACCAGTTTATCGAGCTGGCGGATCTGTTTCATCAGGGGATCCTCGATCGTTTCCACCTGTACACCACAGATCTTTCCCGTGATCAGTTCAGCCCGGCTGTTATAAGCCGGTGTTTCCGTGAAAAACACACCGTATGTCATATCCGATTCCAGTGCCGCATCGATCTGTTCCGCTGTATAGCCTGTCAGCCATTCAGTAACCTCATACACTTCAGCACGCGTCCTGTTTTTCCGTTCCGCCTTCTGAACCAGCATTGGAAATACTTTGGAAAACTGCATATCAAAGATTGATTGTCTGGGCATATCCAACTCCTATATTCATATTTCAATCGTCATCGAGCAGTGCAAACAGTTCCAGAAGATCCCAGTCACGTTTTGCCCGGCTGCATTTCTCACAGTAAAGCTTTCCGTCAATATAGTCAAATTTCATACCTTTTCTGATCTTCCTGCCGCATCTGCTGCATTTCGCGTTTTCCGGCAGGATCAGTTTCACATTCTGTTTCTTTTTCTTTCCGAACAAACCCATAATCAATGCCTCACAGTTATAACAATACCGTGGTATCCACACAAAAAACCTGCCTGCCGACCGGTTTGCGGCACCGTTATATTACTCCGGCCTGAACCACCAGCCTCCCTGTTCCTCATATCCGTTCCGTGTCATAAACACTTCCAGCTCATTGATACAAAGGAAGGCATTTTCTTCAGACAGTCCGAGGGCTGCCCTGATATCATTCTCAAGCTTCAGCATAACGCCGTCCCATTCCCGGGAGGTCCTGAGCGCTTCATCGAATTCCGGTGTATCCTCTTCATAGTCATAGCTGCAGTCCTCATAATAAGCTGACAGCCTGTGAACCAGTTCATATGCATCGGCGAGATCCTTTTCAGTATGATGCAGTGTATACCACTCTCTGACATCGGATGGCTTCAGATGATAAAACTGTTTTTGATCCAGAATATTCATATATTGATTTCTCTCCTGATCTGAGGCAGGTTCACTGAACCAGCCTGTCAAACTGTACAGGCTTCATGAACAGCTGCTTGCATAGTTCTACATCATCAGTCTGACCAAGTGCCCACATCAGTTTTGTGATGATGGCTTCTGCTGTCATGTCCTTTCCTTCCACTACACCGGGCAGCGACTGCGCGATCCTGCCGACTTCATAGACGGAAAGATCACTGCCTTCGTTTTCCACCTGGGTCGAGAATACCGCGATCCCGTTTTCTGCAAGGAACTGTTTCACTCCCTCAAGCAGGGAATCATCTGTATTCGGAAGTCCTCCGGAACCGAATCCCTCAATGATCAGTCCTTTGTAATGACCGCAGATATACCGCAGGATATCCCCACTCATACCCGGGACAAGCTTCAGCACAAAGATATTCGGGTTCAGTTTTGTATAGAACCGGACCGGTTCTGTACCGGATGGTCTGTGTATGAAGTGGACCAGCTTGTAATCAATAAAGGACGCTGTTTCCGGGTAGTTGATGCTGCGGAAGGCGTTGAAGGACTTGCTGCGGTCCTTCTTTGCGCGTGTACCGAGTATCACTTTGTTGTCAAAAACGATATGAACACCCCATGACAGGTCATCCGATGCGTAAATGAATGAACGGATCATGTTGTTCCTGGCGTCGGTATCCCGGTTGTAGATGGATTTCTGGGATCCTGTCAGTACGATCGGTTTATCAGGGTTCTGTATCATATAGCTTAATGCCGCCGCACTGTAAGCCATCGTGTCCGTACCGTGGGTGATCACAAAGCCGTCATAGTCCTGGTAATTGTCCCTGATCGCTTCTGTCATCTTTACCCAGTGGTACGGACCGATGTTCGTTGAATCCAGCTTGAACAGCTCAATGACATCGATGTCACAGATACCCTTCAGTTCCGGCACGCATTCCAAAAGTTCATGAGATGACAGATGCGGTGTCAGCCCGTTGTTTCCTGTGACAGAGGCGATCGTGCCTCCGGTCGATATCATGAGTATTCTTTTCATAACCTGTCTGTTCCTTTATCTGCTGCTCTGCTTTCTGAATGTTTCAAAGCGGTCAATAACATCCAGCATATCCTTCGGAAGACGGTTTCTGCATTCCGTGATCAGTGTTTCGGGAACACCGTAATATGCTTCTGCCATGGCTGCAGCGATGTCAGTGAGCGTGTCACAGTCCCCGCCCAGGGAAACCGCAGTGCGGATGACATCTTCAAAGTCCGTTCCTTCCATGAACGCGGTCACTGCCTCAGGCACTGTCTTCTGGCAGCTTTCATCATGCCTGTATCCGGGGCGGATCTCATCGCATGTACGTGAGAGATCATAGCCGAACTCGCTGATAATGTATTCTTTGATCTCTGCTTTCTTTGTTCCGGTTCTTGCCAGGAAGATCGCGCTGGCGATCGCTTCCGCGCCTTTGATACCTTCCGGATGATTGTGTGTCACTTCTGCTGACAGCTTTGCCGCATGTCTTGTTTCTTCCAGTGTATCATACAGCCAGCCAACAGAAGACACTCTCATAGCTGAACCATTCCCGTAACTTCCGTAAGGCTCGGGGTTATCGTCCCGCAGCCACCAGATGAAGCTTGCCCCGTATCCTGCATGCGGATATCGGGCACCCCATTTCTGCATGGACCTGACCAGATCTTTTCTGATCACTTCATCTGTTTTACCCAGGCTGTTCATCAATGCCTCAGCCACTGCGATCGTCATGACGGTATCATCCGTAAATTCCGATTCCCTGCAGAACAGCGGGAACTGTTTGGACTTGCTGCCTCTGTCAAACTCATAAGGCGCTCCGATCATATCTCCTAAAATTGCTCCGTACATATTTTCTACCTCTCTTTCTGACCACAGTATACCGATAATAAAAGAATGTGCGGTCTCCTGTCAGGCGACATTTACACACACATCTTATATCATTTATTCCGTTTGCCGGTATTATCCGATCCCCTGATCTCTTCATGGTAGAAGTAGTCTACGATCACCGGATGCCCCTGAGGCACTCTTCCATACGGCATTTCATTGTCCACGAACGGGCAGTCATACGCTTCTGCCATGTTCTTTGCCTTTATTTCCTGTTCCTCAAAGTAACTGCGGTCATGTTTGTTGTAGATCCGGTCATACAGCGGCACAAGGTCAGGATACCTTTCCGCAATATAATCCATGATGGTCTTTTTGAATCCGCCCCTCAGGTTCAGATTCTCCAGCCAGAACAGATCGCACTGGTCTTTGACACGCTCAAAGATCGCTTCAAAGTCGGTAATGCCGGGAAATACAGGTGAAACAAAACATACGGTACGGATCCCTGCATCATATACCTGTTTCATGGCATTGAGCCTTCTCTCAATGCTGACAGCGTTGTCCATATCATTTTTAAACGCTTCATCCAGCGTATTGATCGACCATGATACTGTTACCTGTCCCAGTTCTTTCAGCAGATTGATATCCCTTATCACCAGATCTGACTTGGTGCAGATCAGGATATCAGCCCCGCTGTTTCTCAGCTGTTCCAGCAGTTTTCTTGTATTGCCGTAAAACTCCTCCTGCGGGTTGTATCCGTCTGTTACCGAACCGATGACAACGCGCTGTCCTGCATACTTCTTTGGGTTCTGAATCTTCGGCCAGTGCTTGATATCCAGAAATGTTCCCCAGTCTTCCGTATGCCCGGTAAACCGTTTCATAAATGACGCATAGCAGTATTTGCATGCATGCGTACAACCCACATAAGGATTGACCGAGTATCCCCCAACAGGGAGACTTGACTTTGTCATGATATTCTTTGTTTCAACTTCACCGATTTTAATGTCATTCATATTCTTCCGTTTTTCTCCAATAAGTCACTTTTCCATCCATTCCTCGAGATTGTTTCTGACACGGTCAAGATATCCTTCAAACTGCCTGATCTCTTCTTCAGAGAATCCTCTGTAGTAGATGTCTCCCATCTGTCCGGAGACCTCATCATAATCATTCTTCAACGAACGGGCCTTATCTGTCAGATAGAGCAGTGTCTTTCGCTTGTCTGAGGGATCCTGGATGCGTGTGATCAATCCTTGTTTCTCCATGCGCTCCAGCATGGTCGTCAAAGATGTAATAGCCAGACCGCATTGATCCGATATCGTTTTGATCGGAACACCGTCTTCCTGCCAGAGTACATACAGGATACGTCCCTGCGCGCCGTTGAATGCGTCAATATTTCTTTCGCTGAGCACTTTCTCAAAGATGCGGTCACTCAGCTGCTTCACTTTTGTGATCAAAAATCCACCCTGCATATTAAAACTCCTATATAGTAGCATATAGATTCTACTATATAGGAGTAATATGTCAAGGCGTTTGATCATATGACTGTCAGCAGCCGGATACCGGTACTGAAAAGGAACCTTCCGGTCCCTTGTCTGTTTTTAAATTTCAATGAAGTCAGCGCTGAGTTTTTCTTTGAGTGTTTTGATCTCATCAGCTGTCATACCGATCTCTTCCAGATATGCTTCAGCACTCTTTGCAAGATCAGCACCATCCAGTGATTCCATGTGGAATGCGCCTGCCAGTGATCTCAGGAGATTGCTGTTGGCAGTATTCTGATACTGTTCCGTACCGGCTTCCATTCCGTAGAAGTTATAGAACGTCAGCATATAATCTTCAGTGATCTCTTCCTTGTCTGCTCCCATCAGACATTCCAGGACCCCTAACGCAAATCCCGTACGGTCCTTTCCTTCATTGCAGTGGATCAGGTACGGTCCTTCATGAGAAGCGATGAAGCGGAAGCCCTCCGCCAGTTTCTCCCTGAATTCTTCGGAAGAGACATTCATTCCCATATTCAGCGGGATGATGTCACAGCCGGCATAATATGTCAGGGCATATTCAGAGTATGCTTTCATCTGTCCTTCACTGTCAGCCATATTCATGACAGTCCTGATCTGAGCATCCAGCATTGCCTGATCTGCCTGCTCGTTTCTCTTATAGGCAGGATTGACCGGTGAAGATGATCTGTACAGAATGCCTGTACCCATACCGGAAGTTCTGACCATACGGAAGTTCGCGTATTCAGCGTCACTCAGGTTTCCGTAGTCTTCACGTTTGTTCGTACGTACCGCACCCAGCTGATGCATTGCGTATTCTTCCGCAAATCCCTGCTTCTCTTTCATGTTCAGATATACGGTCGTGTTCTCATCCATGCCTTCTGACCATTCGACTTTAAAGCCGGGTGCTTCCGGGACCTTGACGATCTTTGCAACATTCATGGCTTCGATCAGGTTTCCGGAATTCACAGACAGGACAGTTTCCTCACGGTTCCTGCTGCTGCTGAATTTGTAGCAGCAGACCGGCTCACCGCTATCGACATCCGTATATGCTGTTCCTACAGGCATATCCATTTCCTTTTCACCGATCCTGATCGTGATGATGTCAGCCGGTTCATAACCCTGCTCCTTCATTGCGTCCGGATCGATCGTCAGAACGATATTTCCGTATTTGCTGATCTCCGCAATACCGGCTTCGATCTGCGGATATGTTTCTTCTGCCGCTGCCGTTTCCTGCGGCAATGCTGTTTCCGGAGCGGCTGTTTCTGCGGCAGCTGTCTCTTCCGGTACAGGTGTTTCTTCCGTCTGCATAGCAGCGCTCTGCTGTGTGCATCCTGCGCCTAACATGCCTGCCATCAGAAATACTATGATTCTCTTAAGCTTCATAAGCTGACCTCTTTTCTTTCATTAGACCTGTAACATCATAAAACAGTTTCATCCTGATTGGAATTCTGAAATGCAGTTTTTCTGTTTCCCGGTTATTATGAAATCAGTAAAAAAAGAGGTGAACACAATATGAAGATCGTATTCCGTGCAGATGATGTCGGCTATACCCATGTACATAATCTTGGTACTCTGAAAACACTGGAAGAGGGTGTAGTTTCTGACTGTGAATGTATGTTTGACTGGCCTGATGTCGTGGAAATGCTCGACTATCTGTCTGACAAGCCATGGATCTCAGTGGGCTGGCATCCGCATATGTGGGGACACCCCGTACTGGATCCTTCGGAAGTTCCTTCTCTCTGCACACCGGACGGCAACTTCAAGTGGAAGCGCATCAACCAGTGTGAGCATCCGGTTGAAGGGATCGTCTATGACGAGATGATCAAAGAGTTCCGCGCGCAGATGGAATTCTGCAAGGAACATCTGGGACGTTATCCGGACATCCATTACGCGAATCTTCCTGCAAAGGGTGAAAAGGAACAGGCGATCCTGCAGGTCGTTGAAGAATACAATATCCCCTATGGTTTCATGAACAATGAACGCCACGGAAGAGTGACAACAGCCAAAGAAGAATACAGACACCTCAACATCTGGGGCGCGATGGAATCAACGCCCAGGGATGACCTTGTGGTACTGCCGGGACATAAATCGGTTCTGAACGTGCTGAACTTCCTGAAATATGATCCGGAAGAGTCCATTCTCAATATGCCCATCGATGACAGTAAGATCGTTGTCAAAGTACTCCATCCCGGATATCTGGATGATACGGTACTCAGGGAACAGTCATGCAACATTCACAGGGTCAAGGATGTTGAGGTGTTCACTTCTCCCAGAGTCAAGCAGTGGGTCATCGACAACAAGGTGGAGATCGTCAACCAGTATGATGCCATCTTCGGCACTTCCAGATACCAGGATCACCTGAAAGAGATCAACTCTCCGCTCTGGATCGGAAACCTGTTATAAAAGCCAAATGACTGTTTCGCTCAGGAAACAGTCATTTTTTTATAAGCTTATTTGATCCTCAGTTGTCTTCCGGTGCCGGCACCCATTCAAACACCATGTCTTCATCGTATTCCGACTGATCCTCATGCCAGGTAAATGTACCGTCATCGTTGAAGATGATCGTGCCGCTTCCGTTTTCGTAGACCACTTCATCCTTAACGATCTCACCCTTTTCATCAAAGGCGATGAGTGCCTTTGTGGCGGTGGAATAATCAATGGTCTTTGTATCCGGGTCAAGCTTACCGTAAATATCCCAGCGTGCCAGTTCGGACACACTGCTGCTCCATTCAATGGTGACCCATGCCCCGTCATTTTCGAAGCTTTCTACCAGGGCTCTTGCTCTGCCGCTCTGATAGTTACCAATGAAGTTCATGACAGGATTCTGCCAGTCAGGGTCTTCTTCAAATACAGCGATGTAATCAGCTGTCTCATTCAGATCAACTGTGATCTGTGCTTCCCCGGAGAGGTCTTCTCCGTTCTTTGTCCATTTTACGAATTTATTTCCTGCTGAAGCCCATGCAAGGAATGTATATGTTTCCGGTTTTTCCAGATTGATAACTGCTGACTGGTACGGGTATTCCTCATCAACTTCAGGTGTCTGTTCACCCTCTGTGTAGGCAATGTTGCCCCAGCCTTCCGTATTGATGGTAATGAAGATGGTCGCTTCAGGCATATCAAACTTCGTGAAGTGATATGTATCACCTCCGTCAACTGCCAGTGCCAGTCCGTCTGTGCCTTCCTCTGTGACTGTTACTGCGAGAGGTTCTTTACTGCCGGAAGAAGTCAGGGTACCCTTCAGGGCGTTTCCTTCCTGCGGCAGTGTGCCGCCCCAGGAATCCTCTATCGCGTCCTCACCGAGCATGCATCCGACATACCAGCCGGGCTCATCAATATCTTCCATCCAGGTGACGGAAAGCATGTTTTCGTCCTCATCCTGGAAGTAGCCTTCCCTTGTCCATTCAGCAGGTGCTTCTTCCTGCTTCTTCTGACCGCATGCGCCAAGTGTGAGCAGGATACCTGCGCATAATGCGGAACATATCAGTTTTTTCATTTCTTTTCTCCTATATCTGTCTGCCGGTACTCAGGCATATTCATTTCAGATCTCAATGCTTGTACGGGGGATCTGCAGGATACAGTTTACACCATATTCCTCACATCGCTTCGCTAACTTAAAGAATGATTCTTCAGTCTTTTCGACCACATGCGGCATGCTTACAACAGGTTTGTCCAGCGGTGAGAAGAAGTTATCCCAGTGCAGCGGAATGATCAGTTCAGGCTTTACCTTCTCAACTGTCTCACGGAAGAAGATCTCCTCTGTCTTCGGGTCTGCCTTGCCCAGTCCCGCAATACCGAGGAACAGCACATCGCACTGATAACCATCAAGCTGTCCTTCAATGTAATTGAAGCTGGGACGGATCAGGATCTTCTTCCCTTCCGCTTCCACATAGAAATCAAAGGACCCGCCTTCCTTGTAGTCGCGCAGCTTTGCCGGCTGTTTCAGAGGCAGATCGATCGCCACACCGAGATCATTGTTGAGGATCGTCGGCTTTGAATGTCTGGAAGCCAGTACCTTGATCCGGTACTGACCGACAGTGTATGTTTCGCCTGCCTTGAAGCGGACCTGCTGTGATTCAGGTACACTTCCTCCCTTTGCGACATTCATCGCGGAAGAAGAGCCGTAAATGACTGCCCCGGTCTTCAGTGCGGCATATGGCGCATCCATGACATGGTCATGATGGGTATGCGAAACAAAGATCGCCTTCAGTCTGTCGATATGGTGCTTTGAGAACAATTCATCCATCAATGTGGTATTTGTGCCTTCTGAACCGCCGATATACTTCAGCAGGGAAGGACGTGTGAAATGACAGTCGAACAGGATCTGATCTGTCCCGTCATCAAATAGCAGCGTGGTCGTACCAAAGAATGTGATTTTCATAAAAAAATGCCCGCCTTTTTTACAGCACAAATATAGCATACCGTCTGTCAGGTTGGACATTTTTCAGATGATTTATTGTTCCAAATCTGCCAGGATCAGCCCAATCTGTTTATCCACGGAATCAGGTGACGTTCCTCCTGCGGAGGTACGTCTTCTGACGATCTGTGTCAGATCGATCGCTTCATACAGATCTTCTTCAAACAGTTCCGAGAACTGCCTGTACGTATTCAGAGGCAGAGTCTCCAGCGTCTGCGCGTTCTGAATGCAATAGGCGGTGATCCTGCCGCAGATCTTGTAGGCATCCCGGAACGGCATGCCTTTGTTCGTCAGGTAATCAGCCAGGTCTGTAGCGTTGATGAAGCCCCTGCCGGCTGCCTCACGCATGTTTTCTTCGTTTACTTTCATGGTGCGGATCATCGGAGTCATGACGGACAGGCACATCCTGACTGTATCGAGTGCGTCAAAGACAGGTTCCTTGTCTTCCTGCATGTCCTTGTTGTAAGCAAGCGGAAGTCCCTTCATCACTGTCAGTAAGCTCATCAGATCCCCATACACACGGCCTGTCTTACCTCTGACGAGTTCAGCCATATCGGGGTTCTTCTTCTGCGGCATGATCGAAGAGCCTGTGGTATACGCATCATCCAGTTCCACGAACCGGAATTCCCAGCTTGACCACAGGATCAGTTCTTCACAGAAGCGGGATAAGTGCATCATGTGGATCGACAGTGCGCTCAGCAGTTCGAGACAGAAGTCACGGTCGGAAACAGAGTCCATACTGTTGTATGTAATGTCATCAAAACCGAGCAGCTGTGCTTCAAACACACGGTCTGTCGGATATGTCGTACCGGCCAGCGCGCATGCGCCGATCGGCGACTGGTTCATTCTCCCAACAGCATCCTTCAGCCGTTCCCTGTCCCTCATCAGCATCCATCCGTAAGCCAGCAGATGATGTCCAAACACGATGGGCTGTGCCCTCTGCATGTGCGTATAGCCCGGCAGGATCGTTTCCCTGTATGTTCCTGCTTTTTCGCACAGGACCCTGATCAGTTCAGCGATCTCATTCCGGATCTCTTCTGCCTGTGTCCGCAGATACATGCGGGTATCCAGGGCGACCTGATCATTCCTGCTTCTTGCTGTATGCAGCATCTTCCCTTCTTCACCGATCCGTTCCGTCAGTACCTGTTCAACAAACATATGGATGTCTTCACTGTCCATGTCGATCTCAAGCGTACCGTCCGAAATGTCATTCATGATCTGTTCCAGCGCCGCAGTGATATGATCTGCTGCTTCAGCAGGGATGATCCCCTGCTGTTTCAGCATCTTCGCATGGGCAATGGAACCGGTGATGTCCTCCCGGTACATCCTTGAATCGATCCTGATCGAAGAATTGAATTCATCCGCGATCCGGTCTGTTTCTCCCTTTGTTCTGCCTGCCCACATCTTTGTCATATGACACTCCTTTATTTCTTTTTCTGATCCAGTACTGCCTTTACGGTGATCGGCAGACCGTACAGTTTGAAGAATCCTTCGCTGTCTTTCTGATCGTAATCGGATTCACCGAATGATGCCAGATCCTCACTGTAGAGGGAATCCGGACTTGTCACGCCTGCTTTGATGATATTGCCCTTGTACAGCTTCAGCTTCACCGTACCGTTGACTGTTTCCTGTGTCTTATCGACGAAGGCATCCAGTGCTTCCTTCAGCGGGGTAAACCACTGTCCGTTATAGACCAGCTCCGCATAGGTCAGGGCAAGTTCTTCCTTCTTGTGCGCGGTCATCTTGTCCAGGGTTATGGACTCCAGATACTTATGCGCTTCATAAAGGATCGTTCCGCCGGGTGTTTCGTAAATACCCCTGCTCTTCATGCCGACCAGTCTGTTCTCAACAAGGTCCAGAAGGCCGATCCCGTTTCTTCCGCCGATCTCATTCAGCTTCAGCACGATATCCTTTGCGCTCATCGGTTCTCCGTTCAGCGCGCAGGGGACACCCTGTCTGAATTCCAGGGAAATGCATTCCGGTGTGTCCGGAGCGTCATACGGGGATACGCACATCTCCAGGAAACCGGGCTTCTCATACTGCGGTTCATTGGCGGGATTTTCCAGATCCAGCCCCTCATGGCTCAGATGCCACAGGTTCTTGTCCTTGGAATAATTTGTTTCCCTTGAAATACGGAGCGGGACATCGTGTGCCTCCGCGTAATCGATCTCTTCATCACGTGATCTGATATCCCATTCACGCCAAGGTGCAATAATGTGCATCTGCGGGGCAAAATGACGGATCGCAAGTTCAAAGCGTACCTGGTCATTGCCTTTTCCGGTACAGCCATGGCATACCGCGTCAGCGCCTTCCTTCAGGGCGATCTCAACGAGTCCTTTGGCGATCAGAGGTCTGGCATGGCTTGTGCCAAGCAGATATCCCTCGTACTGGGCGCCTGCTTTCAGACACGGCATGATATAGTCATTGACATATTCTTCTGTCAGGTCGAGGACATACAGCTTGGAAGCACCTGTCTTCAGGGCCTTCTCTTCCAGTCCGTCGAGCTCATCACCCTGTCCGACATTGCCGGATACGGCAATGACTTCACAGTTGTTGTAGTTTTCCTTCAGCCAGGGAATAATGACGGATGTATCCAGTCCTCCGCTGTACGCAAGCACTACTTTTTTGATATCTTCACGGTTCATATGATTTCTCCTTCTATGATTCAGAAACATGATCGTTTTGTATTATACATGACGATATGCACGTATGTACCGCGCGGATCGGTACATCCTGCGAAAAACATGATCAGAATGTCATCTTGTTTCTTTTCTTTCAGAACAGATCCCATCAGGTAAAGGTACAGGCAGGCCGGTAATGGGATATAATACTCCACAGGAGACAATCATTATGATAAAAGATCAGATCAATCAGGACTTATTAAAGCTGGCAGAACGATCCGATGAGGTACTGGCAGATATCTACAGACGGATCGATCAGGTATGCATGTACAACTCTGACAGGATCCTGTCCGCATTTATAGAAAACAAGGTATCATATTCCGACTTCAGCGATATCAACGGCTACGGCAACTACGACGCAGGCAGGGATAAACTCGAAAAGATGTTCGCGGATGTACTGGGCTGTGAGGATGCCCTTGTCAGGCCGCAGATCATGAGCGGCACCAACGCGCTGTTTCTGACATTCTCGGCACTGCTGAAGCACGGGGATACGATGATCTCCCTGACCGGAACACCTTATGATTCACTGCAGGAAATGATCGGACTGACGGGTGATTCCGCCCAGTCTCTCAAAGCTCACGGTGTCAGATACGAACAAATCGATCTGGTCAACGATGAGTTTGACGAAGAGACGATCGTCAGCCGGCTGAAGGAAGGCAATGTCAGACTGGTCGAGATCCAGAGATCCAGGGGATATTCCTCCCGGGCAAGCCTGTGCATCGCAAAGATCGGACACCTGATACAAAAGATCAGGGAAGTCAACAAGGATGTCATCATCATGGTGGACAACTGCTATGGTGAACTGGTTGAAGAAAGAGAACCCGGGCATGTCGGAGCTGATGTTGTGGTGGGTTCCCTCATGAAGAACCTCGGAGGCGGCATCGCTTCCACGGGCGGTTATATTGCCGGCAGAAAGGACCTGGTATTTACCATTGCGGAACGGCTGACCGCTCCCGGCATCGGCAAGGAACAAGGTGCGAACTTCAATCTGAACAATTCCTTCTTCAAAGGGCTGTTCGTAGCTCCCGGCGCAGTCAGGAGCGCGATGAAAACAGCTGTCTTCGCTTCATGGATGCTGGAACAGCTGGGATTCCCCAATGTATCACCGAGGTATGATGAATACAGGACAGATATCATCCAGACAGTAGAACTGTCCACAAAAGAAAACCTGGTCGCCTTTACACAGGGCATCCAGGAATCCTCACCGGTCGATTCATATGTACGTGTCATGCCTGCGCCGATGCCCGGCTATCCGTTTGATGAGGTCATGGCATGCGGCAGCTTTACCCAGGGAAGTACGATCGAACTGAGTGCTGACGCGCCTGTCATCCCTCCGTATACCCTGTATATGCAGGGCGGTCTCTCCCCGGAATACGGGAAGCTGTCCATCCTGCTGGCATTATCAAAACTGAACATCAGGCCGAAAGAGTAAGATCTGCGGATAAAAGCGGCAGTTTCAATTCAGAAACTGCCGGGTTTTTGTTTATCCTGTAGTTTCTTCCTGCGGCGTTTCTTCCACGGGAAGCGGCAGGCCGAGCTGATCCGCGATGAAGTGTGTATAGGCAATTCTTCCCTCGATATTCAGGTGGATGCCGTCCGAGTAGAACCATTCATAGTGCTCGGCGGAATACCCCTGCCAGTCCAGTACCGATACATTCCAGTTGGCTTCCGCAAGCTGACGGATCGTTTCGTTGACATCATTGATGTAATACAGGGAAGGACCCCTGCATGTCATCCAGTAGATCGTCCTGTCAGGGCCGAGATAATCGATCAGCTGCTGCCCTGTTTCCTGATCAAAGCGGGAGTTGGTCCCCAGATGGACGATGACCGTCTGCCCCAGGTGTCCGTACTGGTACAGTCCGTCTGCGACGATCACGCCGACATTCGCGTGTCTTGACTGTGCCGCGTCAACCCAGATCATCGGCAGTTCCTGACGCATATTCGCGTACGCGCCAAGCATGACAGAATCCCCGATCGCGGTATACTCAGTCGTCTGCACAACACCTGTTTCCTCCGGTGTCTGCGTCGGTTCGGGTGTGGGAGTTGCCTCAGGTGTAGGCTCGGGAGTTTCTTCCGGTGCTTCCGTCACAACGGGTCCGGAAGATATTTCCGGAGCAGCAGTCTCCGGTTTCTTTCCTGTTTCAGACTGTTTGGCAAGCATTGCGGCGTTTTCAGCCAGTTCCTTTTCCAGCAGTTCCATGTCGGATGTATCATGGGTCGCCTCAAACCGTTCCGTCTGGGCGATCGCAATCAGCACAGTGGAAGCCATCAGCAATGACATGACCAGGAACGACTGTACCTTACGGCGCAGGGAGATCGCGGAAGCTCTCTTTTTATTGGAAGACCTGACCCTGGAGCGCATCGTGATCATACGGTCGATCCGCCAGATGATCTCCGCTAACGCAAGGATCACTGCCAGCGCTGCAAGCTTCATCATCAGCGTATCCGCGTCCGGGAAGTACTGGCTGAAGAAATAGATCACCGGGAACATGACCAGGTAGATCATATAGCTCCTGGTGCCGATCCATTTCAGCAACGGCTGATCAAGCGGGATGCCGATATGTTTCTGCCAGCCGATCGCAAAGAACATCATGGCGATCAATACGATATTCGCGGCAAACATCACGCCTCTGTATATCCAGGCAGAAGTTCCGTTCGCCTTCAGATACAGGACTGCGGTGATCACCAGGCAGCCGAAGAACACAGCCTTGGCAGGATATCTGTTCTTCCGCATCCGCGCACCGATCCTGTCCACCGGGAACAATGCCAGCGCCATGCCGAGCAGCAGTGAGAACGCTCTTGTGTCCGTACCGTAATAGACCCTGGAAGGATCCTCTCCCGGCGTATACAGCATTCCCATTTCCACCGCTGATACGACCGCCGCAGCGATCAGCAGCAGACCGATATCTTCCTTGTCCATGAGGTTTCTCATCAGCAGGCCGATCAGGAACACTGCCGGCCATACCAGGTAGTACTGCATCGTCAGCGCAAGGTACCAGAGATGGGTCAGCGGGGAAGCGTTCATGATGCGGGTAAAGTATGAGCTGTTCTGAGCGATCTGCCACCAGTTGTTGTAACCCAGCAGGACAGACTGCAGTTCCGGCAGTGTTCCCTTGGTCAGTCTTGGCCAGAGCGGTATCATAAACAGACCCGTCAGCAGCAGGGTGATGATCAGGGGCGGATACAGCCTCCTGATCTTCTTTGCGTAATATGTGATCAGATCGAAGTCACCGTATCTCAGTTCATTCCATGAACTGTATACGAGCAGATAACCCATAATAGAAAAAAACAGGGGAACGCCGAGGAAACCGCCGGGGACCCGGTCGGGAAAAAGGTGATATAGAACTATACCGATAATCGCTATCGCCCTGAGCCCGTCAAATCCGGCAATACGTCCGCCCTGCTTCTGTGTCATAGATACTCCTGTTTACTGTTACCATTTTATTACATAATCTGATATTTACGAAAAGGATAAACATGATCTTTCATTTTTTGTTTTGCCGGCTGCGTGCATGATAAAAAGAAACTCCTGACTCATCCGCGTATGAAGCGGATGGAGCGGGAGTCTGTGTTCATTTTGTTTTATGAAATATATGCGTGCTTTCAGAAGAAGATTTAACGATCTCTTCAGGCTGTTTCCCTGTTTCTTCAGCGATGATCTCAATGATGCGGGGAAGACAGAAGCCTCCCTGGCATCTGCCCATACCGCATCTGACCCTGCGCTTAATGGCATCCGTCGTATATACCGGTACCGGTGAGCGCAGCGCGTCCAGGATCTCACCTTTGGAAATGCATTCGCACCGGCAGACGATCTCACCGTAATCCGGATGTTCACGGATCAGTTCATCCCGTTCCTGAAAAGTCAGTTCAGAAAGCACCGGCTTGTACTTCCGCTTCGGATCAAAGGACGGATTCTTTTTTACATCCATGATCGTTTCAAGATACTCTCTGACCCACATGGCGATATCAGCCGCGATCGCCGGGGCAGCGGTCAGCCCGGGAGACTGGATGCCGGCAGCTTCGAAGATATTCTTTGTGAAAATCCCTTTCCGGACAACAAAGTCTTCTTCATATGTCGGGCTTCTGACACCGGTAAAATAGGCAATGATATCCGATCTTCTGAGAGCCGGCTGTACTTCCTGCTGGACACGGATAATATGTTCGGATATTTCGCGGTCCGTGGAAGTGTCTTCCCTGTCCGGCACCTCATCAGCGTTCGGGCCGATCAGTACATTCCCATCCACAGCATGGATCAGTCCGATCCCTTTGGAATGAGAATGCATATTCTTCAGGATCGCTTTCACCCTGGATACAGGATCATCCGGTATTTCTTCCAGCTGCTCCGGGCTCAGCGTAAACGGTGTTTTGCCGAGGCTGGAAGATGCCATCCATCCTGCCTTTTTATCTGTGATCAGATCTGTTCCGATCCGGGGATGGATCGTAAATGTTCTGTCCCCTGCCATATCCGCGATCACATCCGCATAGACACCTGCCGCATTGATGACTGCTTTGGGATAGATCGTTCCGCGGTTGGTCACTACTTCCGTAATGAGCCCGTTTTCCGTCTTCATGGAGAGCACTGCTGTATTCAGCGCGATCTCCGCGCCGTTTTCCGCCGCGTTTTCCGCAAGGGCGATCGTCATCTTATGCGGGCAGGTAATACCGCCGGTACCCATATAAAGACCGCCGATGCTCCAGTCAGGGATGGAAGGCTCATATTTCAGCAGTTCCTCCCGTGTCATGATCTTTGTGCGCACGACCCCTTTCTGCAAAGCGGTATGCTGTACATAACGCAAAGCAGCCATTTCCCACTTTGTTCTGGCAAAGGTGATCTGTCCCTTGTTTTCATATGGTACATGCAGATCATCCGAGAGCCTGCGGTACATGGTATTCCCGCGGACACAGTATTTCAGTTTCAGGGAATCCTTTGAGAAATTGACTCCGGTATGCAGAACGCCTCCGTTTCTGGAGGACTGCCCTGATGCAATATCAGGTCCTTTTTCAACAAGGAGGAGATCCAGCTGATATCCGGCCAGTTCACGGGCTGCAGCGCAGCCGGTAATACCGCCCCCGATGATCAGCACATCGCAATGACGGCCATCGTAATACCGGTCATTTATTTCCGGCAGGATTGTCTTCTGCTCAAAACCGCGCAGGCGGATATCGTTCAGTACACCAAGGTATCGTTTCCGGTCAACAGCTGCCTGTCCTGCTTTAACGGCTTTCTGCCAGTCATCCACTTCACCTTCCAGCCTGATACAGCCGTTGACTTCCGAGACCCGGATACCGGGGTCGATCTTCCGCAGCTGTTTCCGCAGTTGATCCGGTTTCATGAGATCCCGTGCTTCCGGATCAGCTCCCGGATCGTTTTTGTCAGATAAGGCTTTTCAAAGTCGATATTCCAGCTTCTTCTTATGATCAGCGCCAACAGGCGGTATCTGTCGATCTCTTCCGCGGCAAGCGGCGTCAGTTTCTGGTATTCCCTGAAGAACTGCTTTCCGATGTAGCCGCGGACAGCAGCGAAGAATGCTTTCTGCAGTTTCCCTGCTTCCGGGAACAGCTCCGCTTCAGAGAACAGGAATTCCATCATGGCTTCTTCAACAGCCCGGTTTCCTCTGGCTGCCGTCATCCAGTCAATGACCGTACAGCCCCCGTCCGGACTCACCAGCACATTCCCGGTATGGAAATCCAGATGCAGCACCGTATCGTCCTCCGAAAGTGACAGCAGGTACTTCTCTGCGCGCTGTTTCTCTTCCGCGTTCAGAAACGACATGGTTTCATCATTCAGAAGATCAGCGCACATAGTCCGGATATCTTCCAGTTCATGTGATCTCCGTGCCTGGACCCTGACATGGCAGCGGGCAAGATCCTTGCCTCCCTTCAGCAGATACAGCGGATTTTTGGAAGGCATATCATTCTGGGATACACCGTTGATAAAATCCATGATAAAGCCGCATCTTCCTTCTTTTTCAACCATTTCATACACCTTCATCGGTGTGCATCCGAGTTCGGAAGCAATCTTTGTGTTACGGAATTCCTTTTCGGCATATTCCCGGGGATAATCCTCAAAAAACAGTTTCATCACTCTTCCGTCATCGATTCGGAATACTTCTGCAGATCTGCCTCTGGCAAAATGGTCAGTCATGGTTTACCTCCTTCAGACGGTCTGTGCAGAGAATGACATTCACCCCGGTATTCAGGATGTTTTCCGCAACCGTCTCCCCTATTCGCATATGCCGGTCAATAACAATTTCACTGATTGCCCGGACGGCATCCTTCATCAGATGCTTCGGTATTTCCTGTTCTGTCCGTACTGGTACGACAGGCAGATCGGGAAATACCGTCCGGCAGGTCGTTGATACACTGCGGCGGGGATCTTTCAGTTCCTGCAGGGCAAACTGCCGGCCTTTCGGGCAAAGATTTCCCGTCACGCGTTCCGTATCATCTATCTCAAGTTCACATCCGTTCGGACATATAATACAGATCATTTTTTTCATATCAGCTTCACCTTCAGTTCTGATCCGATCCCGGACAGATCCGCTTCCAGGCGGATGATCTCCGCGGAGTGAACAGTCTTCATTTTCTTTGTGAGCAGGACCTTTCCTTCACTTTCCAGCAGGATCTCCCTGTCCCTGTAATCATCGTCACTGCGCAGATACAGCACGGCATTGCTCAGGTCACTGTTTTTATCGATATACTGAGGAACACAGCTGCCGATGCCATCCTGGGTTTTTACGGGCAGCAGTTCCCTTTCATGTTTCTGTCCGGCATATGAAGCGGCTGCTTTTCCCGCAGTGATTCCGTTTTCACTGACATAGTCTGCCAGATCATTGACACTGACACAGTTTCCGGCCGCGAAGATACCGTCTTTCAGGGTCTCCATATTCTGGTCGACCAGCGGTCCGTGCGTCTGTCCGGATATCCTGACCCCTATGCTTTCCGCAAGTTCATTTTCAGGGATCAGGCCGACCGAAAGGATCAGCGTATCACACGGAATGATCTGTTCGGTGCCGGGGACCGGTTCCATATTGTCGTCCACATCCATGATCTCTACGGCTTCCAGTCTGTGTTTTCCGATCGTCCGCGTAACTGTCTTCGACAGATACAGCGGAATATTGAAGTCCTCCAGACACTGGGCGATATTTCTCATCAGTCCGCCGGGTCTGTTCTTTGCCTCATATACGCCGAGCACTTCCGCCCCTTCCAGGGTCAGGCGTCTTGCCATGATCAGGCCGATGTCGCCGCTTCCTAGAATGACAGCTTTTTTTGCCGGCATCCATCCCTTCAGATTGATGAAGTTCTGAACGGTACCCGCCGTATAGACTCCGGAAGGACGGTCGCCATGGATAAATACCTGTCTGGCTGTGCGTTCACGGCATCCGGTCGCCAGGACCAGCGCCTTTGTCCACACCGTATGAAGTCCGCTGCGCATGGATAATGTCACCTGCCAGCCTTCATCATGTCCGGAAACATCCAGCACAAACGCAGAATAAACAGCGTCACAGCCTGTCTCCTCAAGCTGCGTGATATCGCGGTATGCATATTCCGGACCTGTCAGTTTTTCGCCATAACGGTGCAGACCGAAGCCGTCATGAATGCATTGTTTCAGAATACCGCCGGGTTCATTTTCCCGTTCCACGATCAATACATCTGCACCGTTTTGGGATGCGCTGAGGGCGGCAGAAAGACCTGCCGGTCCGGCACCGATGACAATGACATCATATTTGTCTTTCATTTCAGTATTTCCTCCGCAGCTTTTTCTGCTTCGGCAGCAAGTGCCAGCGCTGTTTTCAGATCCGCCGCACCGCAGACAAATCCATGGTTGGAAAGAATGCACCCGTCATGTCCCAGCATGATCCGTGATACATTCACCGCCAGTTTCTTTGAACCGCTGATCCCGTATGGCGCACACGGATAATCAAGCCTGCTCGTGATAAGATCCTTCCGGCAGGCCGCAAAAACAGAACAGTACGGGGAATGTGTATGTACGATTCCCCCAAGATCCGGCCTGTTCCGATAGATCAGCTGATGCATCAAGCGTTCACTGGAAGGATGCTTTCCCTCTTCATACGTTCCGTCCCTCAGGTCCACCTTCACAATATCTTCCGGGCGGACAGCATAATAATCCGCTCCGGAAGGCGTGATCAGAAAGTGATCCTGATCCAGCCTTGCGGAGAGATTCCCCCAGGTTCCCTGGATCAGTCCCAGATCAGCCAGTTTCTTTCCGCACTCCACCAGTTCTCTGCGTACATCATCTTCTTTCATCGGCAGCCTCTTTCTCGTGCTTTGAATATTTCATCAGGTAGACCGCGTGTTCCGCTTCCGCAAGCACCGGACCCAGATATCTGATCTGTCCGATCTTACCCGCAAGCATCTCTGTCCGGCAGGCCTTTTCAACCAGGAGAGCAGCGGCGATCAGTTCATTTTCAAATCTGCCTGTCACAACAAAACCTTTGTTCTGTATCAGACATGCATTGTCGTTTCTGGCCGGCAGAATACGGGAAGCGACAGTGCTTCCGAACATCTGCGCCATGTCATCTATTGACGGACGCAGACCCTGTTTTTTCTCTGCATACTTGCGGGAGTATTCACCGTATGTAAACAGCGCGCAGTCCGCTTTGAGCATATCAAACAGCGGAGAGGATGTTCTTTCTCCCTCCGCGTTCAGAACGATGTTTCCGGGAAGCAGAAAAAGCGTATCTGCGTGAAACAGCCTTTCCTTCTTCAGGCAGCTGCTCAGATACAGATATGTCTGTATGATCCTCTCCTGCTCCAATATGTTTTCCATATGATCTGTACTGCTCTTTGTTTCTGAATCCATTATTTATGATGCATGATTGAATGTCAAACAGCATACCCGCAATCAGTATCCGTATAAAAAGCCTGCACGATCTATGCAGGCTGTGCGGATCATTCACGCCTTCGTTTTCTTCCCGGTTTCTGCATCAGAAAAACACCCGCAGAAGCACATCATCCGGGTTCCCGGATGATACTCCTCTGCGGGTATCTGTTTTAACAGCTTCCTGTTTGTCCGCCGTCGATTCTGATCACGGTATTGTTGATATAATCGGCCTCATGACTGATCAGGAACCTGACCAGATACGCGACCTCTTCCGGTTTTCCGTACCTGCTGACCAGGATCTTATCTGTCTCTTCCTTCAGGAATTCATCATCATATCCTTCCAGTTCGCTTTCCGTGCCGATAAAGCCCGGCGCGACTGCGTTCACATGAACATTGGGGCTGAACTGTACAGCCAGATCATGTGTGAGTGAGATCAATGCGGCCTTGGACGCATCGTAATCAAAACTCATCGGATAGTATGTGTTGATCCCGTTGGTGGAAGAGATGTTGATGATCCTGCCGTATTCCTGATCCAGCATATGTCTGGAGACACGTTTGCTGCAGATATATGCGCCGACCACATTGACATCCAGCGTTCTTCTGAATTCCTCCGCGGTCTTTAAATGAAACAGATTGGAAAGATCCACTGCCGCATTGTTGATCAGAATGTCCACACCGTGCAGCTCTTCTTCAACAGCAGAAACCATACGGTCGACCTCTTCCTCTTTGGAAACGTCTGCCCTGTATGCAAGACATCTGACCCCATATGTATCAATGATCGTCTTCTGCAGCTGAAGTGCCTCATCCCCGGATGTCAGATAGTTTATGACAATGTCATAACCGCTCTTTGCCAGTTCCAGGGCAATTGCTTTGCCGATGCCTTTGGCTGCCCCGGTGATCAAGACCACTTTATTCATTTCAGAATATGAGATCACGCTCTGCCGGAATATTTGCCGTCAGCTGTGGAAACGAGGATCTTCTCGCCTTCCTCGATGAACTGAGGGATCCTCAGTGTCAGACCCGTCTCTGTCTTTCCGTCTTTTGTCTGTGTGGACGGAGCGCCTTTGATTGCCGGTGTTGTCTCAACGATCGTCAGAGTAACACGGTCAGGCAGCGTAACATCAAGTACCTGGCCTTCGAAGAATGTCAGCATAACACTCATGCCGTCGATCAGATAGTACTTGTTGTCACCGACATGGTCGGAACCAAGTTCATAGGATTCATATGTTTCCAGATCCATGAAGTAGAATACGTTATCAGCTTCATAGGAATACTGAGCCTGCTTTCTCTCGATATTTGCCTGCTCGAATTTTGTGGAAGCGTTGAAGTTTCTTTCCTGTGTGGAACCTGTCTTCAGGTTCTTCATCTTTGTCTTCAGGATCGCAGCGCCTTTGCCGGGTTTTACATGCATGAAATCAAGGACTACCCAAGGGTCGCCGTCTACAATTACTGTTAATCCTGTTTTGAAATCGCCAGCTTCAATTGCCATAGTTACTTCTCCTTTTTATTCTTTTTTGCCGTCTTATTTTATCAGTTCTGATTATTGAACACAAACATTATATCCGAAAATACGCATATCAGTATCACCGGATGATGTATTTGCGTGATATCGATGCATCAATCACCTGTTCCGTGATCAATACCGCAGTCTTTGTTTATGAATTCCTGTATGACTTCCAGAAGTGCATATTCATCTGCCAGATGTGCCCTGATGCACTGCTGCAGGGCATTTCCGTGCACTGTTTCATCCGGCACTTCACTGGTGTAATACAGCGCGTGAAGCCAGGGGTACTTCTGGGTGACATAAAAACTATGGTCATCCTGCGGCCTGACGATATGGTAATGGATCATATCATACCTGTAATCTGCGGGAAACATTGCCGGCATCCATGCATGTGCGTATTTCTCAAATCTGTCTTTCCAGTCATTGTTCAATTCCGCCAGTTCTTTATCAGCGCTTATCTTCATACTGACCGCCTGCTCGATCCGTGCCGTCAGGTCTCTGTACATCTGGTTTTCATGTTCTGGCGTATACCAGAAGTACCCGTACAGAACTGCCCTTGGCAGCCAGAACCCGCGGTAAGCAGGAGAGGTGTAACCGGAGAATGTCTGTTCCCATTCATGGGAAGGGACACCATGTTCGTCAATGATGACATCAAATACATATTCTCTCAGCAGACGGTAAACTGCCCTGGCTTCTGTATGCACGGTATCAGGCACAAACACATCACGCGCAAACTCCCTGCCCAGTGCATTGAACCTTGCCATATGCAGTTTATAGTCCGGATGTTTCCTGCACAGCAGATCATGGACAGCCGCCCCGTCGGGATTCTCCATGGGTATGATCACGAGGTTCATGCGTTCCTTCAGCCTATGTTTTTCCGGGTCACACAGCAGTTCCCTGATCAGCTGAAGCACGGCATTGGTGGAGGAAACTTCATTGGCATGATGTCTGGCGTTGATCAGCACATTGCATCTGCCGATACGGTCTTCATACCGTGAACCGGTCTTATCTTCAAAGGACACTGCATAAACAGGTTTTCGCTCATAAGATTCACCGACGACATGTACATGAATGCCGCTGACATGCCTGAACTGTTCCATGATGTCATCAAGCATATCGGGAGTGATCACGGCATCAGGGATCCTGATCTCTTCAGGATCCAGATCCGCTGCTGTTTCAGGACATATCCTGACCTCATGATCATTGACCGCAAATATGCCTTTGCCGCTCAGATACCCTGAGATTCTCAATTTCCCGTCATTGCATTTACGCTGCCAGTTTTCGATGACGTCATCACTGACACCTCCCGCGGCATAACGGCAGACCAGCTGATCGTCTCTGTATGAGACAGCTTCCAGACAGATCTGCACATGATACGGAATTACCTGTTCTGCTGCAGAAACGGACAATGAGCATGCGGGACTTCCTGTTCTTAACGTGACATCCGGTATGATCAGGCCTGCTTCTCCGTTGTTTCTTTGCGTTTCCAGATCATACTGTTCAAAATATTCCAGAGCTGTAAAATACAGGTCTTCCATCAGTCCGTCCGCAGGAGCGATCCTGTCCTGACGGAACGGAAGGATCCGTTCCGTCTCATCCAGTCCTATCTGTATAACGGAACGCGAGAGACGATCGCCGTTTTCATATGCATTGATCCTGCAGGCATTTAATGCAGGCAAGATCTTCTCCTGGAACACGTCCCAGATATGATCCCTGTCGGTCCTGACAGTCTGCTCAGAAACGGCCGAACCGTTCTGTCTGATACGGAAATATCCTGTGGAAGGATGTACTGTTCCCTTTTCCGGATACGCATCCAGGAAATACCGTTCATATGTATGCACTGTATATGTGTCTGTAAAGACGACTGCGTCATCCTGATATGCGCTGAGCCTGTATGTGATATCCGGCTCCTCCGATAAACGGAAAGTGATCCGGTTTCGGTCGATCCGCAGTGCTTCTGCCAGTACATCATCAACGGGATACAGTTCCTGCAGGAAGCGGACCGGAAGTTCCATCTGTTCCTGACTGTCTTTGCCTTTTGATGCCATCCTCACAGGTACACGTCCGTCTGTATCTTTCCATACCCCATCCGCCGCAAACGATATCTCGATCCGTTCGGGATGCTTTTCTTTCAATACCGGAATACATGTCTCCTCGATCCAGGAGAAACCCTGTTTGTAGGCATTCAGCACACGGACTTCTGCGTTGGGAAAACGTTTATGGATCTCCTCTTTCACAGCCAGCCGTACTTCTTCAGGCTTGGACACTGCCAGTTCAAATATCAGATCATGGTCTTCATACTGCACTTCATCAATCAGCCTCATGACCGTATCCAGTTCACTCTGTACGGGATATTCCTGTTCAAGGATACATTTGTCGTGATGTTTTATCTGATAGACCGCTTCACCGTCGTAATTGCGGCAGGCAAATGTGTCACTCAGGTGCATGGTGATCTCTTCCATGGAAGCACAAATAACATATCTGTCATAGTTTCGCACAAAACACTGCATGAATGACAGCAGCTCGTCACCGCTGCCGTCAATGCGCAGTTCCGCATATCCTTCATGCATGAATTGTCTGACGGATGGTTCATTGGTTCCGGTAAAGCGGATCACATTCCTGCTTTGTACACATTCCCCGTTTCCGCATTCCCTTTTCAGTCTGTTTTCCAGCAGTTCCCAGGCTTTCCTGCAGTACGGATCATTCGGGATTTCCGCATGATACGCACAGGTATCCGGGATCGTATCATGATCACTGTCGATCAGAAAAACACCTGTACGGAACAGGCTTTCCAATCCCATATCCGGATAGAAATAGTCATTTGCGTCAGGCCATATCTGATCTGTTTTCCCTGTACTGAGCTTTTTCATAACAACCTTTATTCTTTTGGACCCAATCAAAATATACCTTATCGCACTTTCCGGCACAATGCCGCATAGAAAACGAAAGACTGCCCTGCGGCAGCCCGTTTTCGTTCAGGAAGGAAACATTATCCTTTATAGACGACTGTACCGTCCTTCTCTCTTGAGAAGTGGCAAAGGAATGTATCCCATGTCAGCTGTGCCATTTCAGCAGTATATGTATGCGGAGAACCTTTGATCAATGTATAACGGATCATCGGAACATGATCATCATTATAGATCACAAGCGTATGATAATTTCCGTTCACATACCAGTTATCATACTTTCCTGTCATATGATTCGCCCTGCAGTAATTCTCGATAGTCTCTCTGGCGATCGCACCTTCACTAAAATCAGTCGGCATAATATCAAATTCAGCCATCATGAAGTAGATTGGAATACCAACCTTATCAGGAACCCTTCTGAGATCCTTGGGATCCCATCCTCCCAAAGCACCGGTAGGTCCGAATGCCGCAAAGCGTTCCGGCATATGTCTGCTCAGTGCCTGAGTCATCTGGGAACCGTTTGAATGCCCTACTGCGTAGATCCTCTTTGTGTCAATATGGTAATCGCGCTCCATCGTGTTCAGCATTTCTTCGTAATAAAGCAGCTCACGATCAGTCAGATCATCGCCCAGGCTCGTACTTCCCAAGGACCAGTGCGGTACGGGGAATCTGGCAAGGCCGTCATTTCTCGGATAGGCAGAAGCGAATACCACAAAGAATCCTCTTTCTTCCGCCAGTCTGTGCCAGTCGCTCGTCATAGCAAAGTATTCAGAATTGCATGACATCCCGTGTATCGCTACCACCAGCGGATATTCCTTCTCTTCATCTGCCCTGTAGCAGCTCGGCACATACACATCCCAGTATCTCGGCAGTCCATCGATCACTTTTTCCACACGCTTTACGCCCGTCTCTGAAGGACTTCTCTTAGCTCTCAGGTGGTTGTTTCCGAATCCTCCCCACCTTGAGAATCTGAGAACAAAACTGATCATTGCCTCATTCAGATCATTCCTGCTCTTACCTTCCGTGCTCTTCCCGTCTGCCAGCCAGACCTGGGAGATCGGCTGTTCATTGACAAAGTATGCTCCGATTCTCGGCTGTTCCAGATATACTTCTCCGTATTCATTTCTCAGCCCTTCTTCCTTCGCACGGATCGTCTCTTTCATGTACTGTTTCGTTGCTTCTGCACGACCGCTTCTGTCAATGATAAATCCAGGCATTGCGATTTCCGGCTTCTTCCATGTATCGATCCCATCTGAAGGCAGGGATCTCAGCACTTCGAACAGTTCCGGATCGACACCGCAGTCTCCATCTGCCGCAAACGCAGGATATGCCGCACTGTATGTCAGTGCAAGTGCAGCAGCAACATATGCACCATCGCCTAATCCTATCGGATAGATATATGATTCACAGATATCCACTGTCAATCTCTGGCCGAACTCCATGTATACTGTCTGCTGTATGAAATCAAACTCTTTCTCCACATCATCCTTGTCCCATCTGTCTGCTTCAAAAATGATATATGCCAGCTTGTTTTTCTCAGACAATTCTTTCCAGTTTTCTGTTTCCAGGAATGCTTCAGCTGTGATCCCGTCATCAGGAACGATCAGTGCACATGCGCCTTTGGACCGCATATCCTGCGGTACATAGATACCGTAGCTGCGTAAAACCCCGTTCACTTCGATCGTCTTTTTTGTCAGTCCCGTATTAAACTGTGCATACGGATTTGTGATCAAAGAAGGATCCACCTTTTCATAACGTGTATTTGAATGTCTTCTTGGCTCAGGCATCGTTCCTTTCGGAACCCTGGGCATTAACATGGATCGGTTGTTCAGCGGGCTGAAGTGAAAACATGTATATTTGCTCATAATGATACCTAACCTTTGTATTCTATTGTTCCGTCTGCAAAACGTCTGAAGTGACAGAAGAACAGATCCCATGTCATCTGTGCCATCTCGCCGGTATATGTATGCGGGCAGTCCCGCATGATCGTGTAGTTCACCAGCGGAACATGGTCGTCATTGTAAAGAACCAGTGTATGGTAATTACCATTGTCATACCAGTTCGTATCATTGAATGCCGCATGATTTGCTTTGCTGTAGAGTTCTACAGTCCCGCGTGCAGCCGTACCTTCCTTCAGTTCCGAATCGGCGATATCATATTCACCCATCATGATGAATACAGGTCTGTCAATGCTGTCATCGATCGGCTCCAATGTATCTGCAGAGCTTCCTGCAAGTGAACCGGTAGGGCCGAATGCTGCGAAACGTTCCGGCATTTTTCTCATCAGTG
The DNA here is from genome assembly GCA_017432325.1 of Solobacterium sp. Taxonomy (GTDB): domain Bacteria; phylum Bacillota_I; class Bacilli_A; order Erysipelotrichales; family Erysipelotrichaceae; genus Bulleidia. The sequence goes on along the minus strand of JAFRJJ010000072.1, from coordinate 8,947 downwards.
TCTGCGTCATGCGTCCGCCGTTTGAATGGCCAGCAGCATATACTCTTTCACGGTCGATCCTGTAATCTCGCATTGTTGTATCCAGCAGTTCTTTAAAATAGACCGTTTCATCAACTCCTTCCTGGAGCATCGGCCATACGCTCCATCCCGGAACTGGGAATCTTGCCCTGCCGATATTTCTCGGATAAGCAGAAGCGAATACCACAAAGAATCCTCTTTCTTCCGCAAGTCTCTGCCAGTCACTGGTCATTTCAAAGTATTCCGAATTACAGGAGAATCCATGTATTGCCACAACCAGCGGATACACTTTTTCTTCTTCCGGACGATAGCAGCTTGGAACAAACACATCCCAGTATCTGGGCAGCCCGTCGATCTCTTTTTCCACCCGGATCACACCGGTTTCCTTAAGACTCCTTTTCAGACGCAGATGGTTGTTTCCGAATCCGCCCCATCTTGAGAAGCGCAGGACAAATCCCACCATTGCCTCGTTCAGTTCTTCGCGGCTCTTTCCTTGAACGCTGTTTTCATTCGCAAGCCATACCTGTGCAACCGGCTGCTCATTGACAAACCATGCGCCGCGCCTGGGATGTTCAAGGTATACTCTGCCGTACTCATTGCGCAGACCTTCCTCTTTCGCCCTGATGGTCTCCAGGAAATATTTCTGCGCAGCATCTGCCCGTCCGCTCCGGTCGATCATGAAACCCGGCATAGCAATCTCCGGCTTCATCATCGTAACGATGCCATCCGCGGGAAGTTTACGCAGCACTTCAAATAGTTCCGGATCCACGTTGCAGTCACCATCCGCTGCAAACGCGGGATAGGTCGCGCTGTATACCGCAGCAAGTGCGGAAGCCACATACGCCCCATCTCCCAGTCCGATCGGATAGATATATGATTCACAGATATCCACTGTCATTCTCTGCTGGAATTCCAAGTCAACGACCGTCTGGATAAAATCAAACTCCTGTTCCACATTGTCCTTGTTCCACTGTTCAGCTTCCAGGATGATATATGCCAGTTTGTTTTTTTCCGACAGTTCTTTCCAGTTTTCCCTTTCCAGGAATTCCTTCGCTGAGACACCGTTTTCCGGCATGACCAGGGCACAGGCACCTTTAGAGCGCATATCCTCAGGTACATAAATGCTGTATTTTCTCACTTCACCGTTGATATCGATCGTCTTTTCCGTCAATCCGGTGTTGATCTGGCAGTATGGATGTTCTGGAATCAGTTTTTCTTCCGGTACAGGTTCAAAGGCATTGACCAGTCTGTTTTTTCTGACAAAAGGCTCTCCCCTTTTGATTCTCGGCATCAGCATTGATCTGTTGTTCAATGCGCTGAAATGAAAACTTTCATACTTATTCATGTTGCTACTCCATCATCGGTTAAAGATGATTCAGTTCTTTTGCCCTGCAGCAGGAAACAAAATGGCCGGGAAGCAGTTCTTCCAGTTTTTGCGGCTGTCTGCAGGCTTCGGTTGCGTACATACATCTGTCGGCAAACCTGCATCCCGGTTCCGGATCGATCGGTGATGTGATCTCACCTTTCAGTACGATCCTCTTCTTAGGATGTAGGATATCCGTTGTAGGAATTGCAGAAAGCAGTGCCTGTGTATAAGGATGCAGCGGTGTTTCAAACAGTTCATCTGTCGGACTGGTCTCAACCAGCTGACCAAGATACATGACTGATATGTTCTTTGAGATATGCCGTACAACAGCCATGTTGTGTGTAATAAACATATATGCAAGATTCTGACTTTCCTGCAGGTCCATCAGCAGATTCAGGATCTGTGCCTGGATCGAGACATCCATCGCAGAAACCGGTTCATCACATACGATGAACTTAGGGTTCAATGCCAGTGCTCTGGCAATGCCGACCCTCTGCCTTCTTCCTCCGTCCAGTTCATGCGGATAGCTGTCTTTCAGTCTCAGCGCAATACCCACTAGGTCCATCAGACGCTCACATTCATCATCAACTGTTTCTTTTGTACATCTGCCGTTCAGCAGAAGTGGTTCACGGATCGTATCACCTACCGTCATTCTGGGGTTCAGTGATGAATACGGATCCTGGAAGATGATCTGCATCTTCTGACGCAGTTCTTTCATTTCCTGTTTTGTCGGATTTGTAATATCCTTTCCCTCAAATATGACATTTCCGTCTGTTGCAGGCTGCAGGTGGATAACTGTTCTTCCGAGAGTCGACTTGCCGCATCCGGATTCACCGACAACACCCATCGTCTCGCCTTCATTGATGGACATGGTCACGTCATCGACCGCATGAACAACACCACGGCTGCCCGGGAAATACTTTTTCAGGTTTTTGATTTCCAGCAATGTCATAACTAAACCTCACCACCGTTCTTCCCACTGCGGATCTGTTCCGCCAGAGGACATCTGCAAAGATGATCATCATTGATTTTCTGCAAAGACGGCTTATTCTTCCTGCATTCATCCGTAGCATACGAGCATCTGGGACTGAAGCAGCATCCTTCAGGCAGATTTGTCGGATCAGGCGGCAGTCCTTCGATATTTGCAAGCCTGCGTGTACTGACGCTCAGATCGGGGATCGCTCCGAACAAACCGATCGTATACGGATGGCAGGGATTAAGGAATATTTCTTTCCTTGTTCCATATTCAAGAACTTCCCCGGCATAAATGACTGCAACATCGTCGCACATCCTTCCGACAACACCCAGATCATGCGTGATCAGGATCATCGCCGTATTATATTTGTTTTTCAGGTCTTCCATCATATCGAGGACCTGAGCCTGGATCGTTACATCCAGTGCTGTAGTAGGTTCATCTGCCAGGAGAAGCTGCGGATTGCATGCAAGCGCCATAGCAATGACAACTCTCTGCTTCATGCCTCCGGAGAACTGATGCGGATATTCGTCGTATCTGGCAGAAGGAATACCTACCATTTCCAGCATTTCCTGCGCCAGTTCCCTGGATGTTTTATTTTCAAGCTTCTGGTGTTTTTTGATGACTTCCGCGATCTGGTCACCAACTTTCATGATCGGGTTCAGCGCCGTCATCGGATCCTGGAATACCATCGTGACAACATTACCGCGGACATTCCTCATCTTCGTTTCCGGGAATGTAAGCAGATCGTCGCCGTCAAGCATGATCCGTCCGTTCTTCACAGTTGCCTGCGGTTCAGGCAGAAGTCTCAGGATTGCTTTTGCAATCGTCGTTTTCCCGGCTCCTGTTTCTCCGACCAGACCGAGCGTCTTTCCTTTTTCCAGGTCAAAAGTCACGCCGTTCACGGCATGAACAGTTTTGCCGCCGGAGACATATTCAACAACAAGATCTTCAATATTCAGAAATGCTTTTTCACTGTTCATATGTTTTCTCCCTAATCCTTCAGTTTCGGATCAAGTGCGTCGCGCAGTCCATCACCGAACATATTCAGGCAAAGGACAGAGATGGCAATGAAAAGACCCGGGAATATCAGCATATGAGGATAATCTCTCAGATATCCACGTGCACCCGACAACATGGCACCCCATTCAGGAGTTGGAGGCTGGACACCCAAACCGATATAGCTGAGCGCTGCAAGCTGCAGAATTGTACGCGCAACGCCCATTGTTGAAGAAACGATCAGCGGTGACCAGCTGTTGGGAACGACATATTTCCAGATACGTCTGGTCGTGCTGCAGCCGATCGCTTCGGCAGCTTCCAGATACTGTTCCTCGCGCGTCCTCATGACCGAGCCTCTCAGCAGTCGTACCGTTCCGGGAATCGATCCGACCGAGATCGCTATGATCGTCTTATCGATACCTACACCCAACGCGGCTGAGATAATGATCGTCAGCAGTGTGGAAGGGATCGCCTGAATAACATCAAGCATTCTCATGATTACTGCGTCGATCTTCCCGCCGAAGAATCCTGTGATCGCGCCGATTACCGTGCCGACAGATGTCGAGAACAGAACCGCCGCAAGACTGATGGACAGTGAATACCTTCCGCCGTAGAAACATCTTGTCAGAAGATCTCTTCCCAGATCATCCGTACCGAACGGATGCTTCAGGGAAGGTTTCTGGCTGATCGACATGATATCGTATTTCGCATAGTCATATGGTGATACGATCGGCACAATAATAATCAGCACAACAAGTAACAGGAACACATACAGACCGATCATTGCATTGCGGTTCCTCTTAAGGCGATTCCAGAAAACAGCAAACCTGCTTTCCTTAAAGCCTCTTTTCATCTTTTTCTCTGTCATGCTTTTTTCACCTTTGTCTTCCTGCCGCTGTTTTCATATCTTGCTTTGATACGCGGGTCATTAAAAGCGTATGCGATATCGACCAGAAGCATGATGACCGCGAAAACGATTGCGAGCATTACGACGCATCCGCGGACGATCGGATAATCTCGTTGATTAATAGCAGTGATCATATACTGACCGATCCCCGGGAACGAGAATACATTTTCAATGACGATCGATCCGCCGAATATGACAGCAAGATTGTTTCCTGCCAGTGTTATGATCGGGTTCAATGCGTTCGGCAATGCATGACGCATGATCACTTCGCGCTCAGACAACCCTTTCGCACGAGCAGTCACCACATAGTCCGCTCTGATGACTTCAAGCATACTTGAGCGCGATTGTCGGGCCTGTGTTGCCAGGCCGCCGAAGCATAGTGAAACGGTTGGCAGAACATAGTATTTAAACCCTCCGATACCACTTGAAGGGAACCATCGCAGTTTTAAGGCAAACAAGAGTACAAACATCAGTGCCAGCCAGAACGTTGGAATAGATACTCCAAGCAGTGCAATGATCATACTGATACGATCACCCCATCCGTTCTGATGTATTGCAGCAGTTATTCCAAGAGGAATACCGATTCCAAATGCAAGAACCATTGAAGCAACACCGAGAATAAGCGTCCTCGGCAGACGCGCAGCGATTTCAGTGCCTACAGGGGCGCCTGTTAAATACGATTTGCCCAGATCAAACTTGATAAAGGTCTGATACAGAAAATCTCCCAATTGAACAAGGAACGGTCTTGTCAAGCCGAGCTGTTCCCTCATCTGTTCCAGCTCGTATTTTGTTGCTGTGCTTCCAAGCATGATCTGTGCAGGATCACCCGGAACAAAATAGAGAATGGTAAAGATCAGTACAGCGACCATCAGCAATACCGGTATCATTTGCAGTATTCTTTTTAAAACAAATCTACCCATATGATTCCTCCGTTTGAATGTGATTGAATACAGGGCAGTGTCTGTAGCTGGCAGACACTGCCCTGTCAGAAATCAGATCAATGATACTTTTATACTGTTGTAGGATCAGTTCCAGACGTATTCAGAAGCGCCGGGAATGATGTTGCCGCGAAGGTTGAACAGCGGTTTCGTAATGAGTTTGGAGTTTGTGACAAAGTTCAGTTCCTTGTGGAACAGTGCATAATGGTATGCATTCTCTGTCATATACTGTTTAGCTGCATCGAGGTCTGCGTCATCCTGTGAGATAGATGCCTTCTGGATCAGGCTGTCCAGCGTATTGTCACGTACCATTGCCATATTATGTTCTGCGTAACGTGTGGAATCCAGCTGTCTCCATGTGTTTGTGATGTATCCTGTAGCACCGTTATAGGAAATATTCAGGTCAAACTTTGTAGGGTCTGTCTGATATGTATTCCACAGTGCCTGTTCGAATGATGTAACTTCCGCATTGATGCCGATTTCAGTCAGCATAAGTTTGATGACCTGGGCGATCTTGGATCTGACTTCGTCTGTATCGCAGAGGATCGTCAGACTGATATCACCGTCTTTTACACCTGCTTCGCTAAGGAGTTCTTTTGCCTTAGGAAGGTTATAGAGATAGTAGTCATCTGTCTTCCAGTTCGGCTGGAATCCGATACTGAGATCGCTGCCATAGCAGTAGCAGGGCTCTCCATGTCCTTCAACCACAGCTGTGATCAGAGCGTCAATATCGATTGCATACAGAACCGCCTGAGCGATACGGAGATCATGCAGAGGGCTTTCCTCGGAACGGTTTACCCACATCTGCTGGATATATGTATCTCTCTGTGTTGTAACTGTAAATCCTTCTGAGCTTTCGCCGCCTTCCATGAATCTTGATGCATTGGAGAAGTTCAGGTTTGTAACGACATCATAGATACCTGTTTCGAGACCAATAGCCATCTGTGTGGATTCAGTCACAAAGTAGTATTCAATTCTGTCAACGTTCTGTTTCTGTACTTCACCGCGGAGTTCTTCCTTCTGCCAGTAATCTTCGTTCTTTGTCAGGATAATGGATGAGCCTGTTGTCCAGGAATCCACTTTATATGCACCCGTTCCGATCGGGTTGGAACGCATGCAGTCACCGCTTCCTTCATATTCCTTCTGGGATACGATCATGACCTGGGTCATCATCTGTTCCAGACCGCCTGCAGCTTCACTGTTGACAGCAAGTTTGAATGTATAGTCGCCTGTTTTTTCAATTGAATCCAGGTTGCCTGTCAGAGCTGTATGCTGGTTGCCCGTACCATTTGTCAGACATTCATTGAAACTGAACACTACATCATCGGCGGTAATATTATTGCCGTTGAAGTCAGTTATATAGTCAAACAGTTCGACATCGTAAACGACGTGTGTCGGTGTGGATTCGGCTTCGTTCTTCGTCCATGATTTAGCCAGCCAGGGATGATACTGACCATCGGTTCCCTGATAGATCAGGTTCTCGTATGTATATGCAAGAACTGTCCATCTGCCGGAAGAAGAACCTTCGTCAAATGCACCTAGTGAACCGGGATCAGATGTCGTGGCGATCTTGATTACCTTTTCCTGCGGCACTTCAGCTTCTGCTGTAGCAGCTGCAGTGCTTGTACCGGCATTCTGTCCGGAAGGTTCAGTGCTTCCGCCGGAGCAGGCAGTCATTGATACAGCCATCATTGCCGCAATTCCAAATTTTGCGAGATTTGAACAGAACTTTTTCATTTTCTTTCCTCCTTACTGTTTCTTTGAAATAACGCGAAAGTTCATTGTTTTTCAGAGATACTGACTGAATTCGATCTTTTCTCTGTTTGGTCCGATGATCGTAAAATATTTTGTTCCGTTTTCCCAGAAGTCATTCTGATGGATCCCTCCATCTACAAATTCGAATCCCTGCTCTACGCAATACTGATAGGCTTCTTCTACCTTCGTTGTATTCAAAGCAATATGATCGATTGCTCCCGGTCTGCCGGCAGTCTCGTTCCGCTGGTAAATTTCGAACATAACCCCCGCCGCTTCAACGAAGCATACATTTTCATCCTTTGTTTTTTTGATGAAGGAATCTTTAAAACCAAGTTTCCGGAAAAAAGCCGCAGTTTCCTCGACATTTTGTGCAGGAAGTCCAATGTGCTGTAAACCAATTAACCCAAGATCCATTGTCTCTCCTTTCAGTATCAGTCATTGAGTAAGCGCTTACTTTTCTGTTTCTGAATACAATTGGTCCGATTTTTGTGTTCTATCTTGTACTGAATTTGGTATTTTGATGTATAATTTTGATATAAACGTTTGCGTAAACGTTTAACTGGCTGATTTCAATATAGCATATTTTTTTTAAAAGTAAACAGAAAATCAGAAAATATAATTATTTGTCAAATCAGGCCAAAAAAACCGACATTATTATCCGAGTATTTGCATCCTGTTTGCTATACTGTAATTATGCTTTCCCATCTTTCATAAGTGAAAAAGAAAGCACAATATCTGCAGTCAAGGAGATTTAGGCTTAGCACATGCTTAGCCTGGAAGAGGGACTTTCATGAGTAAAAACGTCAGTATCATTGATGTAGCAAAAGAAGCAGGTGTTTCAACTGCAACCGTCAGTCATGTGATCAATCGTACTAGATTTGTTTCCGATGAAACCCGGAAACGAGTTAATGATGCCATCAAGGAACTGGGTTATGCACCGAATGCTTCAGCAAGAACGCTGAAGACCGGGAAGACCAACAAGATCCAATTCATCATTCCCGACGTTGACAATGCTTTCTTCACATCGCTGATCGAGTCGATCGAGTCTGCTCTGACCAAACATGGGTACCAGCTGCTGCTGGCCAACACGCACGAAAATTGGGAAACGGAACTGTCCTATCTGCGCACTGTCAACAAGTCGATCGTTGACGGGCTGATTCTTGCAACAACGCAGACAGACTGGAATACACTGAAGCAAAACCTTCCGGCAGATCTCCCCGTCGTTCTTCTAGACCGTAAACCCAAGGGATGTGACATAGACTGTGTATGGATCTCTACTTATCACGCATGTCATGAAGCTCTTCTGAAACTGATCGAATGGGGGCATCGGAAGATCGGACTGATTGCAGCAAGACCAAGTCTTTCCACTTCAGTGGAACGCAACAACGCTTATAACGACGCCATTAGTGCAAATAACCTTGAAAAATTCATCTCGCCGGGCGATTCTTTGAGAAACAGCAGTCCGAAACATTATCAGGAACTGGTTGGAAAGGGTTGCACAGCAATCCTGATAGCCAACGGAAGGATGACAGATGACATCATTTATTACCAATATGAACATCCGGAAGAGATGGCGCGCAATGTCACATTATGCGGTTTCCGTGAGTCTTCCAAAGTCCACCGTCTTACCCCGATCGCCGTATCACAGCCATCAGAACAGATGGGTGAATACGCTGCCGGACGGATCATGACACTGATCAAAAACAGACACGCCAGACCGAAAGAAAAGATCCTGCAGGCAGTCTGCGAAGTACGCAGTGACTTCATTAAATCATAACGGATACCCGGTCGATCATTTGGCCGGGATCTTTATTTTCGAAGAGAGATCGATCTCTTCTTTTTTTTGGTCAGACGCTCTTTTCAAAGATTTAGTTGATAAGGCTGTAAATACCGTAGTGATATTCGCCATATGCGGCATATAAACTGATAGGCATTGGCTTCTTAGGAATGTCGCAGCACCGGAAAGGAATGATTTCCTTCATTGTCATCAT
>JAFRJJ010000071.1 GCA_017432325.1 Solobacterium sp. | reverse complement strand
TTTTGTCTTCACATTAACACCTACTTTAAAGATAGTCAAAATAAAGTATAGCACAAAGAGGTGAATATTTCTATCACTCAATATAGGAAGCGCGTCAATAAAACAGAAAAAGCACTTGACAAAACGCTTCATGGGGAACGCACAAGGATATTGAGCCGTATGAGGATCCGGTCTTTCAGAGAAATGTGATTCTGACGAGATCAGAATGGCTGATGATGAGCAACAGGCCGAAGAATCCGGCCTATGCCAGAAACAAGAATGTCTTGATCGTCGGCGGATCCGGTTCCGGCAAAACAAGATTCTGGCTGAAACCGAATCTGCTTCAGATGCACAGCTCCTACGTTATAACCGATCCGAAAGCCAGTGTTCTTATAGAATGTGGAAAAGCTCTGGAACGCGGCGCTCCGGTGCTGGATGCCAAGGGGAACCCTGTGAAAGACAAACATGGGAAACCTCTGTATGAGCCGTATGTGATCAAGGTCTTCAATACGATCAATTTCAAAAAGTCGCAGCATTACAATCCGTTCTCCTACATCCATTCCGAGAAGGATATCCTGAAGCTCGTGACCGCACTGATCGCCAATACCAAGGGCGACGGCAAAGCCGGTGATGAGTTCTGGACCAAGGCAGAGACGCTGCTGTACACGGCGCTGATCGGATATATCCATTACGAAGCGCCTGAGAATGAGCAGAATTTCGCAACACTCCTGGAAATGCTGAACAGCATGGATGTCCGCGAGGATGATGAGGACTATCAGAATCCCGTGGATGTGATGTTTGAGGAGCTGAAGAAAAAGAACCCGAATCACTTTGCCGTACGCCAATATGTCAAGTTCAAGATGGCTGCCGGCAAAACTTTAAAATCCATACTCGTGAGCTGCGGCGCACGCCTGGCTCCCTTCGATATTCAGGAGGTCCGGGACATCACGATGTATGACGAACTGGAGCTGGATAAGCTGGGAGACCGGAAGACAGCATTGTTTCTGATCATGTCAGATACCGATGCGACCTTCAATTTCCTGATCTCCATGATCTACACACAGCTCTTCAATCTGCTGTGCGAGAAAGCAGATGACGTGTACAACGGCAGGCTGCCGGTGCATGTCCGGTGCCTCATTGATGAGTGCGCGAACATCGGCCAGATTCCGAATCTGGAGAAACTGATCGCCACGATCCGGAGCCGTGAGATCTCTGCATGCCTGGTACTGCAGGCAAAATCACAGCTTAAGGCAATCTATAAGGACAATGCGGATACCATCATCGGCAACTGCGATGCCCAGATCTTCCTGGGCGGCAGCGAACCGACAACGCTGAAGGATCTGAACCAGTCTCTCGGCAAGGAAACGATCGATACCTTCAACACTGGTGAGAGCAGGGGCAGAGAGCAAAGCCATTCCCTGAACTATCAGAAGCTCGGTCATGATCTTCTCTCAGTCGATGAACTGGCTGTGCTGGATGGCAGCAAATGCATCCTGCAGCTTCGCGGCGTCAGGCCGTTTTTGTCAGAGAAATATGATCTGACGAAGCATCCCAATTATCCTTTGACTTCCGATGCGGATAAGAAGAATGCCTTCGACATCGAGAAATTCCTGAATCACAGGCTCACATTGAAGCCGGAGGACCGGTACACGGTCGTAAAGCCGGATGAGGTGAAGATGGACAGATAAATGTTATTGACATATGTCGGCAATTACTGTAGTATACTTGCTGACATATGTCAGAAAGGAGCGTTTATGCCAAGACCATTCAGATGCAGGAGAATAGAGCAAATGCCGGTCTATCGAAGCTTCTCGCCTGACGATATTACAGCATCAGAAAGTGTTCACATGACAGTAGATGAGTTTGAGGCATTGAGATTGCTGGATGCCGAAGGCCTTACCCAGGAAGGCTGTGCCTCCAGAATGAACATTGCAAGGACTACTGTCACAGCCATTTATGACAGCGCAAGAAAGAAAGTCGCAGATGCTCTTGTGAACGGAAAAAGGCTGCTGATCACAGGTGGGCATTGTGAATTTGAACCGGTTGAAATCAAACAGGTCATTATTGAGAAAGGAAAGGATACCATGAGAATCGCAGTAACCTATGAAAACGGAGAAATCTTCCAGCACTTCGGCCATACAGAGCAGTTCAAGCTGTTCGACGTAGAGGGTGGAAAGATCGTGAATGAGCAGGTCGTAAATACCAATGGAAGCGGACACGGCGCACTTGCCGGATTTCTGCAGGCAGTAAAAGCAGACGTTCTGATCTGTGGAGGAATTGGTATGGGTGCACAGATGGCGCTCGCAGATGCCGGAATCAAACTTTATGCAGGAGTTCAGGGCTCTGCGGACGATGCAGCAAAGGCTCTGGCCGAAGGAAATCTGGAGTATGATCCTGATGCGCATTGTGACCATCATGGGCATCATCACGACGGTGACTGCGGACATGAACATTGCGGTGAGCATCACTGCGCCGGAAACTGATCTGTATTTGCTGATATGAACATACTGCTTGACCTTTTCCTGTCCTTTGCGAAGATCGGTCTTTTCACCTTCGGCGGCGGATACGCGATGATCGCACTGATCGAAAACGTCTGCGTGGAGAAAAAGAAATGGATTATGCATGATGAGATGATGAACATCACAGTTATCGCAGAATCCACTCCCGGGCCGATCGCAATCAACTGCGCAACCTATGTCGGTTATAAACAGAAAGGCTTTGCCGGCGCATTGATCGCAACGATCGGGATGATCCTTCCATCGTTCTGTATCATCTATGCAATCTCAAAATTTCTGGATCATTTCCTTGAGATCACCTGGATCGCCCATGCCTTCCAGGGCATCAAGATCGCGGTCGGGATCCTGATCCTGGATGCTGCCGTAAAGATGCTTCAGAAGATGCAGAAGAAACCGATACCTATGACGTTCATGCTCTGTGCTTTTGCAGCCATGTTTCTGATTAATATTTTCTCTGTCAGGATCTCTTCGATCATCCTGATGATGGCTGCCGGCCTGATCAGCCTCGTCATCTTCATGGTGAAAAAATCAGCTGTGAAGGGAGGTGCAGGGAAATGATCCTCCTGGAATTATTCATCGGGTTTCTGAGAGTTGGCTGCTTTGCTTTCGGCGGTGCATATGGGGCGATACCCCTGATCCGTGATGTGGTTCTTTCCTACGGATGGCTGGATGAAGAAATGCTGACGTATATGATTGCGGTCAGTGAGAGCACGCCGGGGCCGATCATGGTAAACCTGGCGACATATGTCGGCAGCTCGCAGGCAGGAATCCCCGGAGCACTGATTGCGACAATCGCTGTTGTCCTTCCATCGTTTATCATTATTCTGCTGGTAACAGCGCTTCTGAAAACCGTGCTGAAGAACCCCTATGTACAGGCGGTCCTTCGCGGACTGAAGCCGAGCATGATCGGTATCATTCTTGCTACGGGTGTATACATGATCATCAGGAACGGAATCGTTATTCAGGAAAGGGTGATATTGATTCGTCCTTTGATACTGACTTTGATGCTGGCACTGATTTATTTCGGCTCCAGAAAAATCAGTAAAAACGGTATATCGCCGATCATGCTGATCTGTATCTCTGCAATCGCCGGAGCAGCTTTATATGGAATATAAAAACTGAATATTTCAATTCATACATGCCGGAGGCTGCAACAAAACAGTCCCCGGCTTTTTCATGCCCATTTTCTGCAGGTGCACATGCGGAGAAAGGGCACATTTATTTTCAACCGCGATTTGCGGAAAGGAGGAAACATTTTATGGCATTTTTCAACAGCGCAGTAGGCGTACTTCAGACACTCGTTATCGCACTCGGTGCAGGCCTCGGTATCTGGGGCGTGATCAACCTCATGGAAGGTTACGGCAACGACAATCCGGGCGCTAATGCTCATGTACGGTAAAGAAGCAAGCAACCGAAAACAATAGATAGACCGCCAGCACTACACTATTCCGAACCAAAGACCAAAAGATAAGCATTTTGAGAAAATCTAAACTTTTGGATTTTCCTACAATGCCGACTACG
>JAFRJJ010000010.1 GCA_017432325.1 Solobacterium sp. | reverse complement strand
CGATCAGGATCTTGGCTTTGCGGTCCAGTCTCTTTCCGTAATACCAGCCGAGGAAACGTCCGATCTTCACTGCGTGTTCGTATGTCAGATCGACGTTCGCTTCCCCGCGGAATCCGTCTGTTCCGAAATATTTGCCCATATTTCAATCTCCTTTTTTTACTGAGTAAATTTTACAGGAATCGTGATATACAAACAATAAATTCTTGATTACATCACGAAAAATACTGTTATGATTTTCCTGGAGGGTTTTTGTATGCAGATATTGCGAGAAATGCCTGAAATGAGCACCACAGAGCTCTATATCTACAAATACATCATCCAAAACCCAAAACAGGCTTCCGAGATGACGATCGGACAGCTTGCCAGAAATGCCAATACTTCGACAGCCAGCATCCTCCGTTTATGCAGAAAATACGGATTCAGCGGCTTTTCGGAATTCAAATACCAGTTAAAAAAAGAGGTCTGTGAAAGCGATGCTGAATATGCCGGACTGACCTGCAATGAACTTTCCGATATCAGACACTTTTTCAACGTCACCTGCACTTCTTCTGAATTTGTCCGGAGCATGCGGGACGCGGCTGAACTGATCGCTTCCAAAGACCTGCTGATCTTTGCAGGGTATGGAGGATCCAATATCATTGCCGCTTACGGTGTGCTGACTTTTTCCTATAAATGCATGACCTCGTTCCGGATCGAAGACCCGAACAATATGCATCTCAATCATTATTCGGAAAAGATCGCAAACAACACCTGTATTTTCCTGATCTCTGTTTCCGGTAAATCGACAGATATCATTTCACGTGTCAGAAACTATCATACCAGCGGCTGCGAAGTCATCACCCTGACTTCCGACCATAATTCCCCGCTGGCGAAAGCCGCCGATGTATGCATTGCTTACGATCTGCCGCTGATCATGGTGGATGACGATAACCTGACTTCCCATGCGCCGGCATGCTATATCATAGAGACGCTCTGCCGCATGGTCAGCAATATCAAATACCGGAAATAAAAACTGCCCCGATATCCGGGACAGTCAGATCAGTGCCGCTAAAATGGATGGCAGGTCATAGGCCGTGATGATACCTTCCGGTCTCTGGTTCCTGCTTCCGTTTTTTGTCAGGATGATGACAGGCGGGCGTCTGCCCTCCTTCATCGCTGACTCATAGATGTTGATCACATCTTCGAGATAGGACTTGCTTTTGAGAAACATGACGCGCTCGACCTTTTCATGTTCCACAATATCGGCGCAGGTGATTTCCTCCCTGCCGCCTTCGATCGCCCACCCGGCGATCGTTTCCATCGTTACGATCCCCTGGAAGCTCTGATCCCTGTAAACAGGGATCTTTGTTGTTCCGAGATTCTTCATGGCATGGTAGGCATCCGTCACGGTGTCGTCTGTGCTGACGGTCTTGACGGGCTTTGTCGCATAATACAGGACCGATCTTCTGCGGTCGATCAGCCTTGCGATCCGTTCGATATCGGATACCGCGCTGTCTGTGGGGATCGCGATCAGTTCTTCTTCATCATCGCGCTGGTGCACGATGGCATTGCGCAGCTCCGCGTATTCCCGCAGGCGTTCCTGATTGGTCCTGACGACCGTATTGCGGGAAGCGCATACTGCCAGCAGCCGGGAAAATGAATTGTATACGGTCGATCCTGCCATCTCGTTCAGTGAACGCTCGATGGACGCAAATGCTCTGAGAAACCGCTCGCCGTTCTGATGTGTGTCTTTCATCGGTTCTCCCCCGCATACTGCAGGATCGCCTTCATATAAAGGTCTGCAGCATTTTCATATGCTTCTTCCGTTGTCATGAATTCTGATTCGGACTGGTTGGTGACGTACAGCGCGGAACAGATCACCGTGACCGGATCGGTCTGTTCCAGGAGCGGCCAGGTTGCCATGCCGCTCTCTTTTTCTTCTCTGAAAAGAGGTTCATATCTGTTGTCGCTGATCTCATGGAAATACATGTAGCCGGTTTTGACTTCGTACGGATACCATTCGCTGTTTTCAAACTGTTCAGCGACAGCCTGCGCGAATTCCATGCTTTTCCGGGATGTCCTGTTTGCGGGATCCGCATAGATCACCATGCCTGATTCATTTTCATCCGGGGAATAATCACAGCGGATACTGAGGACGAGATCCGGATCCAGCTCATTGATCATGGCTGCCCTCTGCTCAACGGACATCTCCCTGTCCGGCGTATGCGTCAGGACCGCTTCGATCCTGTGCTGCTCTTCAAATTTCGCGTTGAGGACACTGATAACATGTTCGGCATAGTCGGCTTCATTGACATATCCTTCCAGTCCTTTTGCCCCGCCGCCTAGCACCGGGTCCAGCACCACGACAAACGGCTTCGGAATGATCACCTGTGATGCCCTGTATACACCGTAACCGAATACTGCCATGACGGCGACCAGAAACAGAAGACGCAGCGGTTTGAATGTCCTGGTCTTCTTTTTTGATCTCTTACGTTTTGAATTGGTATTGCTCATCTGTATCTTCCTTCCAGATCTTCGAGTCTGCTGTCAGCTGCCATATGGTCAAGGATCAGCTTCATCAGTGTTTCAAGATCGCGTGATTCCCTGTAGTCTGCGACAGACATGAAATCAGCGCGGTTCTCCCGGATCAGCCGGGCTGCCGTGATCCCTGCCTTCGCACTCTCAGGATTATACACCACGATCGATTTTCCGCCGTATTCTTTTACAAGTTTCATGCACGGAACATCTGTCAGTCCGTCCGCGATATAGACCATCCGGCTGAACGGAACGGGTCTTTGTTCCCGGGGGACCCAGGCATTCAGGCTTTCATCGTCCGATTCATCAAGCACCTGCTTGTTGATGCGGAAGATATACTGCGTCTTGGTCGTATAGTTGATGATCTGTGCCGGCCATCTGGCGGTGCCGTTGTCATCGTAATAATAGCGGCAGGCATAGATCCTGCGGAATTCATCAGCGATCCCGGACGCCTCGATGATCTCAGCCATGCCGGATGAAATGACATAGTGCTCGATCTCCAGCCCGAGGGATGCGCCGTACGCGTTGATCCGTTTGAACCAGGTATCGACACCCTGATAGAATTCGATCGATCTGCCGACATCCGTGAAGTCCTCACGCCGCAGCGGTCTGCCCTGTTCTTCATATTTCCTGGCCAGCCAGTACAGATATGCGCTGATGCCGTCCATGTGGCTCTCTTTGCTGAGGATCCCCACTTCCTTCCAGAACTGCGAAGGTTCCGTGTATCCGAGTGACGGGATCAGGCTGTACTCCTGCATATCCTTTGTACACAGTGTTTTATCAAAATCATAAAGAATCGCTGTTTTCTTCATATCGCTCACCGTGGTCCATTATAGCATGCCGCGCATGTAAAAGCCGAACCATTCAGGTCCGGCTGCGGTTTAAATCTCAAGAAGGTTCTGGATCGCCCTGACGTAGATCTCTGCCTGTTTCAGCAGTTCATCGACAGGACAGTATTCGTTTGTGTTGTGGATCCTGTAATCCCTGTCCGGGAACGCGCATCCGAACGCGATCGTGTTGTGGATGCCCTTTGCGTAGGTACCGCCGCCGATCGTCATCGGTTCGTGTTCCGTGTCGCCTGTGACTTCCGTATACGCGGAATACAGTGCCTGTACGAGCTGGGAGTCCTGGGGGAAGAACAGTGGTTCAACCGTATGCCTGATTTCAACGCTGCCGCCTTCATGATCCAGGTTATCCTGCATTAGTCTGACGACGTTCCTGGCACTCATCGTTACCGGGAAGCGGATATCGATGGATCCTTCGATCACGCCGTCCTTCATGCCGATGATGCCGTTGTTCCATGTCAGCGCCCCGTATTCATCGGAGCATTTGCAGCCCATGCCGGTACCGTCATAATACAGGCCGAATCTGCTGCAGTAGAAGTCCACGAACGGATCCTGGAAGCCTGCCTGCTTAAGGCCCATCATCAGATATGAGATCGCGTTGACGCCGAGCTCCGGTGTGGATGCGTGCGCGGCATTGCCGATGACAGTGATCTCGTCATAATCATCCGTGTTCTCGATCGTGAACTGGATGCTGTTGTTATGGAACCAGTCGGTCAGCGCCTTTGTGCTGTAAGTGATCTTGCCGACCCTGATGGTGCACTTGGGACAGACGACGTTTCTTGCTGTACCGCCCCGGATATCCAGGATGTTTGTCTGCTTGCTGCGGTATACGGCGCCGACCATGCCCTTCTCTCCGTGTACGCCCGGGAATTCCCCATCGGGTGTAAAGCCGAGATCGACATGTCCTTCTTTTTCTACATAATGCGCCAGGCATCTGGAACCTGATTCTTCATTGGTACCCATGATCAGGCGGATGCGTTTATTCAGAGGTACATTCATTTCGCGCAGTACCTTCATTGCGATCATGCTTGCAACGACCGCACCTTTGTCGTCAGCGACACCGCGGCCGTAGATAATGCCGTCCCTGACTGTAGGTTCAAACGGATCAATGTCCCATCCATCAGATGCGTTAGCCGGAACGATGTCCAGGTGGCCGATGATGCCGATCACCTGCTCGCCTTCACCCATCTCGGCATAGCCTGCGTAGTTATCCAGATTGACGGTCTTAAAGCCGTCCTTCTCCATCATAGCCAGCGCTGCAAGAAGCGCGTCCCTGGGGCCTGCGCCGAACGGGGCATCTGCCAGCGGTTCGGATTCCGCACTGTTGATTCTGACCAGCTCACTCAGCTTCGCGATGAGTTCCTCTTCATGAGCGGCAGTCAATTTCTGTATCTCTGACATAAAACCTCCGATACTTTATCCCGGTAATTCTAACACTGATTGCATGAGTATGCTACAGGTTGACGGAAAGTTCGACCGGACAGTGGTCGCTCCCGAGCACCTCCGTATGGATCTTCGCGTCAGCAACCGCGTCCTTCAGACTGTCGGATACCACGAAATAGTCGATCCTCCATCCCGCGTTGTTTTTGCGCGCGTTGAAGCGGTAGCTCCACCAGGAATACTCTACTTTATCCGGATACAGATACCTGTATGTATCGGTAAATCCGGAATCGAGCAGCTGGCTGAACTTCGCGCGTTCTTCATCCGTAAAGCCTGCGTTCCTGCGGTTTGCGGCGGGATTCTTGATATCGATCTCTTCGTGCGCGACATTCAGGTCTCCGGTGTAGATCACCGGTTTTGTTTCGTTCAGTTTTATGAGATGTGCCCTCAGCATGTCTTCCCATTCCATACGGTATTCAAGCCGCAGCAGGCCGTCCTTGGAATTCGGCACATAGGCGCAGACAAACCAGAATTCAGGATACTCCAGTGTGATGACCCTGCCCTCTTTTGTAATGTCGCCTTCGATCTCGTAGGATACGCTCAGCGGTTCCTGTTTTGTGTAGACGAGCGTTCCGCTGTAGCCTTTGCGTTCAGCGCTGTTCATATAAAGGTGATAGCCTTCAAACTTCAGGGAATCATCCAGCTGGTCCGGCTGCATCTTTGTTTCCTGCAGTCCGAAGATGTCGGCGTCCGCTTCTTTGAAGAAGTCGGCAAAGCCTTTTTTTGCGCAGGCTCTCAGCCCGTTGACATTCCAGGATATGAGTTTCATTTCACGATCTCCCTGCAGGCTTCCGCAAGCCATGCCCTGTCTGCTTCACCGAGCATGCCGGAAAGCTTTTCATAGACTGTTTTGTGGTATGTGTTGATCTGCTCGATCTCCGTTTCATTCAGATAAGCGGGATCGATCGCGTCACGTTCATACGGGCAGTATGTCAGGTCTTCAAAGTACATGAACTGACCGTAGAAATTCTTCGTGCCCTTGGTGACGAGCAGTTCGTTCTCGATACGGATACCCAGTTCATCCGGCAGATAGATGCCGGGTTCATTGGTAACGATCATGCCGGCTTCCAGAACAGCGTTCGGTCTTGCCGGTGTTCCCATTCCCCAGCGGATGCCGTGAGGACCTTCATGGACGCTCAGTACATGTCCCACACCGTGTCCGGTTCCGCACTGGTAATCGATATCGATATCCCATACCGGACCTCTTGCCAGGATGTCAAGGTTGTTGCCGGTCGTACCGTACAGGAAGCGGGCACGTGTCAGTGCCAGATGTCCTTTCAGGACGATCGTGTAGTATTTCTTTTCCAGGTCTGTCAGTTCCCCGACAGCGATCGTACGGGTGATGTCCGTCGTACCGTCTTTGTATGTGCCGCCGGAATCCACCAGGAGGAATCCCCTCGGTTCAATATCCGCGTAGGATTCTTCGGTTGCGCTGTAGTGCATCATGGCGCCGTTTGCCTGATATGCGCTGATCGTCGGGAAGGAAGGCTCGATATAATCCGCCCCTTCGGCACGCAGTTCATAGAGGCGGTTTTGGGCACTGACTTCCGTCAGGCCGTTTTTCGCATTCTCCTTGAGCCAGCGCAGGAACTTCACCATAGCAGCGCCGTCCTTCAGATGGGCATTGCGGATATTCCTGATCTCGGTTTCATTCTTGACAGCCCGGAACAGCAGGACCGGTGACTTTCTGTTCAGGATGGAGTTGCCGGAGTCCAGTGCTTTGTAGAGGACGGTGTTCAGTTTGGCAAGATCCGTCCAGATCACGCTGTTTCTCAGGGCGGAAAGATCTTCCGCGAGTGCGTGATACTCCTTGATGGTCACGCCTGCTTCCTCCAGGTGTACCTTGACTTCTTCTGTCACCTTGGCAGGATCGATATAGTATGAGACGCTGTCTGCAGTGACAGTCGCGAACGCATAGGCGACCGGAGTGCATTCGATATCATTTCCTCTGATATTGAGCAGCCAGCAGGGATCTTCCAGAGCTGTCAGGACAAGCACATCCGCCTTTGCCTGCTTCATCGCTTCCCTGACCCGGGCGATCCTTTCCTGCGCGGTCTCTCCCGTATATTCTGTATCCAGGACAAACAGCTTTTCCTGCGGCATGGCAGGACGCTCTTCGCCCCAGACGATGCCGGCAAGATCATCCGATGTATGCAGCCTTGCATTTTTCGGCTTCAGCGCGGCTGAGAGCTGTTTTGCGTCAAGCGCCGAAACGACACTGCCGTCAAAGCCCAGCACACCGCCTTCCGGCAGCGCGTCCGCCGCGAAATCCAGCGGTTCGGGAACACCTTCCTGGCGCATGCGCATCAGTGTGACGCATGTTCCGGCAAGCTGTTTTTCCGCCTGCGTGAAGTATCTGCCGTCCGTCCAGAGTCCGGCAAAATCCTGTGTCACGACCATACAGCCGGATTCACCGGTGAAGCCGCTTAAAAACGATTTGCATTTGAAGCAGTCTGCCGTGTATTCATCGGACAGGTGATCATCCGCGTTCGGCACATAGTACACGTCGATCCCGCGTTCCTTCATCAGTTCCCGCAGCATCGTGATCTTTTCATCTGTTGTCATAATTCAACCTCTTCAATAAATGTATTATAGCCAAACAGGTCCTGAATTGCGACAAAGCCAAAAAAAGAATCCCGATTCAGCTCTCTTTGCCGGCTTTCCATCTTCAGCTGACTTATTGCGGGATTCTTTTATTAATTCAATTTTTTCGATGCTCTGTTTCTGCATCGTTTGACTGATAATGCAAACAGTTGGATTACTTTGTCAACCAGTATTTTTTATACTGTTTCGTTCTGATGTTTCACTATTAGAGCTGCCTTTACAGCTTTTTGCCTACTCATCAAAATTTGTATATATTGTTGCTGATTGTAACTGTTGTTTTCATCAATCTAATTAAAGCTGAATGCTTTAATGAACTCTCCTGTCCATTGGTCGATCCTCTTGCAGATTCTCACTTTCTTTTTCTGCTGCGATCTTCCGATCATTCACTTTTTATTTACTGTCTCTCTGAATCATCTTTCTGCGTCTGTTTCAGGAGACTCTTATTTGTATTCGAGTAATACCTTTTTCATAGATCTGAACTCTCCTTTCAGATCTTTTCGATCTGCTTTCTTCGATCTTTTGTTTCTGATCGATCAATTAGTTCTCCGTCTGTCTTTTCTGATCACACTGATGCTTTTCTTTTCTCTTTTTTTCAGTTCATCCAGAATAACCTTTTTATTTCAATGGATGCATTTCTTTTTCGCCTCAGCTGCTGATCCTATTTGGACTTCAGGAGGCTTAATTGTAATTCAGCAGAATCCTCTTCATAGACCCTGACTCCTTTCCGGTGGCTTTGGATCCATCTCTTTCTTTACGCCTTCAATATAACAGATATAAACATTGCTTAAAGTCTGTTATTTGAATTAATTTTCGGTTATAATAAATATGTTGAGGGCTCGCGGAATGCGGGCTGTTTTTGGAGAGATATTATGATTCAGGATCTTTACCCTCATGTCTATCATAATGAATATCATCCGCACGATCCGGGCACAAACGACATCGTGCTTTTCTATGATGAGAAGATGCTCTACTGCCAGGCGCCGGACCGTTTTTTCACGGTCGGTGAAGTGCCCGGGCAGGAACTGACATATCTGTTCAGCATTGACGACAGGTCCTATTATCTGGGTCTTGAGATCCCGGAAAACGGGCAGCCTGTGTCGTCGGCTGACATCCGTACGATGACATCTGTCGTATCCAGATTCGCCGCGATCACCGGACGGCAGCTTGCCGGCTGGTACCACGATCACGCCTACTGCGGTGTCTGCGGACACCCTATGAAGCACCATTCTGTTGAGCGTGCCCTGGAATGCCCGCACTGCGGAAAGATCGTTTATCCGACGATCATGCCGGCTGTCATCGTCGGTGTCCTGAACGAAAAAGACCAGCTGCTGGTCACCCAGTATGCCGGACGCAGGCAGAACCACTATGCCCTGGTCGCCGGTTTTGCCGAGATCGGTGAAACGATCGAAGAGACTGTCAAACGCGAAGTCAAAGAAGAAACAGGTCTGGATGTAACAGACATTACATATTTCAAATGCCAGCCGTGGTCATTCTCGGACACCCTTCTGTTCGGTTTCTGGTGCAAGGCGGATTCCTCCCAGCCGGTGGTTCCCGATACACAGGAACTGAAGCTGGCCAAATGGGTCAGCCGGGAAGAACTGGAATGTCCCGACGACAGCATTTCCCTGACATCCCATATGATCCGGATGTTCTGCAAAGGAGAAAAACACTATGGATCTTAACCAGGTTTTCTATCATATCTACCCGCTCGGTTTCTGCGGGGCACCCTTCAGCAACGACGGCATTACCGTCTCCAGGATCCGCAAGGTCATTGACTGGATCCCCCACATGAAAAAGCTGGGAATTACCGCCGTGTATTTCGGTCCTGTCTTTGAGAGTGACCGGCACGGCTATGATACAAGGGACTACGCGAAGATCGACTGCCGTCTGGGCACGAATCAGGACTTTGCGGATGTCTGTGACGCTCTGCATGACAACGGCATCCAGGTCGTTCTGGACGGTGTATTCAACCATGTGGGTCGCGGCTTCTACGCATTTCAGGATGTGATCCGGCACAAGTGGGATTCACGTTATTCCAATTGGTTCTATATCGACTACAACAACAGCTGGGCACAGGACGGCTTTACCTACGGCAACTGGGAAGGACACAATGAGCTTGTCAAGCTGAACCTGGACAACCCGGATGTCTGCCGGTACCTTCTGGAACGCGTCGATCAGTGGATCGCAGAATTCGGCATCGACGGCCTGAGACTGGATGTCGCTTACTGCCTGAACCAGAATTTCATCCGCCAGCTGCATCACCATCTCAAAGGAAGGGATCCTGAATTCTTCCTCCTTGGTGAAATGATCGGCGGTGACTACAACGTCCTGATGAAGGATGACATGCTGGACAGCGTCACGAACTATGAATGCAGAAAAGGTCTGTTCTCTTCCATGAACACGCAGAATCTCTTTGAGATCGGCTATTCCCTGAACAGGCAGTTCGGCAGCGATCCCTGGTGCCTGTACCGCGGACGTCATCTGCTGAGCTTTGCGGACAACCATGACGTGGACCGTCTGGCATCCGTCCTTGAGAGAAAAGAAGACCTGCCGCTTGTATATGACCTGATGTTTGCTATGCCCGGCATCCCCTGCATCTACTACGGCAGTGAATGGGGCGCGGAAGGAAAACGCACAAAGTACTCCGACCACGCGCTCAGACCCTGCTTTGACAAACCGAAATGGAATGCGCTCTGCGATCATATCGCAAAGCTGGCGGAAATGCGGAAGTACTATCCGGTATTTACGGACGGGGACTATACGCAGCTTGCCATTGCCAACAAACAGCTGGCATTCCGCAGACGCAATGACAAGGGACAGCTGACATTCGTCACAAACATCGAGGCTTCCCCTGCCGTCATGCGGTTCAATGCAGGCGTTTCAGACGGGATCGACCTGTACAAAAAAAGTGCATATCATTTCGAAAATGAATGCACTCTTGGACCGAAAGAATCTTTGTTTATCTGGTCTGACTGGAACTGATCACTGCTGGAAATACGCAGCAGCCTGTGCGCAGGTTCCTTCATGCAGACCGGGTGAACCTTCAAACTGCATCTCGAATATCGCCGCAGCATGGTACGCGCCGTCTGCGGTGTTTTCAA
The DNA here is from genome assembly GCA_017432325.1 of Solobacterium sp. GTDB lineage: Bacteria > Bacillota_I > Bacilli_A > Erysipelotrichales > Erysipelotrichaceae > Bulleidia. The sequence goes on along the minus strand of JAFRJJ010000010.1, from coordinate 8,245 downwards.
TTGCCCGCAGCTGTTCGAGTACGCCTCTGTAGTTTCCGTTAAGTTCCAGTTCCAGGAAGTGTACCTGGCCTTCGATCGTTTCCGGATCATAGCCGTTCTGCCAGCACCAGCTGTACAGATTGGACAGCCTTCCGCCGCCCCACTGGCATAAACCATGGTACAGACCGGAATTGTCTGCAGTCGGATTGAAACCCGACTCTCTTGACATATTCGCGAGGATCCCGCAGGCAGCGGCACGGTTCAGTCCCATGTCCGAAGTCAGGAACAGATAGATCTGACCATACGGAGAGCCCGGCATGACACCGGAGGCTTTCATGACCTCCTCATCACTTCCGACCTGTACCGTAGCGGATGCCATCGTGATGTCCCCGTTCTCATTCATGGCGGAGATCATCAGGGAATTGATGCCTGCTTCCTCAGTCGTGACATCGCCTTTGATCATATAAGTCAGCGGGGAAAGTTCCTCACTCTGTTTGAGCGGTGTGCCTTTACTGTCGGTGACTGCCAGCAGGACATCGGATACTTCAAACGGATCCCCTACCTCCAGCATGACATGATTGCTTGACAACGCGATGCGCGCCAGGTCTGCCGTATCATTCTGCTGGTCGGCAAGTGTCCAGCGTTCGACCGTGACCGGCCAGCTGACACTGCTGGAAAGACCGTTTTTGTCCATCGCATTGACCGTCACATGATAGACGCCTGCTCTGGCTGTGTTCACATCGGATTCCACTGTATAGCTGTTTTTCTCCAGTGTTTCGCTCAGGGAAAGCTCTCCATCTACCGGGTCACAGACGATAACAACGTTATCAACAATGCTGTATTCCTCTTTCATGGGTACGCTGGCATATTCCTGAGCCAGTTCAATGACAGGTTCCTGTGTATCCGTCACCAGGATCTTCAGCAGACCGGTATCAGATACGGTCTGATTGCCCACAGAAGTCGCGGAGAGTTCGTACTGGGCATAGGTATGACCCGGAATGTCGGTATTGATACCCTTAACCAGGGAGGCTGTTCCGTAAGTCGTATTGAGGTAAGACAGGAGATCGGGATCGGATCCGTACTCGACCGTGATCGTCTCACTGTTTGCCTTTTTTGTTTCCGCGAATATTTCATGGAGTCTTGCTGCTGTAGGAGGCAGTGTTTCGCTGATACGCATACCGCCCCATACACAGACTGCCGCGCCTAAAAGCCACGCAATATACTGTCCGGGTGAACGCTTCTGTTTTATCTCAGCCGGTGTATTTTCCGGTATTGCTTTTGTTTCCGGAACTTCCGCAACAGCATCCGCCTGTACATCAGCAGCGCTGATGACTGTTTCCATATCAGCCGGGATCTGTGCCTGAGCTTTGATCGCTTCATTAGTAAACGGGGAGACACATTCGACTTCCGCGCAGTGCAGCGCAGGTCTCTGCATCAATGTACAGTCTCCGTTATAAAGCTGATCTCCGAGCAGAGGATGGGAAAGCGCGCTGAGATGCGTGCGGATCTGATGGGTACGGCCTGTCTTCAGCACCAGCTCCAGCAGTGATACGGGAGCATCGTTTACTGTAAACTCACGGACGACGCTGTATGAAGTCTGTGCTTCTTTTCCGTCTTCCGAGACAGTGCGTTTGACGGAACCGTCTGTTTTTGCGACCGGCAGGTCAATGATCCCTTCCTTCTCATCGAAGTGTCCTGATACAAGCGTTGTATATTTCTTCTTCAGGATACCTTCTGCCCGCTGGCTGCTCAGTCTTGCGGCAGCCGGCTGGTTCTTTGCGTATATGACAAGACCGCTGACATCGCTGTCGAGCCTTCCGATCACCCTGACCGTAAAGGTCTCCCCTTTTGACGCGTACCAGCCGGCAAGCGCATCCCCGAGGGAGTCATCCAGGTGACCGTGTCCGGCATGTACCGGCATTCCTGAAGGCTTGTTGACGATGATGAGGTCATCATCTTCGTAGATGATTTCCGGTATAAAATCTGTTTCCGGTTTCTGCTCTGTATCCGGTTCATGGAATACAGCTGTCAGTGTACCGGATACCGGTATATGCTCATTGACATGGACTTTCTTTCCTTCGTAAAGGATCTCTCCCTGGAACTTCAGGCGTGAGATCTCTTTGCGGGAAAAGCCGAACACCTTGGAAAGGATCCTGCCGACCTGTCCCTTCGATGTTTCGTCATATTCTTCCTGTGTCAATGTGATCGTAAATTCTTTATCCATAATCACTTCCAAAAAGAGGCACCAGGCCTCTTTGTTTTCATTATGACTGTATCTGTGAACGCAGATAGCTGTAGATGAATCCGTCCAGGTCTCCGTCCATGACTGCCTGGATATTTCCTACTTCATAGCCTGTACGCAGGTCTTTGACCATCGTATACGGGCAGAAGACATAGGAACGGATCTGTGAGCCCCATTCATTGGCTTTGACTTCACCCTTGATGTCTGCCATCTTCTTGGCCTGTTCTTCGATCTTCAGCTGCAGCAGCTTTGATTTCAGCATGTTCATGCACTGCTCACGGTTCTGAAGCTGGGAACGCTGTGTCTGGCAGAAAACGGTGATGCCTGTGGGGATATGGGTCATACGGACTGCAGAGTCCGTTTTGTTGATATGCTGTCCGCCGGCACCGGAGGAACGCATCGTAATGACTTCGAGGTCCTTGTCATCGATCTCGATCTCAATGTCGTCCTCAAACTGCGGCATGACTTCGACAGACGCAAAAGACGTATGTCTTCTCGCATTGGAGTCAAACGGTGAGATACGCACAAGGCGGTGTACGCCGTTCTCGGCTTTCAGATAGCCGTATGCCATCGGTCCTTCGATCAGCAGTGAACATGACTTGACGCCTGCTTCTTCACCTTCCAGATAGTTGAGCACCGTTACCTTGTAGTTCTTGCGCTCTGCCCATCTGCCGTACATACGGTACAGCATGCCTGCCCAGTCCATCGCTTCGGTACCGCCGGCACCCGGATGGATCTCGAGGATCGCCGCATGGGAATCATACGGTCCTGACAGGAGCACATCGATCTCGTATTTTTCGAACGCCTTCATCGTGTCGGCATACTCTTCTTCCACAAGGTCCTTGAGTTCCTGGTCAAAGCTTTCCTTCAGTTCACCAAGGCTTTCGTTCAGACCGGCAAGGCTCTCGTTCAGCTTGTGATACTGATCGATCAGTGAACGGAGTCCGTTTGTTTCACGGATCAGCGCCTGCGCCTTTTTCTGGTCCTGCCAGAAATCCTCGGCATTCATTTTTGTTTCGTTTTCCTGTACCTGTTTTTCCTTCTGAGCGAGGTCAAAGAGAGGAGCCAAGCTGCTCCAATTTTGCCTGGCTGCGGGCGATGCCCTGATTCATTTCAAACAATTCCATACTGGTTCTCCTCTTTTTATCATGCCTTAACTGCAGGCTGTACAACAACCTTCAGGTTCATGCAGTACTGTACGATCTCCTGTGCGATGTCGTGCATCATATTTTCAAACATCTGGTAGCCTTCCGATACATATGCCTGGAGCGGGTTGTTCTGGGCATAGGAACGCAGACCGATGCCGTCCCTGAGCTTGGCCATCATGTCAATGTGGTTGACCCATGCGCGGTCGATGACCCTGAGGGACATCTGACGCTCGAACGGACGGATCTTGTCCTGAACAGGTTCTACCTTCGCTTCATAGATGTTCCATGCGCGGTCGTTGAGGATCGCGGTGATCTCCTGAGCCGTCTTTCCGGTCAGTTCGCCCGGTTCGGCGATCTGGTCAAATCCGAGCTTATCCATTGCCTGGAGCACATCTTCGACGATGACATCTCCGTTTCTGGATTCCGGATCAACATGTGACGCGACAGTATCGCTGACCACACGGCTGAACATATCCTGGATGACCTTGTGTACATCCGCGTTGTCGAGAATGTAGTTTCTCTGGTCATACATGACTTCACGCTGCTGACGCAGTACATCATCATACTGCAGCAGTGATTTACGGGCATCGAAGTTGACGCCTTCGACACGTCTCTGGGCAGAGCTGATGGACTTCGTGATCGTCTTGGATTCGATTGCTTCATCACCGAGGCTCTGGAACAGTCCTTCCAGACGTTCGCTTCCGAACCTCACCATCAGGTCATCCTGTACGGATACATAGAAGCGGGATTCACCCGGGTCTCCCTGACGACCGGAACGTCCTCTTAACTGGTTATCGATACGCCTTGATTCATGACGTTCGGAACCCAGGACACACAGTCCTCCGAGCTCACGTACGCCTTCACCGAGCTTGATGTCGGTTCCTCGGCCGGCCATGTTGGTAGCGATCGTTACGGATCCCTTCTGACCTGCCTTGGCAATGATCTCGGCTTCTCTTGCATGGTTCTTCGCATTCAGTACTTCGTGACGGATATGTTCCTTCTTCAGAAGGTCAGAGATCAGTTCGGAAGTTTCGACTGCGATCGTACCGACCAGCACAGGCTGGCCTTTCTCATGGCGTTCCTTGACTTCTCTGACAAGGGCGTCGAACTTGGCCTTCTTTGTGCCGTATACGGCATCCGGATGATCGATACGGGCAACCGGACGGTTCGTCGGGATCTCATAGACCAGCATGTTGTAGATCTCATGGAATTCTTCTTCCTCGGTCTTGGCTGTACCGGTCATGCCGGCCAGCTTGTTGTAAAGACGGAAGAAGTTCTGGTATGTGATCGTCGCAAGCACGGTCGTTTCCTGACGGATGGAAATGCCTTCCTTGGCACAGACTGCCTGGTGCAGACCGTCTGACCATTCACGTCCCTTCATCAGACGTCCGGTGTTGGGATCGACGATGTCGATCTCATCATTCTCATGGTCAACGACGTATTCAACGTCTTTGGTCATGATGTAGTTTGCTTTCAATGCCTGGGAGATACGGTGCAGCAGCTGGGTGTTTTCCAGATCATACAGATTGGCTACACGGAATGCTTTTTCCGCTTTGGCGACACCTGTCTCCGTCATCTGGACGATACGGCTCTTGACATCGATCTCGTAGTCTTCATCCAGCTTAAGTCTCTTGACGAAACGGTCAGCCTGCAGGTACAGGTTGGCTGTCTGCTTCATACCGCCCGATATGATCAGAGGCGTTCTGGATTCATCGATCAGGATCGAGTCAACTTCGTCGACCAGAGCAAAATTCAGTCCTCTCTGGACACGGTCTTCCGCCCTTGTGACCATGTTGTCACGCAGGTAGTCAAAGCCCAGTTCAGAGTTTGTTGTATAAGTAATATCACAGTTGTAGGCTGCCCTCTTCTGTACGGGAGAAAGCTGTCTCAGGTTCAGACCGACAGTCAGGCCGAGCCATCTGTGGATCTGTCCCATCCATTCCGAGTCACGCTGTGACAGGTATTCGTTGACTGTTACGACATGTACGCCTTTGCCTGTCAGGGCATTCAGATAGACTGCCATGACGGATGTCAATGTCTTACCTTCACCGGTCTTCATCTCGGCAATGTCGCCGCCCTGCATGACGGCAGCGCCTACCAGCTGTACATGATACGGGTATTCCCCGATCACCCTGCGGCAGGCTTCTCTGGCGGTAGCGAAGGCTTCCGGAAGGATATCATCCAGTTCTGCGCCGTTCGCCAGCTTTTCCTTTAAGCGCGGTGTTTCAGCTTTCAGCTCTTCGTCGCTCATTGCGGCATATTTGTCAGCCAGCTCTTCGGCAGGCTTTACTTTTCGTTCCATTTCTTTCAGCCGCCGAGCATCAACATTCAGCAGCCGGTCAAATACATTTGCCATAGCACCTCCGTTTAAGCGCATGAAAACGCGCAATTATTATACATGGAACACCGATGTCAATCAAGGCTGGGACTCAGACTCCTCCCACGCACAGGATCATGATCCGGTGCTTCCGTGTATCGATGCACTTCAATGCGCCGCGCAGTGTGGAGCCTGTTGTGACCACATCATCGGCCAGCAGGATCTTTTCGGGAAGGACGGTTCCTTCTTTGAGGATGATGTTGCCGGACATCACGGTACGCCGGCTACGGCCGCCTCCCTTCTGGTCGATCTCCCTGAGTTTTTCAAACGGGCTCATCATCGGCATGTTCAGACAGGCAAACATCTCCTTCAGATGATCGAAACCTCTTTGCCGGAGTTTATCTTTGGCTGATGGCATGAGCAGAAGTGTATAGCCTCTGTATTTCCATCTGATCTTTTCAATATGCGGATACAGGAAGATATCCTTCAATGCTTCATCACCGCACTCCTTGTACTGGATCAGCGCGCTGCTGTATCCGCTGCGGTAGTCATAAAGAATATCAGTGTGCATACCTTCAATATCCCGGTTACCGGTATATGGCTTCCACAGCTTCCGGCAGTCATAGCAGAGCGGATCATCGCTGAACATGGCGACCAGCGGCATTGAAGAGCTTCCTGTCCGCTTTCCGCACAGAAGACATCTCATCGTTTATTTGCCTCCCGGATCTGCCTGACACAGCGATCCACGGTCCTGCTTTTTTCATTCAGCAGGAACAGCACTTCGCCATACGGGCGTTCAAATGACCTGCCTGCCCTTCCCGCCATCTGCACGAGTCCTGCTTCATCAAATACCGGATGGTCCGCCCCATAGATGCATACATCTGCTCCTTTGATCGTGACGCCGCGTTCCAGAACGGTGGTCGCAATGATGATCCCTGCCAGTTCCTGCCGGTAGGCTTCGATTACTTCATCCCTGTTTTCCGTCTTCGATGTGCATACATAACATCCGCAGACCTGCTTCAGCAGCCGGCCGAACCATTCTGCCTGCCGGATGGTCGGTACGAAGATGATCCTGGGATGATCCTTGTTTCTTCTGATCCACATGATCATCCTGATCCAGAGCATCAGGACACTTCCCCGTTTTACTGCGGGAACCGGCAGCGGATGACCGTGCGGACGCTCATTCAGGATCAGATGCTGAAGTGTTCCTTTCCTGACACGTTCCATCAGCTGTTCGTCCGGAGTCGCCGTGAGATATATCGTATGACCCGTACAGGCTGTCTGCGCGATCCCGTGCAGCACCGGATCTCCCCGGAAAGGAAACGCGTCCGGTTCATCAGCGTATGTCAAGTAAGGACTAAAAAAATATTGAACTTTTTCAGAAGAAAAGCTCCGGATTCTGCAATCTGGAGCTCTTTTCTGATAGGCATTCAGTTTTACTGTTCTTCTATGAACCGTTTAAAGATATCGGAGAACTTCCATATGATCTGTGCATGCTGGTCGTCTGTTATCTCAACAGATTCTATAAATGTCTGCACCATACCACTTGTCAGCTGAGAATCTTTGGAATACTTCTTCATCTCGCCGACCAGTTTTTCGGTCTCAGGAACTTCAGATGTCCTTATCACTTCCAACTTGTTTCCCAGTTCTGCAATCTCGGCGGTGAGGGCAGATGATGCTTCATCCAGCTTCTGCTTCTTGGACAGGAACTTTTCTTTAGGAAGATCTCCGGACATATACTTGTCCATGTTGGAATACTTGTCAGAATCGATTTGTTTCAGTTCCTTCTGCAGCTTCTCGATATCCGACTTGATCGACTCTGTTTCATTACCGAGCAGCTTTTTCTGCTGATTCAGCTTCCCGGACAAATCATCTGACAGAGCAAACATGCTCTGAAGTGATTGCCAGACTACCTCATTGAGTTCATCCTCAAACACCTTTCCGTGAAAGCATTTGCTGTTGGCATCGTGTTTTGTCACTTCACATGTAAAGTATGGCCTTTTGACCTTCCCAAAGTACTGGATCATTCTATGGCAACAGGCACATCTGGCTACTCCTCTCAGCGGATAATCTCTTTTGTTATAGGTTGTCCTTTTCCTGATTGGGCGTATCGCAGCCTGTGCAGCTGTCCATTCTTCCTTTGTGACAATTCCTTCATGCTGATTCTCAACTATGAACTGCTCCTCTTTAGGAACAACGGCAGTGTGTTTGCTCCCAACGGTAATGCGCTGTCTTTTGTGCTGGACAACGGCACCGTAGTACATTTCCTGACGGATAGTGTTCAACACCATTATTGAGCTCCATTCCTTGCGTTCTGTCTTCAGCTTGAACTTCTTTGCCTGAGGATTCTTTCTCTTGAAGTAGTCAGACGGCGTGATATCATTATCAGCATTCAGGATACGTGCAATCTCACCGGTACCCTTACCTGCGATTGCGAGATCAAACACTTTCCTGACTACCTGTGCTGCTTCTGGATCTGTTTCAAGTTTTCCTTTGACAGCACCTTTTCTAAGGCCGAAAGGAACATGACCGCCCTGATATACGCCTCTTTTCATGATG
>JAFRJJ010000070.1 GCA_017432325.1 Solobacterium sp. | reverse complement strand
TATCTCGGAACTGGCAAAGAAAACAGAGCTCCCCCTGGATCACTATACATTGTCAGAACGGCAACTAAAAAAGGTGTTGAACTTCAAGATCTGATCTTGAGGTTTTACACCATTTTTTAATCGTTTATTCGAAAGTCAGGTTTCATTTCAGACAGGATCCGGACAGGAAAACCGTTTGAAATGATAAAATTGATGTTGCGCTGTCAAAGCGTTTTCTGTAAGATTTTCAAGAGTGAGGAATTCATGAAGACGGAAGACAGAAAAGAATTTCTGGAAGGACTGAAAGACGGCATCCCGATCGGCACCGGTTATTTCGCTGTTGCCTTTTCACTGGGCATCGCCGCAAGAAACGCGGGACTGACACCGTTTCAGGGATTCTTGGCAAGCCTCAGTACGAATGCCTCGGCAGGTGAATATGCGGTCTTTACACTGATCGCGCAGAACGCCTCATATATTGAATGCGCCGTGATGACACTGATCGCCAACGCGAGATACCTGCTCATGAGTGCGGCATTATCCCAGAAACTGCATCCCGATGTACCGACAGCCAAACGTGTTCTGATCGGCTTTGATGTCACGGATGAACTGTTCGGCATCGGCATTGCCCGGAAAGGATGGCTGAACCCATGGTACTTCTACGGGGCCATGACAAGCTCCATTCCCGGCTGGGCGATCGGTACGATGCTTGGCGTCATTATGGGAAACCTGTTGCCTGCCCGTATCGTCAGTGCCCTTTCGGTCGCACTGTACGGCATGTTCCTGGCGATCATCATTCCCCCCGCAAGGGAGAACCGGATCGTCGGCGCCCTGGTTGCGATCAGTTTCCTGCTGTCGTGGCTGTGTTCCGTGCTGCCTGCTGTTTCTTCATTAAGCTCAGGCACCAGAACGATCATCCTGACCATCGGCATATCCACCATTGCAGCGCTGCTTTTCCCGCGTGCGGATGAGGAGGCAGTATGACACGCAATCCGTATATCTATATTCTGATCATGGCTTCGGTGTCATTCATGATCAGGGTGCTTCCCCTGACACTGATCCGCAGACCGATCACCAACCGGTTCCTGAAGTCATTCCTGTACTATGTGCCTTATGTGACACTGGCAGTCATGACATTCCCGGCGATCATCCAGGCAACACAGTCACCGTTAGCCGGTGCAGCTGCCCTTGTGATCGGCATCATCCTGGCATGGATGAATGCAGGACTGTTCCCGGTCGCGGTGACCTGCTGTATGGTCGTTCTGATCCTGGAACTGTTCCTTTGACACCTGTTCCTGCAGGTGTTTTTTTACGGTGCGAATGATCAGCTTATCGTTCTGTTTCTGAAAATTTGGTATACTTGATTGCGTTATGACAGCATCACAGAAGAAATTCAATCCTGCCCACATCCCGGTGATCTTCACCCTGGCATGGCCTACCATGCTGGAACAGTTCATGTCGGTGGCAGTGCAGTATATCGATACGGCAATGGTAGGTTCTCTCGGTACCTACGCGACCGCTGCAGTCGGGTCCACCACAACAGTGAACTGGCTGGTCGGCTCGACGATATCCGCTATGAGTGTCGGTTTCCTGGCATATATCTCACAGGCAAAAGGCGCTGAGGACTATGACCGTGTTCATAAAGCAAGCGCCCAGTCAGTTCTGATCGTACTGATCACAGGCATCCTGTTTACGGTCGTGACCGCCTCACTGTCACAGATGGTTCCTGCCTGGATGCAGGTCGACCCTTCCCTCAGACAGATCGCCGGACAGTATTTCCTGATCCTGTATCTGCCGATGCTGTTCAGAGCAGCCACTACGGTCTTCTCTACCGTGCTCAGAGCGATCGGTGATACAAAAACACCGATGAAAAACGGTGTTATCGTGAATATTGCAAATGTAATCATGAACTTTCTGCTGATCTACCAGCCAAGGACGCTCCATATATTCGGACTTTCAGTTCCGATGTGGGGTGCCGGTATGGGTGTGATCGGTGCTGCTGTTTCCAGCGCGCTGGCATTTGTACTGGGCGGCGTATTGATCACAGTGAAGCTGTTCCGTCAGCCGGAGGTCTCGCCTCTTGGCTGGTCCATGAAGCCTGATAAAGAAGTGCTGGTACCGTGTCTGCGGATCGCCCTTCCGAACATGCTGCAGAGATTTGCCACATCATTCGGCTATGTGATATTCGCTTCCATGATCAATTCCCTGGGCGGTCTTTCCACCGCTTCCCATACGATCGCCTATACCGTGGAATCAGCGTTCTACATCCCGGGCTACGGCATGATGACAGCCGCTGCCACCCTGACCGGCAACGCGATCGGTGCCAGGGACAGGGAACGGCTGAAACAGATGCCTGTCATGATCATCTTCTGTGAAGTGTCCATGATGATCATCTCGGGAACATTGCTCTTCCTGTTCGCACCGAAGATGGTATCCGTGTTCTCACATGATCCGGAAGTCATAGCGCTCTGTTCCAGGGTATTGCGCATGGTCGCCTGCTCGGAACCGTTCTATGGGATATCCATTGTCATTGAAGGTATGCTGATGGGAGCCGGACAGACAAAAGTCCCGTTCGTTCTGAATGTCAGCGGTATGTGGTGTATCCGTATCCTCGGTACATTCCTTTGCATCCATGTGTTCCATCTCGGGCTGATCGCCGCCTGGATCTGCATGATCTCGCACAATATGGCAGTCTTCATCTGCTACCTTCTTTACTACAAAAGAGGCACCTGGAATCCGCTCAATGAAAAAGCAGCGTGATTCTGCAGTGCTGATACAGAACAATACCCGGAAAAAAGCCTGAGATCTCAGTTTCTCAGGCTTTTCTGTTATGTAAAGTATTCAGCTGTTCAGGACATTGTCCGGGATGTGATCAGTCTGACGCCTGTTCCTGCCAAGTTCTCCGTCAGTACTGTTCCGATCCTGACCGGAGCCTGTACTTCCATGGCGCGGATCTCCTGCATCGCTTCACTCATCTTTTCCAGCGGGATCGCCTGTTCTGTAATGACAGGGATCACTCTGGCTGACGTTCCGGTGATCCTGACCGTGCTTGTCAGGATGCGCATCGGCTGAATGCATTCCTGGATCGCGTATTCCTTTCCTCTGGGACAGGTATTTCCTGTTACGGAAATGACTTCCTTTCCTTCCAGTACGACATGTACACGGCATCCCATCGGACAGTTGACACAGATCAGTTCTTTCTCCTGGGTCATTTCAGTTCCTCCATCTCGATCACAAGATCGCCTGTCAGTTCATTCAGCTGACTGTCTGTTAACGTAATGCGCTCCATCTCGGAAGGCATCAGTTTGGTACGGTTCAGCTTGCGGATCACTTTGCCGTCACTGACCGCCCTGATGACAGCCTTATCAGCCAGTCCTTTTGTACGGAAGAAGAATTCTTTCGTTTCTTTTACTTCACCGGGATGTACGATCGCCGGAACAACATAGCTGATGCCATCACCCGGCTTTACGTATACATGCCTGTTCTGCTTGAGCCCGTTCTTCAGGTACTCAGCGGCTCCCTGTCCGGCGCGCTGTGCCTGCAGTGTAACGAAGTCTACCAGGTCATGGACATGCAGTCCGTTTCCGCAGGAGAAGACACCTTCCACATTTGTCATGTAGTCTTCATCAACGATCGGTCCGCGTGTTCTGGGATCCAGTACAACACCCGCTTCTTCTGCCAGATGATTTTCGGGGATCAGTCCGACTGACAGCAGTAATGTGTCTACATTGAAGTACTGCTGTGTGCCGGGGATCGGTTTTCTGTTTTCATCCACCTGGGACAGTTCGATCTGTCTCAGCCTGTCTTTTCCGTAGATATGTGTGACTGTATGACTCAGATACAGCGGAATGTTGAAGTCATTCAGACATTGCTGGATGTTTCTCGGCAGACCGTTGGAATACGGCATCAGTTCCGCAACACCGTATACCTTGGCGCCTTCCAGCGTCATTCTTCTTGCCATGATCAGCCCGATGTCGCCGGAGCCGAGGATGAACACCTTTTTGCCCACCATGTAGCCTTCGATGTTCAGGTAACGCTGTGCCTGTCCTGCCGTGAAGACGCCTGCCGGACGTTCACCCGGGATCTCGACCGCGCCGCGGTTGCGTTCGTAGCAGCCCACTGCCAGGATGATGGCATCCGCCCCGATCGTGACACAGCCTTCTTCCGAATTCATGTATTCGATCGTCCTGTCGGGATGCATATGGGTGACCATGGTATTCAGTTTGATGGGGATCTCAAGCTCCCTTGCCTGGTCGATGAAGCGTTCCGCATATGCCGGACCTGAGAGCTGTTCCTTGAATGTCTGCAGTCCGAATCCGTTGTGGATGCACTGCTGCAGGATACCGCCCGGTTCCCTGTCCTTTTCCAGGACGAGGATATCGTCGATCCCGTTCTGTTTCAATGTGATAGCCGCAGCCAGACCTGCCGATCCGCCGCCGATGATCACTGCTCTGTATGTACGCATATTACCGGTTCTCCTCTTCCAGGATGTTCGATTTCAATCCATCCAGTACGATCTCCTGCGGATCTTTATGCAGTTCTCTGGCGAGTATTTCGAGTACCAGCGGTTCACAGAATCCGCCCTGGCATCTGCCCATACCCGGTCTGACACGTTTCTTGACGCCTTTGATGCTGCGGGCACCGCACGGTCCCTGCAGGCAGTCGATGATCTCTCCTTCACTGACCTGTTCGCAGCGGCATACGATCCTGCCGTATTTCGGGTTCTGACGGATCAGTTCATTGCGTTCTTCCGCTGACAGTTCCTTCAGTACGACCGGTGCCTTCCTTGTCATGACAGCGTCCGGATCTTCCGTGAATGTCAGAGTTTTCTTCAGAAGATCGATGACATACAGGGATACTGCCGGCGCGCTGGCAAGACCCGGTGATTCAATGCTGGCAGCCAGGATGAATCCCGGATGTCCGGGTGCTTCTTCAATGATGAAATCAGGCGACGATGAAGACGGACGAAGTCCGGCAAATGTACGGATCGTTCTGTAGAACGGTACGTTCTTCATGGTCTTGGTAATATTCGTGCGGACATAGTCCAGACCCTGCACAGTGCTTCCCGTATCAACGGTTCCATGCACGTAATCGGAGTTCGGTCCCAGAAGTGTATTTCCGTGTACTGTGGGTACTGCAAGTACGCCCTTCCCCTTGTCTGAAGGGACCGGGAAAATAATGTGGTTTACGAATTTCGCGTCATGATCCAGGACAAAGTATTCGCCTTTTCTGGGTTTGATCTCAAAGCCGGGATCTTTCATGACCATGTGGGCGATCTGGTCAGCTCCAATGCCTGCGGCATCGATGACCGTCTTTGTTTCAAAAGCCCTGTCCGGTGTATGAACGGTATATCCCGTGTCTGTTTCATCGATCTTTGTCACTTCGGAATTCAGATAGAGTTCCACGCCGTTTCTGACAGCTGTTTCCGCACAGGCAATCGCTACTTCCCAGGGATAGATGATCGCTGTTGTGGGGAATGAGAGTACCTTGGAGACCTGTTCATTGAGGTTGGGTTCCTGCTGTCTCGCTTCATCCCCGCTCAGCCATTCATACGGGATATCCCTTCTTTCGGCTCTGTCAGCCAGGATATCCAGTTTGGCTTCTTCATCTTCTCCGACAGCCGCGATCCATGCGCCGACAGTCTGATACATACATCCAAGATCCCTGCACAGCTGTTCGTACAGGCGGCATCCTGCGACGTTGAGCTTTGCCTTGAGCGTTCCGTCCTCAGGATCATAGCCGGTATGCACGATCGCGGAGTTTGCCATGGTCGCACCGTTGGCAATATCATTTTCTTTATCCAGCAGAGCCACTTTTAACTGATAACGCGACAGATCCTTTGCCAGCATCGTACCCGTAATGCCGGCACCGATAATCACTGCATCATACATATAAATGATTCCTTTCTGATATTGATTGTTCCTCTTAAAAGTATATCAAAAAAGACCATCGATAACCGATGATCTTTGTCATTATCCATTTCCGTCAGGAGCTGATTCTTCAGAACCGCTTCCTGATTCATCAACTGTATCTCCGCCTGTTTCTTCTCCGCCGCCTACATCTGCCGGAGGATTATCTTCCACAGGACAGTTAGCCTGATCTGTTACAAAAGTACCATTTCCGCAGTCAATCTTTGTCGGACATGCTTCTTCGCTTTCTGCAGTACTGCCGTCCCAGCATGTTACAAGCGGTTTTGCCGGACATTCTGCTTCACTGTTTGCCGTACTGCCATCCCAGCATGTTACCGCTGGCGGTGGTGTCGGTTTTGCAGGGCACGCATCTTCGCTTGCGGCTGTCGATCCATCCCAGCATGTCACTTGTGTTTGCGGGGTCGGAGTCGGTGTAGCGGCAGGACACGCATCCATACTTGCAGCTGTTGATCCGTCAGGGCAGATCACTGTTGCTGCAGGACACGCATCCATACTTGCAGCAGTTGATCCGTCAGGACAGGTCACTGTTGTCGGTTCCTCTGTCTTCTTTATTTCAGGTGTCTCTTTTACTTCCGGCGTTGGTTCCGGTACCTGCTGGGTATCCCCACCTGTCGCCTCTTCGGTAAACTCTTTATCGTTCAGCGGATTCGTCTTGATCAGTCCGTCCGGTACGCCGTAGATGGCCGGAACATTGGCCAGAGGCTTCGGACGGTCATCCTTCGTTACCCAGGAATGTGTCCTGATGTATTCGAACAATGCCTGCAGACCTGTTGAGGAGAAATGCAGTCCGTCATTGGAAAGATAACCCGCTTTCGCATAGCCTGTCTTCTCATCTTTCAACGTTTCCGCAGAGTTCAGGTATTTCCAGTCATTCTTTTTGCACATCTCCGCGATCGCCCTGTTGTAGGCATCGATCTGCGTCATCGTAACATGGGGATAATCCCTGACCTTCGCTACCGGCGGGATCGAGTTGACGATCATGTCTACGCTAGGATATGCGGCAACGATATTCTTCAGCTGCTGTTCATAGCGCTGGATAAAGCCTGACGCGTCTGTACTGTTTCCGTACAGGTTGTTTGTTCCGAAGGTAATGATGATGCGTTCCGGCTGGATGATCTTCACTGCCTGCGGCATCGTATAAAGACCTGTTGAGAACTGCATGCAGGCAAGCGATGAGATCGCGTCGATACCCATGCCTACAACACCGATCGTATTGTTTCTGGTCGTAAACGGCTTCCCTTCGGAATCGTATGACACCAGGAATCTTGCTGTATTGGAATCCCCAAGGAACAGTGTTTCAGCAACATAGTCCGCGCCTGCATCCTTTGTCTTGGACAGGATCGTTCCGTTGAATTCAGATTCCTTGATTTTGCCCTGCGATGCATCGTATCCGGGATCTTCCTGATCCAGTGTCTCTGCCGTTGCGGCAGGATCATCCGGCTTCTTCCTGTTTCCGCCCGCAAAGTGACCGACAAGTACCAGTACCAGGCTGACGGAAAGGATCGCGATCAGCAGGATCAGCAGTTTGTCGATATCTACCTTGTAATATTTCCCATTGATTTTGATCTTGTACTTTTTCATAACAGTGCTATTGTACCATCTTTCAGTATAAATTGATTCAGTCTTTTGACTCCATCCAGTTTCTTAACAATTCGCAGTACCGCTCAGTCGCTTCCGCGAATACCATATGCCTGCACCCGTCAAACAGCTCCCACTCGGAATCCGGGATCCTGTCATACATCGTTTTGGCGATCAGCGGCGTACAGAGATCATTGGTGCCGGATATGATCAGTGCCGGTACACGGATCTCCTGCAGGCGGTCTGTGTAATCGAAATCCTTCAGTGTTCCTGTCGGAGAATACTCGTTCGGTCCCCATCCGTACAGGTACGCTTCCCTGCCGCTGCGTTTCTTTCTGCGCAGGCATTCAGGCGCTGTTTCCGGGATATCGGATGAGTGCAGCTTCATGAAATGATCGTTGGCGGCCAGGTATGCAGGATCCTCATAGTTTCCTGTCTCTTCTGCCTGGCGGATCGCTTCCTGTTCCTCTTCGGACATGAATGAGATCAGCCTGTACTGTTCCTTTGCCCACAGAGCAGAAGAAGGCAGTGTGCTGGACAGGATCAGGGAGCGGACAGCTTCAGGCTGTTCTTCGATCATGTAGCGGATGGCAAGCATCCCTCCCCATGACTGACCAAGCAGATGGTATTCCTTCAGTCCCAGGAACTCTGTCAGCTTCATCAGTTCTTCTGTCCACAGTTCCGGTGTCCATAATTCAGGATGACCGTCCAGGTAGGAGTTCCCGCATCCAAGCTGGTCATACATGACGATCTGCCTGCCGGTATCTTCCAGTACATCCAGCAGTTCAAAATAGTTGTGCGTGGAACCCGGTCCCCCGTGCAGAAGCACAAGCGCCGGTTTCCCAGTATGTTCTGCTCCGGCGATCCTGTAATATGTCTGATAGCCTTTGAAAGGCATATATCCTTCCTGTATCATTCCAGTCCCTCTTTTCCGTTACATTCATTTTACATATCCTTTTCTGAATTTTCCGTGAACTTAACTTTTCAAAGTGCCGAAAAGATTGCGTTCGCATCCGTTATGAATTATGATTACACCAATTATCAGAGGTAATCTGATCCTAAGGAGCAGGATGATGCTTGAATACGAAGAAGAAACAACCGATGAACAGTCAACGTACGCGTCCGACAGCACAGTGCTGACGAACGTTGCCGATGCTTATTTCTTTGGGCTCGGCATGAAGACGAACTACAGACAGGCTTTCATCTATTATAAAAAAGCTGCGGCACTGGGTGATGTCATCGCCAAGGAACAGCTCGGTCTTTGTTATGAGAAAGGTCTCGGAACAGAGGTCGATCTTGCGGAAGCAATGAACTGCTATGAAGACGCGTCCGATATGGGCAGTGCTGTCGGCAGTTACAGGCTGGGTGATTTCTATTACAGAGGGATCCCGGGTCTGGCACCGAAAGACCAGAACTACGCTTACTCTCTGTATATGAGCAGTCTGATGGCAAGTTATATGTCGGATGACTATCTTGCCCTGGCCGATGTTCATATGCGCCTGGCGGAATGCATGGAACTGGGAAACGGAGTCCTGCAGGACAAGGAACAGGCCATCGCCTTCTATGAACTGGCTGCAGAAGAATACGAAGACCGTGTGATCAGCGGTGATATGCGCTGTGAAGAACTGCTTGACCAGGCGGAAACACATGCTGAGGCACTGAAAAAAGAACTGGCTGCCCGGCAGGAACAGCGCAGATGAGCAGAACTTCCTACCGGCAGACGTATGAGAAGATCAGCGCGCCGTTCCGTACTTCAGAGAATGTCATGAATATGGTCCGCCTGGCGGATCAGATCCTGACTTACATGATGTATGTCCTGTATCCGGTGCTGCTGGTGACCCTGTTTGTTACGCATGACACGCATCTGCTCAAAGCAGTGCTCATACCGGGAACAGGCTTTGTACTGGTCACACTGATCAGAAGAATGATCAACAGACCCAGACCATATGCGGCGGCTCAGATCCCTGCGATCATCCATAAGGACAAACAGGGAGAATCCCTGCCGAGCAGGCACGCATTCAGTGCGGCGGTGATCTCCATGGCATACTATGCCGTATATCCAACGGCAGGCATCATCCTGCTGGTACTCAGCGCTCTGGAATGCGTGATCCGTGTGATCGGGGGCGTTCATTATCCGGAAGATGTCATCATCGGTTATCTGGCCGGTGTGATCATGGGAATGTTTATCTGACAGCGGAAGCTGTCTTTTTTATATGTAAAAAGGTACATACCCCTTCCGGGATATGTACCCATGATCAGTCGTTATTTCTGGAACATCTTCATGACCGGCATCTTGTATTTATTCTTGATACCGGTATACGGATGTTCACGCAGCGGCAGATTGAACTTCGTGCTTCCGTACAGCACTGTGGAAGGATGCGTGAATTCACGGAATCCCCATTCTCCATGATATGCGCCCATGCCGGAGTGACCTGTTCCGTTGAACGGCGCCCCCTTGACGAGCAGGTGCAGGCAGACTTCGTTGATGCATCCGCCGCCGTACTGCTGTCTCTGCATGGTCTCTTTCGCCCATTTGATATCCTTGGTGAACAGATACAGCGCGAGACCGTGTTCTCTTTCCGCGATCGTATTCATCAGCTGGTCGATCTCTTCATCCTTGAACGGTACGACCGGGATCAGCGGGCAGAACAGTTCATGCTTGACGATGTTTTCATCGATGCCGACCGGATAGATGATCGTCGGTGAATACCTGAGCTTCTCGGGGTCCCCTTCTCCGCCGAATACGATACGGTCCCTGTATTCCTCTGCTTCATTTGCGCACCAGTCATATGCTTTCTTGCCGATCAGCTTCGGATACTCGGGATTCAGGATCGCATGTTCACCGATCTGCTTGATGATCGCCTTCTTCAGTTCTTCGACAAACTGGTCAGCGATCTCTTCTGCAACACCGATCTGGTTGATGTTGATGCAGATCTGGCCGGCATTGCAGATCTTGAAGAATGCGATCTTTCTTGCGGCGTCTTTGATGTCCGCGTCTTTTCTGATAACTGCCCAGTTGCCTGTTTCACCGCCCAGTTCCAGGGCGACAGGTGTCAGGTTCTTTGCGGCTTCCGTCATGACATGGATACCGACCTTCGGTGAGCCTGTGTAGAAGATCTTGTCAAATCTCTGGGCAAGGCATGCATCGGCGATATCATGTCCGCCGTCGATGACAACAACGAATTCCTGCGGGAATGTCTCGTTGATCATTTCCTGCAGCACTCTTGTGCTTTCCACGGATTTGGAACTTGCCTTCATGACTGCGGTATTGCCGCCGGAAATGGCCGCGGCAAGTACGCCTACGGACAGCAGGAACGGGAAGTTGAACGGGCTGATGATCAGTGATACACCATACGGCATTTTGTAGACTTTGGTAATAAAGCTCGGGAAGCACAGCATTCCGGAATACAGGGTTTCCGGTTTTGCCCACTTCTTCAGGCCATGGATGCATTCGTTGATCTCCATGATGACATCGCCGATATCGCAGAAATATGCTTCTTCTGCTGTTCTGCCAAGATCGGCATGAAGTGCCTCCTGGATCTGCGGGGTCCACTTGATCATCGCTGCTTTCAGACTCTGCAGCTGTCTGATTCTCCAGTCGATATCCAGTGTGGTCCCTGTCTGGAAGAATTTGCGCTGTTTCGCGACAACAGCCTGTACGGACTCTTCTGTCCAATTCATAAGATACTCCTCCAATAAATACGTATTATCTTTGTATGATGATCTTTTTCAGTAATACCTGTAACTATATTTTACAACCGATCAGACGAAATTTATATTTCCATGATTCAAATATCATTGAGAAACCGCGTTTTATTTTTCGCAGAAGGGTATCTTAAAAATTATGTGGGGTGGCGAATAATAATTTCGTCGCCCCTTCTTAAAATGTCTGTGGTTTTTATTCCTGTGTAAAGTTTTCTGAAAGGAATTATGATAATTTTTTATTGATAACAGCCTATAAAATCGATGTATATAGGCACATATATTTACAAACTGTTCAAAAATGAAAACAATTCTGTCTATAATTGTGTCATGACCGATGAATCACAAAACAGTATATATGTTGGAAGCGAAAAATTACTTGGCTTTGATGGTATTAAAATCACTGGCCATAAGGAAGAATACACTGCCAAGGGAGAGTCAGTTTTAACATTGTTTGCTGAACCAGCGGAAACAAGGAGACCGATATGCCCGGTTTGCCAACAATATGGGGCGCATTCTTTAGGATTTACTACCCGTCATATTATTGATTTACCAGTTGGCGAGCACGATGTCACATACATTGATGTAAAGGTTCGTCGGTATAAATGCCAGAACCCAAAGTGTGGGAAAGCATATCAAGATTCTCTTAAAACATTTGTGGAAGATGGTTCAAATATATCAAGAAGGATGAAGGAACGCATTGCGAGGCAAAGTGCTGTACACGGGTTTCAGACTGCAGCTATGGCAAATGGCATCACTAATGCCACAGCTAAATTAGTGTTTGATGAATGGTCTGAAAAAATGGATGACTTAAAAAAAGGATTACTTATCGCTCCGGAGATTTTAGGCATCGACGAAGCGCATATCGGACCTCGCGCAAAAGACATGCGAGGAGTGTTTATTGACGTAGTGAATGGTAAACTGATTGAGATCACTCCGAACAGAGAATCGGAAACGGTTAAGGCAACTATTGCATCAATGAAAAACTGGGAGCGCATAAAAGCCATTACGATAGATATGTATGCTCAGTATCGGTCAGACATATACGATATGTATGGACCATATAGAACATTGGTAGTTGTGGATCACTTTCATGTAATACAGGATCTTAACAAAAAAATGATGAAAGCCAGAAAGTTGATTGTCGAAGCTGCTGGAAATCCCCCGGTTGGTGACAACCACCATTTGATGATGTGCAATCTTGAGGATTTGTCAAAAGATCAAAGAACTGAGCTGTATTGGAGTTTTAAAACTGTTCCAGAACTTCAGACATTGTATTTGCTAAAAGAAAGCTTCAGGTCAATATATTGTGCAGAGGATCGTAAAAAAGCGGAAGCTTATTTTGAATTATGGGTTTCACAGATCCCTGAACCTTTACCTGCACCTGTCGCTGAACTTCCACGCGATGAAAATGGCAAAGTGATCAGCAAACGTGGACGAAAGAAAAAATACGTTGATCGATTTGATCCGATTCGGGTATTTGCAAACACGGTACGTCAGTGGCACAAGGAAATATTCAATTGGTTTGATCTAAAAGTCAGTAATGCTACAACCGAAGCAGTAAACAGATTAGTCAAGGAAGTCAATTTATACGGGCGTGGTTATAGTTTTGAAACATTCAGGCATAGAGTACTATACGGTTTGACAGGTAACTATTTGCCAACTGAGAAAATATACATCTCAAAGACGCATACGAACATGTATGGGGAACCTTGGAAAATACACGAATACCATTTACGTGATTATGATCCGGAAAAGCTTGCAAAAGAATACGATATAGTGATAGTCAGAAGAAGATATTGGTGCGGAGATTTCGAACCAGATATTAGACTTTTAGCAGATTTGCTTGAAAAACAGGGAAGCAGATTTATGGAGGCGTGGGAAGATGTCGAAGAAACCTAAAAGTACGAACACGGTAAAAAACAGGCATATACAAAAGGATGTGAAGGAACGTAAGTATCCTGATTATGATTTTCCGAATTACATAGAACACTTGTTCTCGTTTTGTACTATAGATGAACTTGAAGAAGCATTCATTCCAACGAAGACGCCTCAGGCGACAGATCCAATAACCAAGTCTTAACTTTATCCTGACGCACAATTGATAACTAAATGCTGAAAGTGCAACAATCCAAAATAGTTGAATAACATACGAATAAAGAGATCAGAATGTCTCTTTATTTGTTTATAGTTCTTTTGGCCTGAACAGTTCTTTTCTTGGTTCAAATGAAGAGTAATTTACGATTGATAAACAATCTCCGTGTTATTATTGGTAATGTACATGAACGTAGCGTCGATAAAGACAGAAAAAAAAGTCTCAAATTCTATTATCACAAAAGGAGGATGGTTAGCATTAATGAAAAGAACATATATTACGTTTGAATATCTATTAAAGAGACTGTCAACTTGTTCAATTATAATAATAGTGTTTTTTTCGGTTTTTTCCTTTTCATGTATATCATCCAATAAATATGAATGGACGCATATTTTTCCAAACATCAATTTTACAGACGGTTTCGTGAAAATGAATGTTGGACCAAATTTTAAAAATAGAGAAGATGAAGTGATTGCCAGAAGCTTGGACGGTGGAATTCAGAATTCAAGATTCCCGAAAAACCTTTCTGATGAATCATATAGATGGAATCAGAGGTCATATGTATGGAAAAATGCAACTGGAAATGATCATGAATACAGAATCACATGCTGGTATATATCCCAAGAAGAAGATATCCTAATTGCATGGATTGAAGCATCATTATTTGCTGATGGATATCAGAGGTTTAAACCGATTTTGTTCTCTCCGGTCAGTCATAAAAACACAATTATTTCTACTTTGGAGCAAATGTATGTAGAGTTAAATAATATGCAAAGCAATTAGATCGGATTCTCAGTATTACAAAGACGAAAAACCGGACTAAAAAAATGATATGCCGAATTCAAACTCAGCAGTCATTCTTATATTAAGCTATTGGAAATTGGAAAAGCAATGGAAAAAACACTTCATGATGAATATCTGGCACTTGCATGGATCATGCTGACAGCAGCGCTTGACGTTATCAACGTCTTTTGGTTTGGGCAGGCCTTTTCATTTAGTTCATGGATCAAACTCAGCTGTTCACTGATGTATTCGGCATTTATGGTTTATTACGCCTGCTCAGCTTCCGGACGTACATTTTACTTTTATATAACCATTGCTGCTGGTCTTCTTGCGGCGGCAGACTGCCTTCTTTCCTCCGTTCTCCCGGACGGGCTGCTGATCCCGGCAGGCATGATTATTCTGCTGCCGTATTCCGGTGTGCTGGATATCTTTTCTGTCCCTATGAATGGTTTTGCGGCAGTATTGCTGTTTCAGGCGGTATTGCTCGGAGTGCATTGGTTATTCCGCAGGCACGGTCAGGATGCTCATGAGGATCATTTTGCCTGAAGAAGCGGAATAAAACAGTACAAACGCGATTTTCTGCACTTTCCCTGTTGACTGTGCAGTTCCTGCACCCTTTACGATACATATAGAAAAGGGAGGTAACACCGATGCAGATGAAAGAAATGCTGGACCTGCTGGGTATTTCAAAAGAAAACCTGCGTTACTACGAGAAGATGGGACTAGTATCTCCTTCTCGTAAAGAAAACGGGTACAGAGTATTCACGGATCAGGATGTGGAGCAATTGAAAAAAGTATTGCTGTTGCGCAGGCTGTCTGTACCGATCTCGGATATTCAGGAAATCCTGAACGGCAAAAAAGAACTAGCTGAAGTATTGAATGATAATCTCAGCAGATTGGACGAAGAAATTGTTTCTCTGAAAGAGGCCAGAAAACTGTCTGCAGAGATCATGAACTCAAAAACTGCATTTCAGGAACTGAATGCAGATGTATATCTGGACAAGATCGATCGGCAGTCTCCGGGATTCCTGGATCTGACAAAAGACGTCCTGGGTTATTCCTCGGAGCTATTTGTGGATTCTTTCGGACACTTTCAGTTCTTTTTCCCGATATTCAAGCCGCTTCTCTGGAAGAGAAAATCAAAGGGTTCACCGTATCTTGCGGCTCTGATATGTATCATGCTCATTCTTGCCGGCGGCAGTGTTTCACAGTCTGTCAGCTCCAGAAACAATATGACGGAGGGCCATTATTATCTGCGGGGAATGTGGACGTATGCCGTAATTATTCTGATATGGATTTTGCTGAGAGATATTGTTTACTTTCTTTCAAAGAAGTTCCAAAAGCAGGAGAAAGCAATTACAGTGACAGGGTCCATTCTGTGTGCGGCGGTGTCATTCGGACTTGTTCTGACAGCAAATCTATATTGGTCTCATACATGGATGCCGTATTCTTATAACAGCACTGCAGTATTCAAAAATGAGAATGCATTTTCTGTTCTGATCAACAGAGAGGATGAAATACCAGGACCGGAGAATAATTTTACCCAATCTCGTCAGAGCTTATATTATTCTGCATCAGATGCTGAGTATATCCGTGATTTGAAGGAAAGCATTCTGAACAGCAAACCAACGGGCGGCTGGTCCGTTATCCGCAATGATTTTGAACTGAGAAGAGCAAAACAGATTGCGGGCATACCGGAAACCTTTTACCAGATTCTGTGGAACGGTGAAAACGAGATTACGTTCTTCTATTTGTATGAAGATGAAATAATGGGCTGGATATTGGATGAGCCTAATTACGGAGTTTATTATGCCGATGAAAAATTATTGAAGCTGGTGCATGATTACTCGGAATATGTGACGCTCAATCGTGAAATGATAGAGAAATTCAGAAATATCTTTGAATATGATCCTCAGAAAATATGGCATGATCCGCTTTATACCGACGGCAGATTCGATATGTATCGTTATCTGATTCTGGAAGATAAGGAAACAGGTGAAGATGTGACGGAGACTTTCATCGAAACCTGGCGGGATGCATATCAGAAAGAAGAATGGGAAAAACTGCTGGATGCTCTTGAGACTGTCAGTGAAATATGGCGGTCAGAGTATGTCGATCCTGAAAAAGCCCATCACGTTTATCCATGATTCCGGCTGCTGAATCAATATCTTCATTCCAATATTTATGACAAGGACAGAGATGAGAATCAGTCATTTTCCATATCATGCAGATGATAAGTACCCGTCTCAGTTCAATGAAGAATATGCTTATCTGCGGCGATAAAATGCAGGGAGGACCGATGAGACATATGAAAAAAACATATTCAAAAATATTGAAGTCAGGTAAGATCTGCAATGCTGCATTTTTGGCAGGAGAGACAATCGTCATTGACGGATCCGCATATCTGTACTGCAGTAATAGCATCAAGCTGCTTGAATCGTAATATAGTAATAGTTATAAATGCAGTGATGTGTTTGGATAGGAGAAGAACAAATCTGATAAAATGAACAACTATCATATTGTTGAAGATCCCACAGAATTTTTTAATAGCCAACTTGCACAGCTGCAGACGTTGCTGGAGGAAGACATGCTATGATCAGAAATCAGATGTTCGTGGCAGCGTTCTTTGCGTGTATGATCGGTTTTTCGTTCCATCGGGCATGGCGCTGGGAACATGGCGCCAAAGCAAATACACTGGATTCAGAACAGAATGGAAAGAGCACATTCATTTTTGTGGTGCCAACAATACTTCCTTGGTTCCTGTTGATATTTTTCTTCTTTCTTATATTTCAGTTTGGTTTATCTGAAGGCATCGTGCAGTTTGCCGCACTGATGGCAGATGTATTGTTGATTCTGAGCGGATATTATGTTTTGCTGATAATCCTGCTGCCGTTTCTGCGGAAATGGTACAG
>JAFRJJ010000009.1 GCA_017432325.1 Solobacterium sp. | reverse complement strand
TTGTCAAACCGATCCACCGATATTGTTCTTATCGGTCATCTGTAATTTCTCATCAAGGCTATAGAACCTGTTACCGTTCAGACAATCTAGGAAGTATTTCCATTCAGCATCCGTGAGCATTTCTTCCCCGGTTGCATAATGAAAAAGAGAAAAATAAGAATCCGAAAGGAGCATATCATCCAATGCATATATTTCCGTTGGATTGACATTTGCCGTTAACGCTTCCATCAATGACTGACCGCTCAAGCCTTGTTCTAAAACCGAACTTATGATTTGCTTCAGCTCTTCATAGATCATAACTGAACTCCTGATAATTAACTCTTCTCGATAAACTTCGATTTGTCTCTCACAGCTTCTTTACCTGTTTCTTTTGATGATAAAAATACAATGACAGGCAAAGTGCAATAACACCCGCTGTCAGCCCGTTCCATACAAACATCATATGATTGCTTTCTGCCCAATCATAAAGATAAGAAAGCGGCGGAACTGCGCTGAGCAGCGTCATCACCGCTGCTGCCAGAACTGCAGCCACAGCGATCATCAATATTTTCATGGCTGTTCCATTCCTCATACTGTGTCCTCCACTGACAGCGATACTCTATGATCAGCGTACCCGGACAAGCACACAGATCCCGATCGTATCCGGTCATTGATACCATTTTATTCCGGCAAGGGAATCCGTGATCATGGCTTTGCAGAACACGTCCGGAAGATCCGAAAACTCCTTCTTCAGCAGGGCGGCAGCTTTCCGTCCGGATATCTGGTGTTCCCTGATCCTGTCTGCCAGTTCCAAAGAACATTCTTCAATTTCTCTGGTCAGGAAGATGACCGGTTCATTTCTGTGCCGGAAGTGATCATTGACCGTTTCCATGACTGCATCTCTTTCTGCTTCAGACAGCCGGTTCTTCCGTTTTTCTTCAGGAAGATCCCACGGCCATATTACGCGGTCTTCCTTTTCCACCCAGAACATTTTATATGGATCACCTAGGAAATAGCTGACCATGACTTCTCCAGGGATCCTGACGGTCTGATCTCCATAATACACATCAGCGCTGGACCTGCTGCTGATCCTGGTCCCTGTGATCCGCCATTTTTCATCCTGCATGTCCCGCAAATCCTCCATGGATCGTATTCATCCGAATCAATGAATATCCCTGATCTGCCTGCGTTTCCCGCAGGCCTGTTATCGTAAAAACCTCAGTTCTTCCCTGCATTTGTACCTGTGAGGCAGAACGAGTGAAGATTTTTATGAACGCACTGTATTGACGAGATACCGGATGACCTCAGCAGGGTATTTTCCCGATGCAGTTTCACCGGTAACCATGACAGAGGATGCTCCGTCCAGGACAGCATTGTAGATGTCGCTGACCTCTGCACGGGTAGGGACAGGACTGTTTTCCATGGAGGCCAGCATCTGTGTGACGACCATGAACGGACGTCCTGCTTCCCGGCATTTCCTGCTGAGATATTTCTGGATCTTCGGAAGTTCCCAGAGCGGTACCGCATTGCCGAGATCTCCCCTGGCGATCACGATCTCATTGCATTCCGGGATCAGTTCATCGATCCGATCGACACCGTCCATGTTTTCGATCTTGGCAAAGATGCGTATCTGCTCATTGCCTGTTTCATTCAAAGCCCGGCGAAGATCGATCAGGTCCTGCTTTCCCCTGACAAACGGCAGCATCACCCCATAGACTTCATACTCTTGCGCATGCCGCAGGTTTTCCATGTCCGCCTCCGTCAATGTCGGAAGATGGAATGATTTTCCGGGTACAGCGAGTGACTTTCTGGATGAAAGTCTGCCTCCCCGCAGCACCCGGGCACGGATACCCTCAGATGTTTTCTCCAGTGCTTTCAGCAGGATCTTCCCGTCATCGAGGAGTATTTCATCACCCTCCAGGATCTCATTCAGGATATCCGGAGATACCGGGATATCCTGTCCCAGCACAATAACAGAATTGTTCTCCAGCAGAACAGCCTCCGGCAGGATGCCGATCCTGACCTCCGGTCCCTGCAGGTCGATCAGCAGTTTTGCATGCTCACCTCCGGAGGAACGCATGAAACGTATCATCCTGTCAGCCTCTGTAAGAGACATATGGGAGAGGTTGAGACGCATCCCTGTCATGCCGAGTTCAAACATTTTCTGTAATATCATGCGGTCCGCGCAGGCAGGACCGAGTGTTCCGTATATTTCAGTCATGAATGCAGTATATCACAGCTGCTCCGCAACAGGACCGTGTCTGTTACTGAAGTCACTGCTTTCAACGCTGATGATTGTAATTTTGCGGTGTTCGTGATAAAACTGCTTTAGGGTAATAAAGCCACAGGAAAACTGAATCATCTCGGAAGATGGATGCAGAAGAGACCGCACAGCGGCGCCGAAGAAGATCATTGCGATAAAAACTTTCAGGCAAAAGGACTGCATCCGGACGAATCTCCGGAAAGCCGAATATTTCAGCACCGACGATGCAATCCCGTAAAGGGAGAATCTTTCAGGTCAAACAAACGGAGCGCGCAAAGGTTTCTTTGTGCGCTTTATTCTGTTACGAAGGAGTGTAATCTATGGAAAAGAAAACGGTTCTGTATGACTGTCATACCGCGCTGAATGCCCGGATCGTCCCGTTTGCAGGTTTTCTGATGCCTGTACAGTATACGGATATCCTGGAAGAGCACATGGCTGTCCGTGAGAAAGCCGGTCTGTTCGATGTTTCGCACATGGGTGAGATCATGCTGGAGGGAGAAGATGCTGTAAAGAACCTGAACCATCTTCTGACAAACGACTACACGGTCATGAAGACCGGCAAGGTCCGTTACAGCCCGATGTGCTATGAAAACGGAGGCGTCGTGGACGACCTGCTTGTCTACAAGATGGGTGAAACAAAGTACCTGATCGTCGTGAACGCGTCAAACAAGGACAAAGACTATGAATGGATGAAGCAGAATGTATCCGGCAATGTCACGCTGAAGGACATTTCCGATGAAGTGGCACAGGTCGCGCTGCAGGGTCCGCTGTCCGACCGGGTGATGGAAAAACTGACGGACCTGGATACACTGCCGAAGAAATACTATTCATTCAAAGAAAATGTCGATGTCGGCGGAATCTGCTGCCTTGTTTCCCAGACCGGCTATACCGGTGAATTCGGCTATGAGATCTACTGCCCGGCAGAAAAGGGCGTACAGCTCTGGAATATGCTGATGGAAGCAGGCAAAGATGTCGGTCTGCTTCCGTGCGGACTCGGCGCAAGGGATACGCTGCGTCTGGAAGCCGCTATGCCGCTGTACGGTCATGAGATGGACGAAACGATCACACCGCTGGAGACCGGACTTGGTTTTGCCGTCAAAATGGATAAAGAAGAATTCATCGGAAAGAAAGCGATGGAAGAAAAAGGAGAGCCGGAGATCACCAGGGTCGGACTGAAAGTGACCGGCCGCGGGATCATCCGTGAGCATATGGATGTACTGAAGGACGGGAAGCTGATCGGACATACGACCTCCGGAACATTCCTTCCGTATCTGAAAGGCGCTTATGCGATGGCACTGATTGACAAGTCTTTTGCCGAAACAGGAACACCCCTTACCGTACTGGTCAGGGGCAGAGAAACAGCTTGTGAAGTAACGGAACTGCCGTTTTATAAAAGGGGAGAATAATCATATGAAAACACCTGCAGAACTGAAGTACACAGCTACCCATGAATGGGTCAAAGAAGACAATGGAACATATCTGATGGGAATCACCGACTATGCACAGGACCAGCTCGGAAGCCTTGTTTACATCAACCTTCCGATGGAAGGCGACGCAATGACAGCAGGAGAAGCATTCTGTGACGTTGAGAGCGTCAAGGCCGTCTCCGACATCATGGCACCGCTGAGCGGAACCGTAACGGAAGTAAACGGGGAACTGGAAGATGCTCCGCAGAAGCTGAATGAAGATCCGTACGGCGCATGGATCTGCCGTTTTGAGGCTGAAGGTGAAGAAGAAGGACTGCTGAGCGCGGAGGAATACGCTGCGCTGTGTGAGAAGGAAGCGAAATAATGGGAAACTATTTGTCTGTAAATGATACGGACAGAAAGCTCATGCTTGAAAAGATCGGGACATCGGATCTGATGGAACTGTATCATGATGTCCCGGCTGATCTGATCCTGAAGGAACCGCTGAGCCTTCCGGAAGGAAAGGCGGAAATGCAGGTCCGGAAGTTCATGAGACAGCTGTCCGCGGAAAACAAGGTATATCCGGTGATCTTCCGCGGTGCCGGTGCGTACCGTCACTACATCCCGGCGATCGTCGATCAGGTCGCTTCCAAAGAGACCTTCCTGACGGCCTATACGCCGTATCAGCCTGAGATCTCGCAGGGCATCCTGCAGTCGATCTTTGAATATCAGACAATGATCTGCGAACTGACGGGAATGGACGTGTCCAACGCGACGGTATATGACGGCGCTACCGCGGCAGCAGAAGCTGCTGCCATGTGCAGGGACCGCAGAAGGAATACGGTCCTGGTTTCGGAAGCAGCTGATCCGGAGATCATCGCAGTGGTGAAGACATACTGCTGGGCATCAGGTACGAAGGTCGTCATGGTTCCCGCTTCCGAAGGCGTTACGGATATTACGGCGCTGAAAGACCTCATGAATGCCGAAACAGCAGCTGTGCTGATCCAGAATCCGAATTATTACGGATGCCTGGAACATGCGGAAGAGATCGCCGAAGTTACGCACAATGCGAAAGCAAAGCTGATCATGAGCGTTCATCCGATCGCCGCAGCCATTCTGAAGACACCGCGTGAATACGGCGCGGATATTGCGGTCGGCGAAGGACAGCCCCTGGGCATGCCGTTGTCATACGGAGGACCGTATCTCGGCTTCATGGCCGCAACAAAGGAAATGATGCGCAAGCTTCCCGGCAGGATCGTCGGTGAAACAACAGACGACCGCGGAAACAAGGCATACGTCCTGACACTGCAGGCACGCGAACAGCATATCCGCCGTGAAAAGGCGTCCAGCAATATCTGCTCGAATGAAGCGCTCTGCGCGCTGAGAGCTGCCGTATACATGGCTGCCATGGGCAGAAAAGGGATCCGTGAAGCTGCTTCACAGTGTGTTTCCAAAGCACACTATCTGCAGAAGAAGCTTGAAGAAGCAGGATTCGCACGGAAGTATGAAGGCGAGTTTTTCCATGAGTTTGTGACCGAAAGTCCGTATCCTGCCGCACAGGTCAATGCTGTGCTGGACAAACACGATATCCTCGGCGGTCTTGAACTGCCGGACGGATCGATCCTCTGGTGTGCGACCGAATGCAATACGAAGGAAGAGATCGACAGGATGATCTCCATCCTGAAGGAGGAACTGGCATGAAGCTCCTGTTTGAAAAGTCTGTTCCGGGAACAGGCGGATGCTATATTCCGTCATGTGATGTGGAAGAATATACACTCGATTCATCTTATCTGCGTGAGAAGGAAGCAGAGCTTCCCGAGATCAGCGAGAATGAGCTGAGCCGTCATTACTCAGCATTGGAACGCCGTGCTTACGGTGTCAATGACGGATTCTACCCGCTTGGCAGCTGCACGATGAAATACAATCCGAAGATCAACGAAGTATGCGCCGGACTGGAAGGCTTTACGGATATCCATCCGCTGCAGCCGCTGGATACGGTGCAGGGATGCCGGAAAGTACTGGATCTGTGCGCGCAGTACCTGTGCGAGATCACCGGCATGGATGCCATGACACTGGCTCCCGCAGCCGGTGCCCACGGTGAATTCACCGGCATGATGCTGATCAAGAAATATCATGAAATGCGCGGCGATACGAAGCGCACTAAAGTGATCGTACCCGACAGCTCACACGGAACCAATCCGGCGACAGGTACGATGAACGGTTTCCAGGTCATCAGTATCCCTTCGACACCGGACGGATATGTCGATCTGGAAGCGCTGAAAGCCGCGGCTGATGATGAAACTGCCGGCCTGATGCTTACTAATCCGAATACACTCGGCCTGTTTGACAGGAATATCTGCGAGATCACAAAGATCGTGCATGAGGCAGGCGGACTCTGCTACTATGACGGTGCGAATATGAACCCGGTCATGGGTATTGTACGTCCCGGTGACATGGGCTTCGACTGCATCCACCTGAATCTGCACAAGACATTCTCCACCCCGCACGGAGGCGGCGGCCCCGGTGCCGGCGCAGTCGGCTGTAAAGCATTCCTGCAGGAATACCTGCCGTATGATATGGACAAGACTGAGCACTCTGCCGGCAAGGTCAGAAGCTTCCACGGAAACTTCCTGGTCGTAGTCAAAGCACTGGCTTATATCCTTTTCCTTGGCAAAGAGGGGATCCCGGAAGCAGCGAAGATGGCTGTGCTGAACGCAAACTATCTCAAGAGCCTCCTGAGCGGTACATATACGATGGCGCAGTCAGGTTTCTGCATGCATGAATTTGTCATGACGCTTGAAGAAGAACATAAAGAAAAGGGATTCAGCGCGCTGGATATCGCCAAAGGTCTGCTTGACCGCGGCATCCATCCGCCGACGATGTATTTCCCTCTGATCGTTCATGAAGCGCTGATGGCAGAACCTACTGAGACTGAAAGCAGACAGACGCTTGAAGAAGCGGCGAATATCTTCCTCGAAGTTTATGCAGAGGCATGCGCTGATCCGGAATCGATGCATCATAAACCGGAGAAGACCGTGATCGGCAGACCGGATGAAGTACAGGCTGCGAGAAAACCTGTACTGCGCTGGAATACGGAGGGCATAGACGATGCAGTATGATCTGATCGTCATCGGCGGCGGACCGGGCGGATACCCGGCAGCGCTGTATGCGGCGGGACATGGTCTGAAAACTGCGTTGTTTGAACAGAAAGAACTGGGCGGGACATGCCTGAACAGGGGATGTATCCCGACCAAAGCACTGCTGCACAGTACGGAACAGCTGCGGGAGATGCGTACTTCACCAATTTTTGAAGGAACACCTCTGCTGAATGTCAGCGGACTGTATGAGAAAAAGGACAGTATCGTGTCCGGACTGCGTGAGGGGATCGGAAAGCAGCTTGCTGCGGCAGGCGTGAAAGTGATCAGTGGTCATGCGGTGATCAGGAACGGTCATACTGTGGTATGCGGAGATACGGAATACAGCACAAAGAATATCCTGATCGCTTCCGGTTCCGTACCTGCGGCACTGAGGATCAGCGGTATCACCTTGCCTGGTGTGATCGACAGCGACAGGCTCTTTGCGGACCTGCCTGAACACATCGGAAAGCTGACGATCGTCGGCGGCGGTGTGATCGGCTGTGAAATGGCTTCGGTCTTCGCGGAACTGGGCAGTGAAGTAACGGTCCTGGAATACCAGCCGTACCTGCTGCCTTTGATGGACCGTGAGATCGGACGCAGTCTGCAGCCGATCCTGAAAAAGCGGAATATCAATGTCCAGTGCGGTGCGGAAGTATATGAGATCGTACAGGATGGTGAAGCGTTGAACTGCCATTACCGTGTGAAAGGAAAAGAACAGTCCGTTCAGGCTGACCTGATCCTGGTATGTACCGGCAGGAAAGCGGATCTCACAGACCTGTTTGAAGATCCGGGTCTGGTGGAATCCGACCGCGGTATCATCGTTGATGATTCGTTCAGAACGACCGCGGAAGGGATATGGGCTGTCGGTGATGTGATCCATGGCAGTATCAAGCTTGCTCATGCGGCAGAGGCACAGTCACTGTATGCTGCAGCGCTGATCGCGGGGCAGACACCTCAGACGGATCCGAAGGTCATTCCTGCCTGTGTCTATACCTCACCTGAGATCGCGTCAGTCGGAATGACGCTGGAAGAGGCGAAAGAAAAAGGACTCGATGTGCTTTCGAAGAAAGCAACTATGAGCGCGAATGCCAGGTCGCTGATCGCAGAAGCAGAGCGCGGGTTCATCAAGATCGTGTATGACCGTGACGGGAAACTGCTCGGCGCACACCTGATGTGCGAGAGAGCCTCCGATATGATCGCTGAATATACGACAGCGATCGTAAACGGGCTGACCGTCGGACAGCTGGCTTCGGCAGTCAGACCGCATCCGTCCTTCTGCGAAGCGGCTTCCCAGCTGTTTCTCTCGGCAGCACAGGAACTTCAGAAACAATGATCAGCAGCGGCAGGATCTTTATCACGGAAGGAACGGATCCTTACCGGAACCTGGCCCTGGAAGAACTCCTGATGAAGGAGATCAGGCCTCATGAAGTTATCCTGTATCTCTGGCAGAACGACCGGACTGTCGTGATCGGCAGAAACCAGAACGCATGGCAGGAGTGCAATACCGGGAAGATCCTTGATGAAGGCGGTCATGTTGCAAGGCGGAAATCAGGCGGCGGTGCAGTCTATCATGATCTCGGAAACCAGAATTATACGCTGCTGTTCAGAAAAGAGGACATGGATGAAGCGCTGCTGAATGAAGTGCTCTTGAGTACAGTCCAAAAGCTCGGACTGAATGCGGAATTCACCGGACGGAACGATCTGACCGTAAACGGCAGAAAATTCTCCGGCTGCGCGTCATATGACAACGGTTATATTGCCTACAGACATGGCTGTATTCTGATCGGTACGGACATGGAGAAGATGCGGGAGTATCTCACACCTTCAAAACTGAAACTGGCAGCCAAAGGTGTGGCCAGCGTTGAGTCAAGAGTGGTCAATCTTTCTGAGTGCGGTCATGTTACACCTGCTTTATGGCGGGGTGCGATGATGTCTTCGTTCCGGGAAGTGTTCAGTCTGAACCCATGTGAGGTGTTTGACGATGCTCATATGCCGGTGAACCGGGAACAGTTGGCGAAACTGACGGAGGCATATGCGGATGAGACATGGATCTTCGGAAAGCTCCGTGCTTTTGACCAGACACTTTCCCTGAAGACAGAGTACGGACTGTTCACGCTCCGGCTGTCATTGGAAGAAGGTCTCATCAGGGATGCCGAAGTGTTTACGGACGCGATGGATACTGAAACTGCACCGGTTCTTGCCGAAAAACTGAAGGGACTTCCTTACCGGAAGGAAGAGATCGACCGGGCAGTACAGGATGCCCTCGGAAAACAAGATGAAAAAACGGTCTGATACAGGTCACAATGCCTGTACAGGCCGTTTTCATTCAGGTCGTCAGGTCCCGGCTTACAGGATCTCGCCGTTGCTTTCGCAGACCTTCTTATACCAGTAGAAGCTTTCTTTTCTCTCACGGTGGAAGTCACCGTTGCCGTCGTTGTCACGGTCAACATAGATGAAGCCGTAGCGTTTCTTCATCTCACCTGTACTTGCGGATACCAGGTCGATGCAGCCCCACATGGTGTAGCCCATCAGCTCGACACCGTGTTCGATCGCGATCGCCATCTGTTCGATATGCTTGCGCATGTAGTCGATACGGTAATCATCATGGAATTTGCCGTCCTCGTTTCTTTCATCTACTGCACCAAGTCCGTTCTCGACGATGAACAGCGGGATCTGGTAACGGTCGTATACAGTTTCCAGATAATAGCGCAGTCCCTTCGGGTCGATGGTCCAGCCCCATTCACTGGCTTCAAGGTACGGGTTCTGAATACCGCCCAGCAGGTTTCCTTTGCCCTTTGCCTTTTCGGGATCGGTCGATACGGTATTGGACTGATAGTAGGAGAAGCTGTAGAAGTCGACTTTACCGGCTTTGAGGACCTCAGCATCTTTTTCTGCCAGTGCCTTCATGGCTTCTACATCAGCTCCGTTCGCTGCCCAGTAAGAAGGTGCCCATGCAGGATATGCACCGCGGGCATGGACGTCACCGCAGTAGAAGTTGAACTGACGGTCTGTCTCAAGAGCCGCAAGGACATCGTCCGGACGGCAGCTGTACGGATATGTAGCTGCTCCGGCGATCATACAGCCGACCTTGTTCTCCGGGTCGATCTCATGTGCCTGGACGACAGCTTTCGCACTGGCGACAAACTGGTTATGCAGTCCGACAAAACGTCTCTGAGGTACATCCCATGAAGCTTTGCCGAATGTGATCGGCTGGTCATCTTCCGGCAGGATGCCCAATCCATAGATAGCTCCCATACCGGCAATGGTGCCGCAGTTGATCTCATTGAATGTAAGCCAGTATTTCACGAGACCTTTGTATTCCGTGAAGCAGAGCTTTGTGAACCTGAGCCAGAGGTCAATGATCACAGGATTGTCCCAGCCGCCGTATTTATGTGAAAGAGCCAGCGGGAATTCGTAGTGGGAGATCGTTACAAGCGGTTCGATCCCGTTTTCCTTGCAGTGAATGAAGATGTTCTTGTAGAAGTCGATGCCTGCCTGAAGCGGTTCTTCATCATCACCGTTCGGGAAGATACGGCTCCACTGCAAGGAAAGACGGAAGCACTTGAATCCCATCTCTGCAAAGAGGTCGATATCTTCCTTCCAGTGATGATAGAAATCGATCGCCTGATGGCTGGGATAGTAGGTGTTTTCACGTACACCTGCAGGTGTGATATAGCGCGGCTTGTCGACCGTGCCGCCCATGATGACATCGGGGACGCTCAGTCCTTTTCCGTCGGCGTCATAGCCGCCTTCAAACTGGTTCGCAGCCGTAGCTCCGCCCCAGAGGAATCCTTTCGGGAATTTTGCCATTTTTCTGTCTCCTTTTCTGCTGTTTTTATTATCCGATAAAATCAGGCGGTTGGTAACACTATTGTGAAAATATACAGCGGATCTCATGAACTGCATGTCTGATGCCGTAGAAAAGGATGTTTGTTATAATGTTTTCAAAGAAATGTGCCTGACACGAAGTCGGGAGAAAAAGGAGAATCTTATGGTACAGATGATCACACTGGGAAGTACCGGGATCAGCGTTGTTCAGAACGCTTTCGGTGCGCTTCCGCTGCAGCGTGTGGATATGGACACGGCAGTATCCATCCTGCGCAGGGCATATGAGGGCGGCATGCGCTTCTTTGACACAGCCAGAGCATATACGGATTCCGAAGAAAAACTCGGAAATGCATTTGCCGGTATACGGGAGAACCTGTATATCGCCACAAAGAGCCATGCGCAGGATCCGGAAACACTGCGGAAAGAACTGGAGACTTCACTTCAGAAGCTTCAGACAGATTATATCGACATCTATCAGTTCCACCAGGCACAGCAGTGCTACCTTCCGGGTGACGGGACCGGGATGTATGAAGCGATGCTCGAGTTCAAAGCAGCAGGAAAGATCAGGCATATCGGCATTACCGCGCATATCCTGGAAGTGGCGGAAAAAGCAATCGAATCAGGAATGTATGAAACACTTCAGTTCCCGTTCAGCTATCTGTCCGGTGAAAAGGAACTGGAACTGATCCGTAAGTGCCGGGAACACAACATGGGATTCATCGGCATGAAGAGCCTGGCAGGAGGCCTGATCACCAATGCTGAAGCAGCGATGGCCTTCGCTTCACAGTTTGACAACCTGATCCCCATCTGGGGCGTCCAGAGAATGCGTGAACTGGAAGAATGGCTGTCGCTGATGGACCGTGATATTCAGATGACACCCGAAATAAAAGAATTTATTGCGGCGGAACAGAAGGAACTGGCAGGAGAGTTCTGCCGCGGATGCGGTTACTGCATGCCGTGTCCTGTAGGCATCCAGATCAACAACTGCGCAAGAATGATCCAGCTGCTGAGAAGGGCACCGTCCGCGAAATGGCTCAATGAAGAGAACCAGGCTGAAATGATGAAGATCGAAAACTGCCTGCACTGCTATCAGTGTGCTTCCAGATGTCCGTACGGACTGGATACGCCCGCACTGCTGGAAAAGAACCTCGCTGACTACAAGCGCGTCCTTGCCGGAGAGGTTACAGTTTCCTGAGCAGGAACGATCAAACCAAAGACAGAAGAAAAGGAACCCGGCCGGGTTCCTTTGAGTTTATGATCAGCGTTCTTCTCTGAAATAACTGATTCCAAGCGATGCAGGAGCCTGATTTTCACGCTTTCTCCGTCTGGATACGACACACAATACTACGATCGTTACCAGATACGGCAGCATCTTATACAGATTCTGCATGTATGTCAGGTTCGTCAGCTTCAGCTTTGCGGCAAAAAATTTCGAGATGCCCGCAGGAATGTAGATGTATGCCCAATAGCACAGGCCGAACAGGTAGGCGCCCCAGATCGAATTTTTCGGCTTCCAGCTGGTAAAGATGACCAGTGCCACGGCAAGCCAGCCGAGCGCTTCAATGGCGGAGTCGTTTGCCCATGTTCCCTGGATGTAGTCCATGACATAGAACAGTCCGCCCAGACCGCAGATGGCGGCACCGATCACGGAAGCGAGGTACTTGTACTTCGTAACGTTGATGCCTGCCGCATCGGCAGTAGCCGGGTTTTCACCGACAGCGCGGAGATTCAGACCTGTTCTTGTCCTGCTCAGGAAATACTGCGCGATCAGCGCAATGATGATCGCCGTATAGACCATCCATCCATGGGACAGGAAGATGGAACCGAATGTACCGAAGCGTGTTGATAAGAACGGTATCTTTGCGCGGAAGGCGCTGGATGTAGCGGATACCGAGATCGTTCCGACACCTCCGGAGAGCTTCATCATACTGCCTCCGAAGAAGTTTGCCACACCGGTACCGAAGATCGTCAATGTCAGACCTGTAACGTTCTGGTTGACCTTGAGCGTTACGGTCAGGAACGCGTAGAGCAGTCCGCCCAGACCTGCCGCAAGCATCGATGCGAGCAGGGTGATGATCATTCCAACGACCGGAACAGGCGTTCCGACCGATTTTTCATAAATGAATGCGGCAGCGAGGGCTGAGATGCCTCCCAGCTGCATGACGCCGGGAACACCGAGGTTCAGTCCGCCGGATTTCTGGTTGACTGTCTCACCGATGCATCCGTACATGATGACGGTGCCGAATGTGATCGCTGCGACACACCATGAGATCAACTGTGATAATGACATCAGTGTTCCTCCTTTACCGGTTCGCTTCTGGAAATGGAATAGTTGATGAAGAATTCGGCACTCAGGATGAAGAACAGCAGAATGCCGGTAATGATATCAGACGCGAATTCATTCAGACCGAAGTCCGAAGCGATCTGCGCGGCTCCTTTATCCAGGAATACCAGGAACAGTGAGATGATCGCCATGATAAACGGATTGAATTTTGCCAGCCAGCAGACGATGATCGCCGTAAAGCCGCGTCCGCCTGCAGTCTGTTTTGAAATGGTATGGGAGATGCCCGCTACTTCAACGAAGCCTGCGATACCTGCGATCGCGCCGGACAGCAGGACATTCCTGCGGATGACCGAAGGAACGTTGATGCCGGCATATCTGGCTGTTGCGACGGACTCACCGACGACAGCGCCCTCATAACCGTGTTTGGAATACTTCATGTAGACATATACAGCAACGGTAATGATCACGACCAGGATAATGTTGATCGTGTACTGCTGGCCCAGCACTTCCGGGAACCAGCCTCCATGGCCTGCCATATTGATAATGCCTACGGAATGGGACTGTTTCTTGTCCCAGATATCAACGAAGAACTCGACGAGCTGGATCGCCAGATAGTTCATCATGAGTGTGAACAGCGTTTCGTTCGTATCATACTTTGCCTTGAAGACTGCCGGAAGCAGGGCCCAGATACCGCCGGCTGCGGCAGATACGGCGAGCATGATCAGAAGCAATAAAGCTGTAGGAATCTTACTGCCGAAATAGATCATCAGGGCAGCTGTCGTGAGGCCGCCGATCAGTACCTGTCCTTCCGCACCGCAGTTCCAGAAGCGCATCCTGAATGCCGGGGAAAGGGCAACGCTGATCATCAGCAGCAGGCACGTATCACGGATCGTGATCCAGGTACGTCTTGCGGTACCGAAGGCACCCTTGAACATGGATGTATAAACGCTGACGGGATCAAGCTTCGTGACGAAGAAGATGAACAGCGCCGATACAAGCAGTGCCAGTACGACGAATACCGCCCTGATCAGGATCGCCTGGATCAGTGTGGTGTCGTCCTTTTTCCTGATATGGAAGAGGGGTGCTTTATGTGTTGTTTTCTTTTCCATCAGTCCGCACCTCCTGTTTTCGTCATCAGATAGCCGAGCTGTTCCTTGGTGGCAGTACGGCCGTCCAGCATGCCTGTCATGCGGCCTTCGCAGATGACCATGATGCGGTCTGACAGTGCAAGCAGGACGTCGAGGTCTTCACCGACATAGATGACCGCAACACCTTTCTTTTTCTGCTCGTTGAGAATGTTGTAGATCGTATAGGATGTATTGATATCCAGCCCTCTGACCGCATAGGCTGTCATCAGGACGGTAGGCTTGTTGTTGATCTCACGGCCGACCAGGATCTTCTGGACGTTGCCGCCCGAGAGACGTCTGACCGGATATTCCAGGTCCGGCGTAACGACTTCCAGTTCATTCCGGATCTTCTCGGCAGTCTGTCTCGGCAGTGTTTTGTGCAGGAAGGGACCGCTGCCTTTCCGGTAGCGCTTCAGCAGGACGTTGTCCGTGATGCCCATGTTTCCGACGAGTCCCATGCCCAGTCTGTCTTCCGGTACAAATGCCAGGTGCAGACCGTAACCGATGATCTGTTTCGTATCAAGGCCGACCAGTTCATGTGTTCCGTGTGCTGTGGAATAGTAGATGACGGAAGAGCCTTCTTCGCATTTCTGCAGTCCCATGATGCCTTCCAGAAGTTCCTTCTGTCCGGATCCGGAAATACCTGCGATGCCGAGGACTTCCCCGCTGTACAGATCGAAGCTGATATCATCGACAACTTTCTTTTTGTCGGGATTCAGCACGGTCATGTGTTTGACTTCAAGGCGCAGCGCCTTGTCTTCAACAAAATCCCTGTTTATATCAAGAACGATTTTTTCACCGACCATCATCTCCGTGAGCTGCTGCTCATTGGTTTGGGATGTCAGGACGGTACCGGCATTTTCACCCTTGCGCAGTACGGTAACGCGGTCGGATATCTCCATGACTTCATTCAGCTTATGGGTGATGATCACGACTGCTTTTCCGTCTTCACGCATGTTCTTCAGGATGGCGAACAGCTTGTCCGTCTCCTGCGGTGTCAGTACTGCGGTGGGTTCATCCAGGATCAGGATCTCCGTGCCTCTGTACAGTGTCTTGACGATCTCCAGTGTTTCCTTTTCGGAAACGGACATATCGTAGATCTTCTTGTCCAGATCGAGCTCAAATCCGTATTTGCGGCAGATCTCCTCAACGGCAGCGCGTCCGCTTTTTGTGTCGTTTTCCTTGGGAAGACCGAGCAGGATGTTTTCGAGTGCCGTAAAGACATCGATGAGCTTGAAGTGCTGATGGACCATGCCGATGCCCAGATCAAAGGCATCCTTGGGGCAGGTGATCGACACCGGCTCGCCGTTTACCAGGATCTCACCCTCATCAGGGAAATAGACACCGGAAAGCATGTTCATCAATGTTGTTTTTCCGCTGCCGTTTTCTCCCAGAAGAGAAAGTATTTCGCCATGATAGATATCCAGATCCACATTTTTGTTGGCAATGACTTTCTTTCCGAAAGACTTACTGATATGACGCATGGATACAGCTGCTTCCTGCATAAAAATCCTCCTTGATATAAATATCACAGGCTTCTTACCGAAGCCTGTGATCGATTCTGCTTAAGTGTTACTCGGTTTCTTCAACGATGCCGTCGATTCTTGCAGCGAAGTAAGGAGCGCTGCGGAATTCGGACTCGTGGAAATAGCCGTCAATCAGGCATTCTGTATCATCGGTGAAGTCTGCATCGATATCACCCATGATGGATGTAGGTGTTTCGCCGCCGATCGTGAATGTGCTTGCATCGAATACATGCAGCTCACCGGACTTGATCTGAGCGATGACTTCATTGACTCTTTCTTCTGTTCCTTCAGCAACTGCGGAACCGAGATCTGTGATCTCAACTGCGCCTTCGTTGTATCCGCCGGTCCAGTCTGTCTTCATGTTTTCACCGTTCAGCCAGCAGTTGAATGCATATTCATAGAAGACTTCCCAGACGTTGGAAGCACTTGTCAGTGCTACATCCGGTGCAACGTCAAGCATGGATACGTTGTAGCCTACAGAGTAAGCTGTGAATCCGTACTTGTTGTCTTCCATGTTCTTCTGGAGCTGTGAAGGAGCGCCTGTGGAATCGGCGTGCTGACCGATAATGACGCAGCCCTGTGACATCAGGTCGTCGCCGACTGTAGCTTCAGCTGTCAGATCGAACCAGGAGTTTGTATATTCAACATACATTGTGACGTTTTCTACAACGGACTTGATGCCGAGGTAGAATGCTGTATAACCGGAAACAACTTCTGCGTAAGGGAATGCGCCGACATAACCGACTTTGACATTTCCTTCTTCATTGAAGTTTTCTTCTTTCAGTTCGCCTTTTTCATTCAGTTCAGCGATCTTCAGACCAGCAACGACACCGGATACATATCTGGATTCATAAACGGATGTGAATGCGTTCTTGAAGTTGTCCAGACCTGTTGTCCAGGCATTGTCACCTGTATCAGCTACGAATGTTACTTCAGGATATTCCTGAGCAGCCTGCATCATGTAGGACTGGTGTCCGTAGGAGTTGG
Organism: Solobacterium sp.; assembly: GCA_017432325.1. GTDB lineage: Bacteria > Bacillota_I > Bacilli_A > Erysipelotrichales > Erysipelotrichaceae > Bulleidia. The sequence continues at coordinate 46,133 of JAFRJJ010000009.1, read as the reverse complement.
AGATGACCAGTGTAGCGCCGTTTTCTACCAGGTCGACCGCAGCGTCATAGCACTTCTGGTCTTCACCGATGGAATACTTCCAGATGATGTCGCTTTCAGCGATTCCGAGCTTTGCGGCAGCGTTCTTGATGCCGAGCATGTGAGCATATGTGTAGCCTTCGTTTTCATCACCGACGAGAATGATACCGATCTTCTCACCGGATGCTGCAGCTTCTGCTGTTGCTTCAGCTGTAGCGGCTGCCGTTGCCGGTGTATTGTCAGCAGGCTTGTTGGAAGAGCATCCGACAAGGCTGACTGCCATCAGCATGGCAGTAAGGGATGTAAATAATTTTTTCATCGTTCTTTCTTTCCTTTCCTATCCGATTGAACTAAAAAACTTCTTTAACAAAAATACGATCATTGTGCGTATTTTTTAAAGAAGGAGAAGTACGGAGCTTATTTTCTTTCAGCCCCTGTCCGTAATTCCGCCGTAAAGACAGAATGACCCGGAAAGGGAATTCCGTCATAGTCCGGGCATTTAAGGTGCCAGGGTAGAGACTCCCTCACCGTATCTGAAGGATTATACGACAGTTTTACACGGATATTCTAGACATCATGCCAAGGGAAAGCAAGGAAAAAAGAAAAGAAAAGCCGATTAATTCGGCCGAAAAAATGAAACTTTCATAACTTTTCAAATGTAAGCGCTTGTATTTCGGATCTTATACGAAAACACCCGTGATCATCATCCGATGATCTTCTGTATCTCAACGGTATACCCGGAAGGATCTCTCATGAAAAATGAATAGACCGGATGGACCGGATGTCTGCGCGGGGCACCCTGGGTACTGACGCCGCGGGCGGTCAGCGCTTTGTAATAGTCATCGACATCCTGCTGTGTTTCGCATTCCAGGGAAAGGCAGATCCGTTCGGGACTGCTCAGCAGGAAACCTTCATTGAGCACCTGGAATCCCCAGCATCCGCGCCCGCAGTCGAAGATCTTCACGTTTCCTCCTCCCTGTACGCTGACAATGGGAAGGCTGAGCACGTCATGATAAAAGGCTGTTGTTTCTTCAATGTTTCTGCAGGGCAGAAAAACGATGCTGTGGTCGATCATACGTTCCTCCTATTTATGTCTCCAGCTGTAATACTCTTTGTCTTTTTCGGGATCGATCAGCTGATCATCCGCGTCTTCACACAGATAAAAGACTTTTTCTCCGTACAGTTCTTTCCATTCCGTCAGGGACAGCCTGAGGGAATACTGTTCTGTATGCACGCGGACCCTGTTGTCCCGCAGGTTGAAATAGACAGGCACCGCTTCTGCTGTGCAGACGGTGAAGCCTTCCTTCATATACCGCAGTGCTTCGCTGTAAGAATTGATCTGTTCCATGACCTTATTATAATATCGCTCAAGCGCTGTGAAACAGAAATGAACTGACATGAGTTGACCGGATATGCGATCTGTGCGTGAATAGAAGAAAGCGGAGGTGACTGATATGAAAGCCAGCCTGGAGAGGATCCTTGAAAACAATACCGTCATGGTCATTGACGGCTCGATGTCTTCTGTACTGGAGCGCATGGGAGCCGACCTGAACAACCGTCTCTGGACAGCCTCCGTACTGTCCGGGCAGCCCGATCTGGTCAGACAGGTACACTATAACTACCTGAAAGCAGGCGCTGACTGCGGCATTACCTGCAGCTATCAGGCATCCGTGCAGGGACTGACGGAAGCGGGGTATTCTGAAGCGGAAGCGGAGGAACTGATCGTCCGTTCCGTTGAGCTGTTCATGGAAGCGCGGGATCAATGGTACCGTGAAGAAGGTGAAGCCTCCGGCAGGCAGTATCCCCTGTGTCTGGGATCGGTCGGTCCGTATGGGGCATATCTGGCAGACGGTTCGGAATATACAGGCAGTTATTCCATGGACAAGGATATGCTGAGAAAGTTTCATTACAGAAGGATGGAGCTTCTGCATCAGGCAGGGGCGGATATCCTGCTGCTGGAAACACAGCCTGCCCTGGAGGAAGCACTGATCGAAGCAGAGATCGCGGAAGAACTCGGGGCTGATTACTGGATCAGTTTTTCCTGCAGGGACAGCATGCATACCTGCCATGGGGAAGCTGTATCGGACTGCGCCCGGATCCTTTCGGAAGGACATCCGCATCTGAAAATGCTCGGCATCAACTGCACAGATCCCGACTATATCATTCCGCTGATCGGGAAAATGAAAAAGGGGACAGACCTGCCGGTCGCGGTCTACCCCAACAGCGGAGAATTATATGATCCCCTTACAAAGACATGGACTGCCCGGAAGGGAAGCGTTGATTTTGAAACCAGGGCATTTGCTTATATGTCAGCCGGCGCTGAGGCGGTGGGAGGCTGCTGCACGACTGTCGAACAGCATATCGTGCAGGTCTGCAAGGCAAGGGACAGATACCTGTCTGCCGGAAGACCGAAGCGTATCCGGTGATCAGAGACCTGAACAAAGCTTCCTGTAACAAAGACGCCAGAACGAGAACTGCAGTACATTGGTGACCGCCCAGGACAGGGGGAAGCAGAAATACAGGACTTCCAGTGTCGGGTGCGCGGTCCAGATGAATGAGATGTACAGCAGCCTGACAACAACGATGCCGAACATCAGCAGTACCGTCGGCAGGCTGGAATATCCCATACCGCGCATGGAACATGCGGGAACATCGAGCATTCCGTTCAGGAATACCCAGAACACCAGCATCCGCATCCTGACCATGCCGGCGTCAATGACAGCCGGATCATTGGTATAGAATGCCAGCAGAGACCTTCCGAAGTAACATGCAAGAGCACCGGCCGCCCATGAAGATACCGTGACCAGGATCAGAACGGATATCAGGATCTGTCTGATCCTTTCTTTCTGTCCGGCACCTGTATTCTGGGAGGTGAAGGTGATCACTGACTGGGAAAGGGCATTGATGCCAATGCATACAAAGGATTCGATATTCTGCGCGGCGCTGTTTCCCGCTACGGCAACAGAACCGAACGAGTTGATGGAAGACTGTACCGCAATGTTGGAGATCGCCCACATGATCCCCTGGATACCGGCAGGAATGCCGGTCTTCAGGATCATTTTCATCAGCTTTCTGTCGGGAACGAGCCTGCTGAACATCAGCTTTGTATCACCTGTCTCATGAAGCAGGGCACGGGTGATCAGGACTGCCGATACGGTTTCCGAAATAACAGTCGCCCAGGCAACGCCGGCAACGCTCATCTTCAGTCCGACCACAAAGAACAGGTTCAGCAGTACATTGAGCACACCGCTGCAGGCCATATACAGGGTGGGACGCTGTGTATCACCGCCGGAGCGCAGTATTGCTGCAGAGAAGTTATAGATCAGCAGGGGCAGCGCACCGAGAAAATAGATGCGCAGGTATAAGGTGCTCATGCCGATGATGTCCCCGGGCGTTCCCATAAAGACAAGCATGAAAGGCGACAGGAGCAGACCGATAACGGTCAGGATAACTCCGCCCGCAAGCGCCAGGAAGTATGATGTATGGACAGAAGCGGATATCGCTTCTTTTTCGTTTCTGCCGATCTGTCTTGCGATGACGATATTGGAACCGGTGGCCAGACCGTTGAATAAAGATACGATCAGATTGACCAGGGAACCGGTCGCTCCGACGGCAGCCAGCGCAGCCTGTCCGGAGAATTTTCCCACGATGATCGTGTCCGCGGCATTGAATGCGATCTGCAGCAGATTGGAGATCAACAGGGGATATGCGAACAGCAGAATATTCCGGACGATCGGTCCGTGCGTCATGTTGACAGTCCTGTTTGACATAACTGTAATTGTAGCAATATTTACGGAAAATGAATGCGGTTTTTTGCGTCTGATCCCGGTTCCGCGAGAAGATTTGACCAGGATTCAAATCTTAATAATTTAGTGTGATAAATGTTGCGGTTTTGAAAAATACCGTCTGTTTCGATTATCAATCATTATTTTTAACATAGCCGGCAAAAAGTTTAAATAATGACATTATTTTTTTGAATCAGGGTTATTGTAACCGTTTACAATTTCAGAGTATAATAATCTAGGCGTTGAAAAACGTGTGTTGAATTAGGAGGAAAGAATCAACATGAAAAAGTTTTTTGCATCACTGCTGGCTGTAGCTCTGCTGGCAGGCTGCTCTTCCGGATCTGCTTCCGGCGGAGAAACACCTAGTGGCGGAAACGCATCTAGCGGCGGTGAAACATCCAGTGACGTTACTACATATGATGTAGGCGTTGCAATCTATCAGTTCAACGACAACTTCATGACTCTTTACCGTAATGAGATCGAAGCTTACTTCAAGACTCTGGAAACAGATTCCGTTAAGTACAATGTAACGATCGTTGACGGCAAGAACGACATGGCTGAACAGACAAACCAGGTCAACACATTCATTACACAGGGTATGGATGTTATCATCCTCAACCTCGTACAGACATCTTCCGCAGATGCTCTGATCCAGAAGGTCGTAGACGCTGACATTCCGCTCGTTCTGATCAACCGTGAACCGCTTGCTTATGACAAAGACGGTAACACAATTGACGAAGCTTACGAAGGAATCCTGAATAACGCTGCAGTATGCTATGTCGGTGCTGATGCTCGTCAGTCCGGTACATTCCAGGGCGAAATCGTTGCTGAACTTCCTGACCATGGCGATATCAACGGCGATGGCAAGATCTCCTATGTTATGATCGAAGGCGACCCTGAAAATATCGATGCTCAGTATCGTACAGAATTCTCCATCAAGGCTCTGACAGATGCCGGATACGAAGTTGAGTGCCTGACTGACCAGGTTGGTAACTGGGATCAGACAAACGGACAGACAATCGCTGCTAACGCTCTGTCACAGTATGGTGAAGATATCGAAGTTATCTTCTGCAACAACGATGCTATGGCACTCGGTGCTGCTGCTGCAATCACAGCTGCTGGCCGTACAGTCGGCGAAGACATCTACCTGCTCGGTGTCGATGCTCTTGACGAATGTGTAGAAATGGTTAACAACGGCACAATGACAGGTACAGTCCTGAACGACGCTGTTGGCCAGTCCCACACTGCAGTTGACGTTGCTGTCAAGGCTCTGAATGGCGAAGCAATCGACAACTACTACTGGGTTGACTACGTAAAGGTTACAAAATAATCACATTTATGTAATCTTAGGGGGTAAGCCTGCAGGCTTGCCCCCTTATTTCCACTTTCAGAAAGGTCCGCATACGGACCGAACTTAGAAATGAACGGGGGCAATATTATGTCTGAATTTGTATTGGAGATGAAAAATGTCTATAAGGCATTCCCTGGTGTCGTTGCGCTTGACCACGTCCAGCTGCAGCTGAAGCCGGGTACTGTTCATGCTCTGATGGGTGAAAACGGTGCCGGTAAATCAACACTGATGAAATGCATGTTCGGCATTTATACCATGGATGAAGGCGAGATCTTCATCGATGGCGAAAAAGTTGAGATCCATAACCCCAGTGAGGCACTGGAAAAGGGAATTGCCATGGTTCATCAGGAACTGCAGCCGATTCCCGCAAGAACGATTGGTGAGAATATCTATCTGGGCCGCTATCCTATGAAAAAAGCGCTCGGTTTTATTCCTATCGTTGACCATGAGAAGATGTACAGTGATGCAGAGCGGGTGCTGAAAGAAGTCCGTATGGACTTTGATCCCAGGAAAAAGCTCGGAGAACTCAGCGTTTCACAGATGCAGTCAGTGGAAATTGCCAAAGCTGTTTCCGCAAACTGCCGTGTCCTGATCCTCGACGAACCGACATCATCACTGACACAGAATGAAGTAGAAGCACTGTTCCGAATCGTAGATGATCTGAAGTCAAAGGGAGTTGCGATCGTATATATTTCCCATAAGATGGATGAGATCCTGAGGATCAGCGATGAAGTTACGATCATGCGTGATGGTCATTACATCGGAACATGGGATGCTAAAGGCCTGACAACAGACTTTATCATCACAAAGATGGTCGGCCGTGAACTGACCAACCTGTATCCGGAAACGACGAACGTGCCGGGTGAGGTAGTATTTGAGGTGGAAGATTTCACTTCGATCAACCCGAAGAGCTTCCGCCATGTCAGCTTCAATGTACGTAAGGGAGAGATCCTCGGTGTTGCCGGCCTGGTCGGCGCACAGCGTACGGAACTGATGGAAGGTATTTTCGGAATCCGTTCCAAAACAAGCGGAACCGTAAAATATCTCGGAAAAGAACTGACGATCTACCAGCCGAAAGACGCAATCGATAATGGAATTGCAATGCTGACGGAAGACCGCAGAGCTTCAGGCATCATGGGCGTTCTGTCAGTAGCGGATAATATCTCTATTGCTTCACTGAACCAGTATGTTGAGCACGGCATCGTCCTGAACAACAAAAAGATCGAAGGACTGGTTCAGGAAAATATCAAGACCATGAATACCAAGACACCTTCCAGCAAAACGCCGATCCAGTCTCTCTCGGGCGGCAACCAGCAGAAGGTTCTGATCGGCAGATGGCTTGCCAACAATCCGGAAGTACTGATCCTGGACGAACCTACAAGAGGTATCGACGTTGGCGCGAAGTATGAAATCTATACGATCATTGCAGACCTTGCAAAGCAGGGCAAGAGCATTATCATGATCTCATCCGAAATGGCCGAACTGATCGGTATGTCCGACAGGATCATGGTCATGTGTGACGGAAGAGTTACCGGATTTATTGACGGCAAGGATGCCACACAGGAAAATATCATGGCACTGGCAACACAGTTTGAAGCATAGTAAAGGGGTTAAATAACATGAAAAAGGTAATTGATTATTTTAAAGGTAACCCGATTGTGGTCATGCTTACGATTGTCTCGATCATTGTCGGCTTTACCACAAAGAATTTCTTTTCCTGGAGTAACTTCGGCAACCTGATGAGCAACACCGCAGTGCGTTTCATTATCGCGCTTGGTGTTTCCGGCTGCTTGATCACAAAAGGAACCGACCTGTCCGCAGGCCGTCAGGTAGGTCTGGCTGCATGTCTGTCCGGTATTCTTGTTCAGAGAGCTGAATACACGGGCCGTCTGTTCCCGAATCTTCCTGAATTCAACATGTTCGTCGCTCTGATCATCGTCGTTCTCGTCGGCGCATGCTTCGGTGCAATGAACGGTCTGATCGTTTCCAGACTGAAGGTTCCGCCATTCATCACAACACTGGGTACACAGACGATCGTTTACGGTCTCTGTCTTGTCCTGACAAACGCGCAGCCGATCGGCGGCTTCCGTGATTCTTATATCAAGGTCATCACAGGCCGTATCGGAAGTGTAAAAGGCTTCCATCTGCCTTATCTGCTGTTTGTCGCTGCGGCATTCGGTCTGTTCTTCTGGTTCCTGTACAACAAAACACGCCATGGCAAATACATGTATGCGATCGGCGGAAATGAAGTTGCAGCAGAGGTTTCCGGTGTCAACACAAAGAAAACAACACTGCTCATCTATATCACCGCAGGTATCATGTATGCGATCGCCGGATGGCTGCTGGCTGCTAAGTCAGGCGGCGCTTCCGCTGGTATGGGTCAGGGTTATGAACTTGAAGCTATCGCAGGATGCACCATCGGCGGCGTTTCCACAACAGGTGGTATCGGTACTGTTCCGGGCGTTCTGGTTGGTGTCCTCGTATTCGAACTTCTGAAGATCGTCCTTCAGTTCCTCGGTGTCAACCCTTACTACAACTTCATCGTTCAGGGTATCGTCATCGTCGTAGCTGTCGCGCTGGATATCCGCAAGAATATCAAGAAGAAGTAATTCATCTCAGTATTCCATCAGACCGGGTCACACAATGGCCCGGTTTTTATGATGTCATCAGAGAACGCAGCAGGAACAGAAACATTGCTGAAACGCAAAAGAAGTCCCGTATTTCCAGGACTTCTTTCAACAGTGCCGATAGCCGGACTTGAACCAGCCACCTACGCGTTACGAGTGCGTTGCTCTACCGGATGAGCTATATCGGCATTTACAGCATGTTTATTATAACCGCGTGCAGTTTAATATTCAATAAAAAATTCTTTTCCCTTTGAAATGACAGCCGGATCATGAAAAGGGCAGCCGAAGCTGCCTTGGTATGAACTGATCAATAAGTATCGGCTTTGATATCTCCGGATACAGTTGAAGCGGTCACATTGACATTTCCATCTCCGATCCGGAGCGTCTTCCCGGACCTGCGTTCAGGTTTGCCTGTCCTGTTTTCCAGATCACCGCTGACTGTGCTGAACTCAGCGGACCATTCCGGATCTTTCAATGAAAGGTCGATGTCACCTGACACGGAATGCGCTTCAATATAGGCGATCCTGTTCGGTGTTTCAACCTCAATATCACCCGATACAGAAGAGACATCGATCTCCGGCGCGTCTGTTTCCAGTTCGATATCACCGGATCTGCTTGATATGACAATGCGCTCTCCGGTATGAGCAGAAATATCTATATCACCCGATCCTGTCTCGATTTCCGCGTTTCCGCTGCAGCAGTTCATTTCCAGGTCGCCTGAACTCAGCTTCATTTCCGATCGCAGCGCATTGACGTTAACCAATGTGATGTCACCGCTGCGCATCCTGATCCTCAATCGTTCCGTATCCGTCTGTTCCAGCCTGACATCTCCGCTGCTGCTTTCAATGTCTGCAGAAACAAGGTTGATATCCCTGATCGTAATATCACCGCTGGTATTCCGGATCTCCAGATGGTCAGTGCAGCAGGGGATGGTCAGTTCCAGGTTCCCGTGTCCGTCAGCTATACGCAGGAAGAATGTATCATTGCGGATCTCTGTATTTAGTCTGCAGTCGTTTGGCCCGAACAGGTTGAATCCTTTGCGGAATACATATTCAAATCTGTCACCTGTACTGATCGTCATATCAGCGCTTGCGTTCTCTGTACAGATCACAGCATTTCCGCATTGTTCCTCTTCAAAACCGCAGATCGTTTCCGGTTCACTGTATCTGTTTCTTCCGGCTGTCCGGAATACAGAGGACAGTTCGGTAAGTATGTTTTTCAGAGAAAGGTCACCTTTGCCTGACAGTTCCGTAATTCCTTCTGCAGCTTCACGGGGATCACCGAGTTCTTCCGAGATCTCTTCTTCACTCATGCCGCTGCGGATCCCTTCATCAAAGTGATGTTCAAATTCTTCCAGGATCTCATTCCGTGATTCCGCGTCCATATCTGCCAGTACTTCCGCAAGAATACCGATATATTCATTTCTCTTCATAACAGTCTGCCTGTCCTTTCCACAAATTGTTCCCATTCTTTTTTTCCGGCTTCCTGGTAACGGAGGCCTTCCGGTGTAATGTGATAATACTTTCTTGCCGGACCGCTGCTGGATTCAACAAGATATGTTTCTACATATGCATTATCTTTGAGTCTCTTCAGTACCAGATACAATGTACCTGCTGTGATCTCCAGTTCCGAGGCGATCGTTTCCGTCAGTTCATATCCGTACATATCCCTCTTCCTCAGCTGTGACAGCACACAGAGATCCAGCACGCCGCGTTTTAACTGTGCATCCATATGAGTACCTCCGTCTATACATTAACACATACTATTATGTAACGCAATATACTATGCGGCACAAAATTCTGAAAATATATAACTCATATGACGCGGAAGGGAAGGACAAAAAAAGAACGCAGCCGGTACTGCATACCGGTCTGCGTCCATTTCTTTCCCGCGGAATATGTTGTTGTCAGAGGATCACTGTAGCGGAAACACAGCCTGCTTTTTCCTGTGCTGCGCAGACTGTTACTTCTGTGCCTGCTTCTGCTTTGATGATCCATTCCAGCTTCTTGCGCTGCTTGCCGTTGGCCATCGTAGAAAGGTTTCCGTAAGCGGAACCTGTCCTTGTTCTGCTGTAGCCATCCAGGTTGCCGATCTCGTCTTCTTTCTTACCGGAGACAACATCCGCGTCGATCATTACCTTAACGGATTTCGCTATTCCCATCTTCACTGCTTCGTCAGTGATGTTGGTAGGGAGATATCCGGTATTGCCGACAATTGCTGTAACCTTGTATACACCGTCGGATACTTTTTCAGCTGTCAGGGTATCGATGATCAGGTGCGGTACGGCTTTGGCAAAACGGATCATGAACTTTGTCATGTTCTCGCAGACTTCCGTCAGGAACTTCTGAGGAGGGTTCTGCTGTGTGAACTTATAGTTGAATCCGCCCAGTTCGACCTTGCCGAATACAGGATGATCAAACTCCTGCCAGTCAACGTAGTATTCCGGCGCGTTTTCCTTGACCCAGTCCATTGCGGCATTGAAACGTTTGATGCCGACAGAAGGATCTTCCGCTCTGCGTGCATTCCAGTCATACGGAACACCGATGCGTTTCGCAAGATCCCAGAATTCGATCGTGTAGGCTACAAGTCCCTGTGACTGATAGCACCAGTCATCGAATGCGCCGGAATCGTAGTTTGTCTGATCCTGGATAAAGGAATCATAAATGTTCAGAGGTTCATATCCTGTTTCTTCCTGGCACATCTTGGCGATCTGAATGAATGCTTTGATGTCATCCTTGGAAACAGTTTCGGGTTTTCTTGTTCCGGGAGGATAGAGAATGATGCCGCCCGAAGTATGGTTGGTAGAAACTGCGCAGATATTCGGATGAGCAATGATCCAGTCAGCCATTGCCTTTGTTTCGGGATTGCTCAGCGGATACTTGCCTGCGCCTGCCTGTCTGTTTTCAGGGAACCAGCCGTAAGGATAGTTGCGGTTGAAGTCCAGTGCCCAGTCAGGCTTTTTGCGCTTCAGGTTCTCATCTCCGTCAAACGGTTCGAAGATACCCTCAGGATAAATATCGAAGAATTCGCCGTCTGTATCACCGGGATCCCTGAAAATCATACGTGTGGGATCAGCTTCATCTTTTTTCCATGCGCCGTATACGGAAGGGATGCGCATCATACGGATGACACCGTCGCCATCCAGGTCTTCTTCCTTGATGCCGCCTGTCTTCGGGTTATGAACACGGTTTACGGAACGCAGTGTATAAGGAGTTGTGAGGTATGTTTCACATCCGTCCGGGGACACCCTCGGGATCACATATACCGTCTCGGTATCAAGCAGTTTGGTGACTGTGAAATCAGTGCCGTAATTGCTCAGCAGATAGTCAGCTGCGTGCAGCGCGGCCATGGAACCTGTTACTTCACCGGCATGATGCAGACCATCGATGTGGAATGCGGGCTTTGTTGAAGGATCACCTGTATTTTTGTTGGTGATCGTCAGTGCCAGAACATCTCTTCCTTCTTCTGTTACACAGATGCTTTCAAGAGAGCAGAGGTCAGGATAGGTTTCCGTGAAATACTCCAGGTTGGTTTTCACTTCATCGTAGAGCCAGTAGTGATCGTACTTGAATGTTGTTTTCATGATGCCCCTCTTTCTTACAGTACTTTGCTGAGAAATTCCTTTGTACGCGGATTCTGCGGATGTCCGAATAATTCTTCCGGAGTTCCTTCTTCAGCGATGATCCCGTCATCGATGAACAGTACCCGGTCAGAGATCTCTCTTGCGAAGCCCATCTCATGTGTAACAATAACACAGGTCATACCTGATTCGGCAAGCTTTTTGATGACGTCCAGAACATCTTTGACCATTTCCGGGTCAAGTGCAGATGTCGGTTCATCAAACAGCATGACGTCCGGGTGCATCGCCATAGCCCTGACGATCGCCAGACGCTGCTTCTGTCCGCCTGAGAGTTTTCTCGGATATTCGTTTGCTTTATCGTCCAGACCGACTGTCCGCAGAAGCTCAAGAGCTTCTTTTTCAGCTTGGTCCTTGGGTATTTTCTTTTCCAGAACAGGTGCCAGGGTAATGTTATCCATGACACTCAGATGGGGGAATACATTGAACTGCTGGAATACCATGCCGATCTTCTGACGATGGAGATCCAGGTTGGTGCTCTTTGAATCGAGAACATTTCCCTCAAAGATGACCTGTCCGCCGGTCGGTTCCTCCAGCAGGTTCAGGCATCTCAGGAAGGTGGACTTTCCTCCTCCGGAAGGTCCGATGATCGAAACGACTTCTCCTTTGATGATCTTTTCGCTGATCCCTTTCAGTACCTTCAGGTCCCCGAAGTCCTTTCTCAGGTCAACTGTTTCGATCAGTACGTTATTAGCTTCAGTCACTGACAGCGAACCTCCTTTCCATTGCTCTGATCAGCCATGACAGCACGACCGTCATGATGAGATAGATGCCGGCAATAATGAAGAGCGGCTGCCAGAACAGATATTTATTCGCCAGCAGGGTCCTGGTGTACATCAGCTCGTACATCATGAACGTGCCTGCCAGGGATGTTTCCTTGATCATTGCGATGTATTCGTTGGCAAGCGCAGGCAGGATGTTCTTGATCGCCTGCGGCATGATGATCTTCGTCATCGTGTGGCTGGCTGTAAGGCCGAGCGACCTTGCGGCTTCTGTTTGTCCTTTGTCAACGGAGTTGATGCCGCTTCTGATGATCTCCGAAACATATGCGCTGGAGTTGATGATCAGTGCGAGCACGACCGTGAATTCCTTGCTGAAGATATCATTCATGACAGGGAATGCCATCGGCAGGAAGTAATATGCGATGTACATCTGTACAAGCAGCGGGGTTCCGCGGATGACAGTTACGTAGACCTTGATGACCGCGTGCAGGATCCTGCTTTTGGTAAGTCTGCCGATCGCGATCAGAGAGCCGAGAATCGTTCCGAAAAATACGGCGATGAACGCATACTGCAGCGTTCCGGCCGCACCTCTCAGAAACATCGGCCAATATTCAAGAAATACTTCTATCAATCCTTTTCCCATGTCTTACCCCCGTATATTGATGCGGTTATATCAGTCTTCAATGCCTGCAGCCGCCTTTGATTCGCTGTACCATGTCTTGTAAAGATCTTTGCTGGAGACGAAGTCGAGAATCGTGTTGATCGTTTCGATCAGGCTTGTTTCGCCTTTCTTTGCGGCACATACGTTGCCTTCATGGATTCCGTACATCTCAAGATCGAATTTGACGCCTGTCAGCGCGAACTGTCCGTCAGACTGCTTGACATAGTTTTCAGCGGTGTTTCCATCAAGCGCAACAGCATCGCATTTGCCGGATGCCAGTCCGAGAACTGCCTGGTCAAGTGTAGCTACCTTTTCAAGCTCTGTCTTGTCGCCGCCTTCCAGTGTCAGGATCTGGTCAGTTACATACATTTCCTGCAGGGAGTTTGCCTGAGCGAGGATATGCGCTCCGACAAAGTCTTCCAGTGTCTTGTATTTGTCAGCGTCAGCTGCCGCGACGATCAGTGTATGGTAGTTGTCGTTTTCCGGATCACCGATATAGCCTTTTGACAGTTCATAGGATTCTTCTCTGTCAGCTTTCCATCCGTAGCCGCTGAATGCGACGTCTGCTTTTCCGGCATCGACAGCGACCAGTGTGGAACCGAAGTCCATCGTTTCGATCGCCAGGTCAACACCAAGGCAGTCAGCGATATACTTCGCAAGCATCATTTCGGAACCGTAGATCGTTCCGTCATCTGTGATCCATTCTGCCGCAGGGTAGTCAGGTGATGTGGAGATCGTCATAACACCCTTGTCGAGGATGCTCTTCAGAACGCCGTCGGCATTGCTGAGATCAAGCTCGGGTTTTTCAAGATCTGTTGTATCCAGCAGATAAGCATAAGTGGAATTGACGCCTGTCTTGGGCTCTGCCGCTGAAGCGTCTGTTGTGGAAGCGGAGCCTGATGAGCAGGCTGCCATGGATAATGCGAGCAATGCTGCTGTTGAAGCTTTCATAATCTGATTCATTTTCATGTTTTCTTTCTCCTTCTTTTTACATAACGTTCTATCAGGGCGGTCCCTTAAGAATGAAAAAGCCGCCCCTGTCCAGGGACGACTGTTGATCGCGGTACCACTCTGGTTGCCGGCATAACAATACCGGCCTCTCTGATCCTTAACGGGGAATTGCGGTTTTCCATACTGTCAGTTCCGGAAAACTCCTCCCAGATGCGGTTCACTGTATCCGGTGCCGCCGGACTTCCACTCTGTTCCGGCTCGCTGATGGACGTGTACAGCTACTCTTCTGTTCATCGGAATAATCATGATGATAAAAGAGAGGAACTTTTATGTCAACAAAGGATAAACGCAAAAATGAAAATTTGATAAAAAGTCAGGGGTTGTATGAAAAAGTTTTCATAAGAGGTATAGAAGCGATGAATATGAAAAATCGGTTTCGTTGTAGAGTATGCATATCTGTTATTGTACAGCCGGTACCTGTGTTATGATGAAGTGGCTTTAAAAGGCAGCTGACAACAGCAGTTACTGAAGGAAGACCGGAACATCCCGGCTGCCGGCAGTCATACTGTGCATTCTGACAGTAAGATGGACACAGGGTCCATATAATAAAAAGTGTGAGGTTTACCATATGCAAAGTCTGTTCATAGCAGCAAGGGCTGTGATCCCGGTCACCCTGATCATGATCCTTGGTGCTTTTACGAGGAAACTCGGAACGATCAGTGAAAAGTCATTCAAGGATTTCAACTGGGTCGTATTCCACTATTGCCTGCCGATCTCATTATTCATGAATATCGTGAATGCCGATCTCAGCACGCTCAGCAACGTTTCCCTGATCATCTTCGCGATCGCTTCGATCCTGATTATCATCGGGGTATCAATGCTGGTGACGAGAAACAGTTCTCTCCCGGATGAAAAGCTGGGTGTCATTATCCAGGGCCTGTTCAGAACAAACTTCGCGATCCTGGGTGTTCCCATTGTTGAGGGAATCTACGGAGCGGGAAATGCCGCGGTTGCGTCGGTCATGATCGCATTCGTGCTCCCGGTGTTCAATATCACTGCAGTGCTTTTGCTGCAGAAATACTCCGGGAAGCAGGCTGATCTGAAGAAAACATTGATGAATGTACTGAAAAATCCCCTGATCATAGGCGCGCTGATCGGATTCGTATTCAAGATCCTCAGGCTTCCGCTGCCCGAACTGGCAGTCAGTACGATCCAGACATTCAACAAAATGACAACGCCGCTGTCATTGTTCGTCCTGGGAGGCTGCTTCAATTACACCTCACTGGCAGACAATAAAAAACTGCTCGGTATCTATACGCTGCTGAAAATGATCGTCGTTCCCATGATCGTTCTGACAGCCGCGGTCATGATCGGATACAGAGGGGCAGAACTGGTGACACTGCTGGTACTGTTCGGCGGACCTGCAGCGATCAGCTCCTATACAATGGCAGTCCAGATGGGACTGGACGGAGATCTGGCATCCCAGTGCGTCGTCATATCGACGATCACCGTGGTTGTGACGATGTTCCTGTTTATCACAGGCTTCAGCGCCCTGGGTCTGTTGTAAAAAAATACTGTGAGCACTTTATCAATGCTCACAGTTTTATTTATTCATTTTCTTTGACGAAATAGTGTCTTGCGATCCAGGTGGAGATGCCGTCCAGTCCCGGATATACGATACGCTCATTGACATTGTACTGATCCAGCATATCGCGGATACGCCAGCGCAGGTCCTTTGAAATGATGTATTTGACAGTCTTCTGATTATCATTGGTCTCATAGAATTTCACGATGCTGTCCATATGGGTCGGCACGATCGAGAAGAATGAATACTGGTTGACGATGCGGGGATCGATGGAAGGCGGTTCAATGAACATCATACTTTTGTCCTGCATGTCTTCGTCATACTGCCGCAGGCTGCTGCATGCTTCGTTGAACATGTCCACGGAATAGATCGTCGTATTGTACTTCTTCGTAACCGCCCTGTATGAAGCAGGGAGGTGACGGTACTGTTCGTCCAGGTCGACTCTCCATACGACGCCGTCATACTTGTTGATGTTGTCCATGTTTCTTTCCGTGACCGCGAAATGCAGGGCGATCAGCGGTGACCTGGACCAGTCAAGCAGTCTGGTCGGAAGACCATGGTGCTGGCCGAGTATCATCTGCCGCCAGATGGAATCCCTGATGGAAGGATCCTCCAGGGCGGCGTATTTAGTAAAGTTGCGCAGAATGGAAGGCTCAAGGATCGCCTTTTTCTCTTTGCAGTTGCGGTCCAGTGAAGTGACGATCTCGTAATCGGAACGCGTCATTCCCCGATAAACATACAGGTTCCTGTTCCTGTCGATGTCAGAACGGTATGTCTGTTCGGTCAGAAGGGGATAAAGGTCTTCCATTGTATTGATATAGATCTCTTTGATCATAAAACAGTCTCCTCAGCACTTATATCATACCCGTTTTTCCAAAGGGATTCAAAAAAGGCCATGGCTGGACCATGGCCCGGATCTTCCGGATTATTCGTCGCCGAATGAGATACCGAGAAGCTTCGCTTCCTGGATGATGCTTGCGTTCGGGTCAACTGTCTTCAGATTGCCTGCTACTTCTTTCAGCGGGGCTTTTACGATCTCACGGTTTCTGTAGGCTACCATGAATCCGTATTCTTTATTGAGGATCAGCTGTCCTGCTTCAGCACCGAGACGGCTTGCGAATACTCTGTCATAAGGGCAGGGTGCGCCGCCGCGCTGTGTATGTCCGGGAACAGTTACTCTGACTTCTCTGCCTGTTCTTTCAAGGATCTGAGCAGCCAGTTCATAGGATACTGACGGATATTCGGATTTAGCGAGCTTCTTCTTGTACTGCTTCTTTGTCAGTGCAGCATCTTCTTTGGAGATCGCGCCTTCAGCGACAGCCAGGATCGTGAAGCGGTGTCCGCTCTTCGAACGTTCTTCGATGACTTCAATGACCTTGTTGATGTCATAAGGGATCTCAGGGAGCAGGATGATGTCTGCGCCGCCGGCGATACCTGCGTTCAGAGGCAGCCATCCTACTTTATGACCCATGATCTCAACGATGAATACACGGCCATGGGAACTTGCGGTCGTATGGATCTCATCGATCGCGCGTGTTGCGATATCAACAGCTGACTGGAAGCCGAATGTCATATCTGTTCCCCAGAGGTCATTATCGATGGTCTTCGGAAGGGAAATGACGTTAAGGCCTTCTTCACTCAGCAGATTAGCTGTCTTATGTGAACCATTGCCGCCGAGTACGACAAGGCAGTTCAGCTGAAGCTTGTAATATGTGTCCTTCATCGCTTCAACTTTGTTGACGCCTTTTTCATCCGGTTCACGGATTGTCTTGAACGGAACACGGCTAGTGCCGAGAATGGTTCCGCCGATCGTCAGAATGTTGGAAAAGTCTTCTTCGGTCAGAATTCTGAAATGGCTGTAAATCAGTCCTTTATAACCTTCATCAAAGCCATAGAATTCAACGGGCTCTTTGCTGTTGCGGGTAACTGTTTTGAACACACCGCGCATAGCAGCGTTCAGTGCCTGACAGTCGCCTCCGCTCGTAAGCATACCGATCCTTAACATGTCATTATCCTCCTGAATGATAGTTATGATTACCTGAAAAGGTATTTATCTACATACCTGTATCATAACGCAAAAACTATCATAATCTCAATTCCTAATCATAATATGCCTCAATATTTTTGCCGTCCGAAACGATGTTGACATTGCCCTGATAAGTCAGGAATACCTGTGCGTCATACTTATCCAGCAGTTCCAGTGTTTTGTCTTCACCGCCCTCGGAAGCAGAGCATGTAATAACGGCATATTCAGGCTGGACAGAGGGGATCAGGTTCTTCAGCTGCTTCTGGTAGTTGCCGTGATAAGGAACTTTCAGGACATCATAGGTATTGCTGTCTTCGGCAAGGAATTCCTTGATCCTGTCGTTCTCGGCATCTCCCATCAACAGGAACGATGTCTGTCCGTACTGCACGGTTATGATCAGGGAAGAGTTGTTGGAATCATCCGAGTCATAATCGTCCGCATCCGGTCCGTCGACAGTATATTGAACGCCGTCCAGCGTAAATCTGACCTTCTGATTCCCGAACACGATCTCGCTCTGAATACCGGCGGCTTTCAGGGCAGAAAGCAGATCGGTATATTCATTGCTGTCTTTGGGATAATCGGATAACAGGACCCGTCTGACTTTGACAGATTCCAGTATCTCATCGGCGCTCCCGATATGGTCCTTATCAAAGTGTGTCAGGATCAGTGTGTCCAGTGTTCTGATGTTCAGACTGTTCAATGTGCTCAGTATATAAGGTGCGAATCCGTCAAGACCTGTATCGATCAGCACCGCGCTTTCATCCGTATAGAGCAGGATGGCATCTGCTTTTCCCGCATTAAAGAATTTTACGGAAAGCTGATCTGTCCTGCTGTTATCCGGTGCCGCACATCCCGTTGCCGCGGCAAGGGCAGCGCAAAGGATCAGTTTTCTGATGTGTTTCAGCATATGCACTTCCTCCTTGACTGTATTGTAAGACAGAATCGTACACAGAATGTGAGTGATAACTGAAGTTTACGGGAAAGTTTCCTGTCAGGGGAGCACAGCTCGGGAACAAAATGCAGAAGGAGAACACGAAAAACAACTTGAAACCGGGAGGAAAGAAGAAATTTTATACCCTATCAGGTATAAAATCATAAAAAACAATAAAATTATACCCTAAAGGGTATAAAAATATTGATAATCATTGTATTTATACCCGATAGGGTATATTATTTGGCTATGAATAGAATAGCAGAATACGTGAAAAGAGAACGTAAAAAGGCCGGACTGACGCAGGAAGAATTTGCGAAGCGGTCCGGGCTGGGACTGCGGTTTATCCGTAAACTCGAGCAGGGAGAGGAAACGATCCGGATGGATAAGGTCAACCAGGCACTGGCCATGTTCGGCATGGTCGCCGGACCCGTGGATATCAGGGAAGCCGGTGATGATCATGAGTAGATCAGGGAAGGTATATGTACAGCATATCTTTGCCGGAATCATCAGGGAATCGGATGAGGGTTATGAATTTGCGTATGATCAGGAGTATATGCGGTCACAGAACGCAAAGGCGGTAAGTCTTACGATGCCGCTTTCACGGGAAAAGTACAGTTCTTCCGTTTTGTTCCCGTTTTTTGATGGCCTGATTCCGGAGGGCTGGCTTCTGAATATCGTGGAGAGAAACTGGAAGATCGACGGCAGAGACAGATTCGGGCTTCTGCTGGCTTCCTGCCGGGACTGCATCGGGGATGTTTATATCATCCCGGAGGAAGAAATATGAAATGTCTTTGCTGCAACAGGGAGATCAAAGAGCCTTCGGCTTATGAATCAGAAGTGAGCTGGCATGTAAAGTGCATCCGGAGTTTTTTTGCGGCAGACCGGCTTCCGGAAATTGACTGCACGGAAGAACAGCTGGAAAACCTCGCAAACCAGACCGTAAACAGAGGACTCACAGTTCCGGGTGTTCAGAAAAAACTGTCTCTTCACCTCAGCAGGGATAAAGGGGTCAGCAGACTGACAATTGTTGATTATCCGACCGGGTATATCCTGAAGCCGCAGACGCAGGAATATACCGCTCTTCCTGAAGCGGAATTTCTTGTCATGAAAATGGCTGAAGCAGCAGGAATAAAAACGGTTCCCAATGCTTTGATACGTCTGAACGGGACTTATGCGTATATCACAAAACGAATTGACAGAAGAAAAAACAGTCTCCTTGCGATGGAGGATTTCTGCCAGCTGTCAGAAAGACCGACAGCTGATAAATACAGAGGTTCCTATGAATACTGCGGGAAGATCATCCGCGCATATTCGAAAAATACCGGTCTGGATATGACAGAGTTCTTTTACCGGCTCCTGTTTTCCTTCGCCGCAGGGAATTCAGATATGCACCTGAAGAATTTTTCACTGATCGAAGATGCGCCTGGTTCAAGGGTTTTCGGGCTGTCCGCGGCATATGATATGCTCCCGGTCAATGTTGTTATGCCTGCCGATCAGGAGGAAATGGCTCTGACAGTAAACGGAAAGAAAAAGAATATCCGCAAAAAGGATTTTCTGGAACTTGCGGAAAAACTGAAGATACAGGAACGCGCCGCGGTGTATCTGATATCCAGAACCGCAGATCAGGATCAGCTGTTTCATGAACTGATCAACGATTCATATATGCCGGATGAGATGAAAGAAAGCATGAATGCTCTGGTTGATGAAAGACTGAAGATCCTGCGCTGATGCAGGAAGGAAATGATCGAACGGACAGGCAGAAATGCCTGTTTTTCTGACAAACAAAAAAGAATGCAGCTCCGCTGACAGTATGATGAATACTGCTCAGCTGCTGCATCCTTTTCATGATCAATTCAATGAGCTGAATGCCTTCTTTTTCCACTTTCCCCGGCGGAATGCCAAGGCTGTCATCGCTGCACCTAATACCCATGAGATCAGCAGCGAGATAAAGATACAGGAACTGCTGCCGTTGGGCAGGTCGGGAGTCCTTGTCATCCATGAGATCAGGTACGCAAGCGGCACACGGATCAGGATCGTTGTGACCATTGAGATGATCATGGGCGTGACCGTGTCACCGGCACCTCTCATGACACCGGACACGGACTGGGTGTATGCCATTGCGACATAACCGATCATCAGGATCTTCAGCATGGAATAACTCAGCTGGACCAGTTCTTCAGTGGACGTAAAGATATGCATCAGCGGTTTTCCGAACATAAAGATCAGCGATACAAGCACAATGGATGTGCCGACGGCGACCATGGTTCCCTCACGGGCACCCTGTTCGACACGGTCCATCTTGGCTGCGCCTACATTCTGGGCAGCGAACGTTGTCATGGCAGAACCGAATGAGAACGTCGGCATCATGACAAAGCCGTCGATACGCATGACGATGACGTTTGCGGCGATGAACATTTCCCCGAAGCTGTTGATCAGTGACTGAACGACAACGCTGGACATGGAGAAGATGACCTGTGTGAGTCCGGATGGAAGTCCGACGCGGATCAGCTCCCTGATGTACTTCATGTTGGGTTTCAGCATTTCCTTTTCAAATTTGAAGCAGTCCATGTGCATCAGCTTACGAAGTGACAGGATCGCCGAAATAAACTGTGCGATGACCGTTGCGTAGGCAACACCCGGCACGCCGAGTCCGACATGGGCAACAAATATATAGTCAAGTACGGTATTGATCACGGTCGCGGTAAACAGGTAGACCAGTGCCGAGAAGGAATCGCCCAGTCCTCTCAGGATCGCGCCGAGGATAAAGTAGAACGCATTGCCGGCAATGCCCAGGAAGACGATCGTCAGATACTGGGCGCACCAGTCCAGTACGCTCGGCGGCGTATTGACGAGTTTCAGCATCGGCCTGATCACAAACGGGGTCATGCACATGATGAACAGGGATGCCGCTGCCGTGACGAAGATACAGGCACCGATCGATCTGGCAAGATCATCCTGCTGCCTGGCGCCAAAGTATTTCGCGACAACGATGCCCGCACCGGTACTGATGCCGATGATCAGGACGAACAGGAGGTTCATGATCGGTCCGGCTGAACCGACTGCCGCAAGCGCGTTGTCACCGATGAATTTTCCGACAATGACGCTGTCTGCCGTGTTGTATAACTGCTGCGCCACATTCCCGATCAGCATCGGGATCGCGAAGGCAACGATCTTCTGCCGGCAGCTTCCGTATGTCATATCGATCTGCTGTGTAATTGAAGCCATAATCACCTCTGTCTGTCTAATTACACTAACAGGAACAGCATAAACATGCAATCACAACACATTGCTAAATGCAGGAAAGTGCTACAATAAAAACAGATTACTTTTTTATTCATAATATTCTGAATTGGAAGGGGACTTTATGAAAATCGTATTAGAGCATCTGACAAAACGTTACCCGAACCGCAACAAGAAGATCGGCGGATTTGTTGTTGCGGTGGATGACTTCAACTTCGAGATCCCGGACGGACAGCTGATCGGTCTGCTCGGACCTTCGGGGTGCGGAAAAAGTACAACGCTGAATATGATCTGCGGTCTGGAAACACCGACCGAAGGGAAGATCTATTTCGGCGATGACGATGTGACTGAACTGCCTCCCGAAAAACGCGGCGTCGGCATGGTATTCCAGAGCTATGCCCTGTATCCCCACCTGACCGTCAGACAGAACATCATGTTCCCGCTGGAAAACCTGAAGGGAGCACAGAAACTGACGAAGGAAGAGATGGAACGCCGTGCCCAGGAAGCTGCCGAGATGGTCCAGATCGAACGACTGATGGACAATAAGCCCTCTGAAATGTCGGGCGGACAGCAGCAGCGCGTTGCCATCGCAAGAGCACTGGTCAAGAGACCGAGAGTCCTGCTTCTGGATGAACCGCTCTCCAACCTGGACGCAAGACTGAGACTGCAGACACGTGAAGAGATCCGCAGGATCCAGCAGGAAACAAAGATCACGACTGTTTTCGTCACGCATGACCAGGAAGAAGCCATGAGCATCTCCGATATGATCGTTGTCATGTCCGCCGGTGTCTTCCAGCAGATGGGCAAGCCGCAGGATGTCTATGATCATCCGAAAAACCTGTTCGTAGCCAAGTTCCTCGGAACACCGGCGATCAATGTCTTTGACGGAACGATCAGAGACGGAAAACTGTATCTCGGTGATGATGCGGTCATGAATGCCGGTGGTGTTGAAGACCAGGATGTTTATGTGGGCATCCGTCCGGAAGGATTCATCCTGGATGATGACGGACCGATGCACTGCGGACTGAACAGAGTGGAAGTCATGGGAAGGGATACAACAGTCGTATCAACGCATCCTTCCGCACAGAGCGACATGATCCGTGTGATCATTCCTTCCGAGAGCAGGACCGCCGCATTGGAAAACACGGTCAATTTCAGCCTGAAGCCCTTCAAGGTGCATCTGTTCGATAAAGAGACCGAAGAAGCCATTCCGTTCTTAAGCGAATAACAGGAGGCGCATATGTATAAAAACAGTGCAAAGGCCTGGCTGTACCTGCTGCCGGCCCTGATCTTCCTGTCCGTCTTCATGATCTATCCGCTGTTTGATGTCATGATCTATTCGGTAGAGGAAGGCTACAATTCCGCTTCCCAGACATACTTCGGCGTCGGTGCATATAACTACAGATATGTACTGCGCGATCCGTATTTCCTGCAGGCGGTCAAGAATACGTTTATCCTTGTTATTATCACAGTTCCCGTTTCGACCGGGGTGGCGCTGCTGATCTCATTGGGACTGAATTCCATCCAGAAGCTTAGGGACCTGTTCCAGACGATCTTCTTCCTGCCCTATGTCACCAATACCCTGGCAGTCGGTTTGGTATTCATGATCCTGTTCAAGAAGACCCCGTATTCGGACGGCTTCATCAACCTGATCATCAATGCCTTCGGAGGCAGTACGATCGACTTTATCGAAGGACCTTACTGGGCAAAGATGTTCGTCATGTGCTTCTATACCGTCTGGGTAGTCATGCCCTTCAAGATCCTGATCCTGACCAGCGCGCTGGCATCGGTCGACAAAGATCTTTACAAGGCAGCCAAAGTAGACGGCGCGACCAGCTTCCGTATCTTCCGGAAGATCACGCTCCCGATGATCTCGCCGATGATCTTCTACCTGATCATCACCGGATTCATCGGCGCGTTCAAAGCATACAGCGATGAAGTCGCGATCTTCGGAACCAACCTGAACGCTGCCGGTATGAATACGATCGTCGGATATGTCTATGACATGCTGTACGGCGACAGCGGCGGATATCCTTCCTACGCGAGTGCCGCGGCACTGATCCTGTTTGCGATCGTCCTGACCATTA
The DNA here is from genome assembly GCA_017432325.1 of Solobacterium sp. Classification (GTDB taxonomy): domain Bacteria; phylum Bacillota_I; class Bacilli_A; order Erysipelotrichales; family Erysipelotrichaceae; genus Bulleidia. The sequence goes on along the minus strand of JAFRJJ010000009.1, from coordinate 22,509 downwards.
CGTGCATCAACCTGCTGGCCAGCAGGAAGACCACGATCTCGTGAGGTGGACTATGACAACAATGAATGAAATTCAACAGGCAAAAAAGTCCGCTGAAAGAAGCCAGCGTATCCGTACGGTCATAACCTATACGCTGCTTGTCCTGTGGGGACTGATCGTCCTGTTCCCGTTCTATTGGATGATCCTGACATCACTGAAGAGCTACAGTGCCTATAACAGCGAATATATCCCGAAGCTCTATACGACAGCACCGACATTCCAGAACTACGCTGACGCGTTTACGGCAGTACCGCTTGCCAGGTATTTCGGCAATACGATCATCTTCACGCTGATCACGACTATACTCATGCTGGTGGTAACGATCCTTGCGGCATTTGCGTTCTCAAGACTGGAATTCAAAGGAAAGAACCTCGTGTTCACGATGTTCCTCGCGCTCATGATGATCCCCAATGAACTGGTCATCATCACGAACTTCGTCACGATCACCAACGCGGGCCTGCGGAATACGTTTGCCGGTCTGATCCTGCCTTCGGTCGCCTCGATCTTCTATATCTACCTGCTGAAGGAGAACTTTGAACAGATCCCGGAGGAACTGTACAAAGCAGCGAAGGTCGACGGCACGAGCGACCTCAAGTACCTGCTCAAGGTCATGATCCCGATCTGTCAGCCGACGATCGTTACGATCACGATCCTGAAGGTCATCGAATGCTGGAACTCCTATGTATGGCCGAGACTGATCACGGACGACGCCATGTACTTCCTTGTTTCCAACGGTATTCAGGAGATCAGGGAAAACGGCTTCGGACGTGAAAACATTCCTGCCATGATGGCTGCGGTCGTCGTCATCTCGGTTCCGCTGATCATTCTCTTCCTGATCTTCCACAAGAAGATCATGGCGGGTGTTTCCCGGGGAGGCACGAAAGGCGCATGAGAAACTCATTATGGAAATGGATCCTTGGTTGTGCCTGCGCGCTGTCTCTGACAGGCTGCCACGGATCACAGGGCATAGACGCGTTTGCTGTACCGGAATCATTTGATGAATCAAAGAATTACGAGATCACGTTCTGGGCCAAGAACGATACCAACAAGACTCAGACGAGGATCTATGAAAAAGCAATTTCCGACTTTGAAAAGCTGTATCCGAACATTACCGTCAACATGAGGCTGTATACGGATTACGGCAAGATCTACAACGATGTCATTACCAACATCGCCACGAACACCACACCGAATGTATGCATTACATATCCGGACCATATCGCGACCTACCTGAGCGGTACGAATGTCATGGTCGAGCTGGACGCGCTGTTTGCGGACGGCAATTACGGATTCGGCGGCAGCCGGCTGAAATATGACGGTCCCGACAGCAACGAAATGATCATGGAATTCCTGGATGAATGCATCGTCTCGGGAGCACATTATGCAATTCCGTACATGCGTTCGACGGAAGCGGTCTACATCAATAAGACATTTGTCGAAAAACTCGGCTATGAACTGCCCGAGACCCTGACATGGGACTTCATGTTCGAGGTTGCCGAAGCTGCTACTGCGAAAGATGCGTCCGGCAATTATAAAGTCAATGGACAGAAGGTCATGATCCCGATCATCTACAAGTCCACCGACAACATGATGATCCAGATGCTGAAGCAGAAGGGCGCGGGCTATTCCAATGAGAACGGAGAGATCGAGATCTTCAATGATACGACCAAGGAAATTCTCTATACGGTAGCCGAGCATGCAAAGAGCGGCGCTTTCTCGACATTCAAGATCTCAAGCTATCCGGCAAACTTCCTGGATGCAGGTCAGTGCATCTTCGCGATCGACTCAACAGCCGGTGCGACATGGATGGGCACATACGCGCCTCTGTCGGATATCAGCGCGGATAAGTTTGTCGAATTCGAAACAGCGGTCATGACAGTTCCGCAGTTCGATCCTTCCGAGCCTTATATGATCTCACAGGGTCCCTCCATCTGCATCTTCAACAAGCGTGATCCCCAGGAAGTCCTGGCATCCTGGCTGTTTGCCCAGTATCTGCTGACAAACGATGTCCAGATCGCTTATTCGGAAACCGAAGGATACGTTCCGGTAACGATGAAGGCAAGGAACGACGCCTCTTATCAGGATTACCTGGCAAGAAGCGGGGAAGACAATGACCTGCATTACAATGTCAAGATCGAAGCGACACAGCTCCTGCTGGAAAATACCGAGAATACATTTGTAACCCCGGTCTTCAACGGTTCCACATCACTGCGTGACGCGGCAGGACAGATGATCGAAAATGTTACCAAATCGGTCAACCGCAAGGAAACGATCAATGAAGCGTATATGGAAAAACTCTTCAGCAATGTTTCCGCCCTGTACCGTCTGGATCAGGGATCTGCTGCCGGGGGAGAATCCAGGGAAGACCTCGGACCGCTTCCCGCAACAGCGAAATGGATGCTCGGTATCCTGGCCGCAACATGGGTATGCATCGGCGCCTATGTCCTGCGCATGCGGGCAAAACAAAAGAAAGAAGAAGCCTGATCATCAATTATTCACAGCTTTCAGACAATTCAGTTATAATTAATTATGTTCCATTGAAAGGGGGAACGATTATCATGAAGAAATTAACGAAAGTATTACTCTCATCAGTTCTTGTTCTTGCGGCAGGATGCGGCTCCAAGAAGGAAGAGGCTCCCGCAGCCGGACCTGATTCAACAAAATCCGAAGGTGTCATGACTTATGCGGAATACGCAGCTGCTGAACTGAATTCAGAAGTTACGATCGAAGCTTATGTTCAGGGCAAACAGTCCTGGTGGAATGACACAGCTACTGTCTATACACAGGACGCTGACGGCGCATATTTCCTCTATGGCATGGCATGTTCCGAAGCTGACTACGATAAACTCGTTACAGGTCAGAAGATCAAGGTCACAGGCTACAAGTCTGAATGGTCAGGTGAGATCGAGATCACAGATGCTACATTCGAACTGGAAGACGGCAACTGGGTCGCGACAGCTACAGATGTTACAGATCTGCTTGGCAAAGAAGAGATCATCGATCATCAGAACCAGCTGGTTTCCTTCAAGGACATGACAGTTGAAGCAAAGAAGGATGACAAAGGCAACGATGTCGCGTTCATGTACAACTGGGATGGTTCCGGTTCACAGGGCGACGACCTGTACTTCGATGTATCCAAAGACGGCAAAACATATACATTCACTGTTGAATCCTATCTGTGTGACAGCAGCACTGATGTTTACAAGGCAGTTGAAGGACTTGCAGTAGGCGATAAAGTCGATCTGGAAGGCTTCCTGTACTGGTATGAAGGCGTTAACCCGCACATCACAAAGGTCACTAAGAAATAACATTGAATCATGGAAACGGGAGATCTGATCTTCCGTTTTTTTACGCGGCAAACAGAAAAGGCTCCGGGGGAGCCTGATCTGCGTTATAGAGGGGGATAGGATAGTACCAACAGCGTTACAGCTTCTGCCTGCTTTTGATACTTATATCTTATATCTGCTCTGTCACCTGTCTCTGTCAGAAATACGGGTAACGCTGAATACTTTTGTGATTTCTGTGTGCTAGATTAATATCCTCCTCTGACGAATGATTTTTGTGTCACACGGCTTCAATGGTTGTAAAATGATGATAAAGAATAAGGAGATCGAAATATATGAATTTACTGCAGCTTTTACTGAGTGCTTTGCTTACCAACTCTTCCGTTAATTCCATGTCCAAAAAGACAGGACTGACATCCATTCTCGTAAGAAAACTGATCATGGCAGCTCTGCCTATCCTGATCAAGTATCTGACACAGAACGTTCTTTCACAGGGCGGCGCAGCATCCCTGCTGAGCGCTCTGACACAGCATACAAGCAAGCGTTCCATGGCTGAACAGATCGACGAAGTTGACGAAGAAGACGGCGGCAAGATCATCCGTCATATCCTCGGCAAAGATGAGAAGAAAGTCGTTGCTGACCTGGCTGAAGAAACAGGCCTGAAGGGTGAAGAAGTCACCAGAGGTCTGGCAAGCCTTGCGCCGGCTCTGCTCTCCGCACTTTCCGCAGCAGCAGCTTCTTCCGCTCAGCAGCAGCAGACAGCAGCCGCAGCAGCACCTGCAGCAGCTCCCGCAGCTGATCTGACAAGCCTTTTCAACACATTCGCAGGACAGACAGTCCAGCAGGCACAGGCTCAGCAGCCTTCCGGTGCGGCAGGCCTTCTGAACTCACTCCTCGGCGGAACAACACAGGCAGCAGCACCTGCTTCAAATACAGCAGCCAGCGCCAGTTCATTGCTCAACCTGCTCGGCGGAACATCACAGGCAGCGGCACCTGCTTCAAACACAGCAGCCAGCGCAAGTTCACTGCTCAATCTGCTCGGCGGACTGGGTCAGGCTCAGCAGCCTGTCCAGCAGCCTTCTGCCCAGATGGATGGCACACAGCTGCTGAACATCCTTGCTTCCATGATGAAATAATTGAAACCTGCTTTAAATAAGGATCTGTCATAAACACGGATCCTTTTTTTCGCATCATAAACACTTCCTGTTATGAAACCATGGAAGGAGAATACTTATGGAATTAAGACTTGGCTATGCTGCAGAACTGTACACATCATTTCTCGGGATCAATGCCGGTTCCCAGCTGGATATTCTGGAAGAATGGTTTCCGGGACTGATCATTACGGTCAGGGAAAAGCCCGGGAAGCAGGAAGCGGAATACGTGGATATGGAGTACCGGATCTATGCGTCACGGGATCACGGGAAACTGTATTCCGGGGGCAGCAGAAGGATCGCCCAGATCACCGGCAGGCTGATCGGCACCGCAAAGGGAAACCAGGAAAAGGAGCGGAAGACAGCAGAACTGATCCGTAAGCACCTGGCAAACCTGATGGTGACGGACATGGACCTGCTGACCGGACTGCAGGAACATGTATATAAGCATATCGAAGCATTCACTGATGAACAGGCAGACGCGTTCGGCGAGACCGTACTGCAGGCTGTTCTGGAAATGGCTGAAAACAGAGCAGAAATGGATGAGTACAGTAAGAACAGCGAGCCGTTTCCGATGGATGATGAATGCTTTGACGGGATCCTTTACAACGCAGCATACCAGCTGACCCTGTATGACAGACAGAGCCTGGCAACAGCCTATCTCTGGCTGCTGCTCGGGGGACTTCTGAGAAATGAGTCGGGCAGGGTACTGCGGATGTTTGACAGTTCCATGATCGCCGTGCACAGACAGTCAAGCGAGGACGGAACACTGCTTGACAAGATCCACTACCTGTTTTTCCCTGAGGAATACGAACCGGTATATTACGGGGACGCGTTTGATCAGAGATTTCCCGATATTGAATGGTACTGCGATCAGTGCCTGGAACATCTGAATGAACAGGAAGGCTTTGATGATCATCTGCCTGTATGGCAGTGCAGGGTATGCGGCTGGCTGAATGTTCTGGAACCGGATGAGATCTATGAAAACCGGGAAGACGCTCTGAACGGGATCCGCCGCAGCAATGCCAGACGCATGGAGGAGGCTGTTGCCCGCAGAAAGGCGGAAAAAGAGGAAGAATCCTGATCGTTTTGGAAAACTTTTGGGCATGGATACAGCCTGATCCTTAAGCTACGATTTGCCTGCAGGTAAGCAGGATGAAGGAAGAACAGGCACGCCGTTCCCTAAGGGACACATCGATCCATCTGTACAGTGTATCGGAGATCTGCGCGCTCACAGGAGTGACCAGAAAGACACTCTTTTACTATGACAGGACCGGCCTGCTGAAACCTGTATGCCGGAGAGGCACGCAGAACTTCAAACAGTATGACGCCGGAACGCTGATGCGTCTGCGCATGATCCTGAGATACCGCGAAGCGGGACTTCGTCTGTCCGAGATCTCGGAGATCCTGGATGATCCGGACTGCGACAGGGTCATGGTGCTGAACCGGGCAATGGAGAGAATGCGACAGGAATGTGATAAGACAAATGATCAGATCAGCCGTCTTCAGGCAATGATCGGAAGAATACAGGGAGGACAGTAATGACGGAAAAAACGATTCTCATGTACGGTACCTACAAAACATCCGAACTCGATACACTCAAAGAACTGTATGAAAAGGCATCTGCTGAGTACACGACGTGTTCGCACCTGACGCACAGGGGACTTTCCTACTATGTGATCGAAGGGCATGTGACACCGTCACAGCAGAAACAGATCAAAGAGGCAGTCGATCATATCGCAAAGACAAACTACCATTGGGGGAAGATGACCTTCAGCAAAACCGTATGGTAATGGGCAGGGGGGGAACATTCCCTGCTTTTTTACACACTATGATGTATTTACGAGACACCTGCGCTTATCCGCGTAGCTGCTCTTACAAAGAAAAAAGGAACCGTTATCCGCGGTTCCTTTTCAGGATTCAGCTGATCTTTGTCTTGAGATCTTCGATCTCTTTCTGTACGGATTCGATCTCACCCTTCTTCAGATAGACGGATGTTTCGAGATCCTTCTTCATTGCAGGCTTCGGTACGATCGTCATACGGTATTCAAGGTCTTCGATCTGCTTGTTGAGTTCTTCGACCTTTGCCAGTCTTGCGTCGATCTGATCCTGGAAACGCTTGTCGGCGATCGCCTTCTTGGCACTCCAGAATTCTTCCTTTGCCTTGCAGAATTCATCCCACAGACGGTCGTTGTCATTCTTTCCGGAATAACCCGCTGTCTTCCATTCTCTGTCCAGTGCCTTCATGCGCTCTGTCTTTTCTTTGCTGTAGTTCTTTTCAGCTGTGATCGCAGCTGCTTCTTCGATCAGGGCAGTCTTTGTCTCGATGCTCTTTGCCCACTGCGCATTGCGCTCATCGAAGAATGCCTGTCTGCGTGCGAAGAAGTCCTGGCGTACGTTGTTGAATAACTGCCAGAGTTCATCGTCAGTCTCACGTCCTGCGCTGCCTGCTGCTTTCCAGTCGTTGAACAGGTTGTTCAGCTGTTCGCCTGCAGCCTTCCAGTTGGAAGGATTGTCAGCGAGTTTCTTCGCGCTTTCGATGACTTCTTCTTTCTTGGCTCTTGCGGCTGCGCGGTTTGCGTCGAGGTTGTCGAAATATTCTCTCTGTCTTCTGCGCAGATCATTTTCGATTGCGTTGAAGCGTCCCCACAGATCATCATCTGTGGAAGCTCCTGCGGAACCGATGTCGCTCAGTTCGCCGCGGAGTGCTTTCAGCTGTTTTCTGGCTTCATTGAAGTTTGTAACTTCCTTGATCGCTTCAGCCTTGGCAAGCACTGCTTCTTTCAGTGTACGGTTAGCCTTGACGGTTTCGGCACGGGAATCATATCTGCCGGATACCAGTTCGAAGCGTTTCGCGTATTCTTCTTCTTTCGGGGTTTCCCAGTTGGGAAGTGCATTCCATGCTTCTTTGATCGCAGCGATCTTTGCTTCTGCGTCTTCGCTGTCGATCTCTTTCAGTACTGCTTCTGCTTCACGGCACAGTGCCTGCTTCTTCAGGATGCCGTCTTCCATGACGTTCAGTGCATCTTCCTTGTACTCTGTTCCATATTCAACAGCACCGCCTTCTTCAGCTGAATGCTGCCATGTAAACATCAGATATTTTCCGTTCACCTCGATACCGGTCCAGCGGCCGATTCCTTCCATCGTATCCTTCGGTTCGGTGGGATTTCCGTCAGCGTCTTTTGCGCCGTACAGGATTTCTACTGTCTTCCCGCCGAATGTGTTGTGTGCACGGGTCTTTGTTTTTGCACACGGATCATTGAAATCAGGTCTGTTCTGCCAGTTCATATAGTGTTGTTCTCCTTTTGATGTCAACATATATTATTTCACCGAAAACCATTACAACACAAGACATATGCCTTAAATTTTTTCAAAGAATTGTAAAAAATTATAGTTGTTTTTCATTGAAAAGCTTTGTGCGGCTCATACATTCCAAAGATATTGATAATTGCGATAATTATGCATAAAACGAAATAAAACCGATTTTCATGTGATGAATGGAATTATGTCGAATAACATGTTTTGTAAATCAGAGTATCGATTCGAAATCAGTACTTTGGCAGAGCAGATATGCGATGATGAAACTGACAGAAATGATGAAAGCGATCCGCCTTAAATGTTTTTTCGTTTATGCGGCTGTAAGCAGGTCCTGATGAATGAAGAACAGGCAGTCTCATATTATAATGAAACTGCAGCAGCTGCTTCAGGAGGTACTATGACGACGATAAGCGAATATAAATGCCCCAACTGCGGAGGCCCGCTTGAGTTCAGCAGTGAAAAACAGAAACTTTGCTGTCCGTTCTGCGACAGTGAATATACTGTTGAAGAATTCAACGCGGCACCGCTTCAGACAACAGTGTCGGAAGACGACTCATGGAACGGCGTGATCGAAGCCGGTCAGTGGGACGACAGTGAACTGGCAGGACTGGCTGAGTATATCTGCCGGTCATGCGGAGGTACGATACTGACTGACAAAACGACAGCGTCGGCCACCTGTCCCTATTGTGATAATCCCGTCGTGATGAACGATCAGGTCTCTGATGCCCTGAAACCTGAGTATGTCATTCCGTTCAAGCTGAACAAGGATGCGGCAAGGGCGGAGTTTGAAAAACACCTGCTCGGGAAGAAGCTTCTGCCGAAGGCATTTACGGAGGACAACCACATTGATGAGATCAAGGGGATCTACGTACCTTACTGGATCTTTGACGCGGATGTGGACGCAAAGTTCTCCTATGATGCCAAAACAGAAAATACATGGAAAGAGAATGATGAAGAGGTAACGGAGACAAAAACATTCAAACTGTTCCGCAGGGGAACGCTCCGTTTTGAAGCGATCCCCGTTGATGCCTCAGTCAAGATGCCGGATGACATGATGGAATCGATCGAGCCGTTTGATCTGTCGGAAGCTGCTGCGTTCAACCCCGGATATCTTGCGGGATATTCCGCAGACCGCTACAGCATCGGTACGGATGAAACGATCGAACGGGCAAGGGAACGCCTCGAGAGATCGACCAGGGATATCTTCCTGGATACCGTATCGGACTATACGGATGTACAGGAAACATTCTCACAGATCATTCCGGACATTCAGGCAAGATATGTTCTTTATCCGGTCTGGATCCTGAATACTGTATGGAATGATAAAACATATACATTCGCGATGAACGGACAGACAGGAAAATTTGTGGGTGATCTTCCGATCGACCAGTCCGCTTACCGGAAATGGTTCGCGTTATACGGCGCAGGCATTGCGGCAGCCGTTTATCTGCTCGCAAATCTGCTGCACTAAGGAGGGGAGAATGATGAAGAAAGTATTATTGCCGGCAGTCATATCCCTGATGATGAGCGCGCTGGCTGTACCTGTTTCAGCGCAGACTGATGAATTTATTCTGGATTATGACGGATATCTGACAGCTGCCCAGAAAGCAGAACTGGATCAGGAAGCGCAGGAGATCCTGCAGGAAACAGGATATTCGGTACTCCTGCTGCTGGATGAAACAAATACCGGAAGTCTGATCGACTATGCCATGAGCGAATACAATGCGCATGCGCCTTCGGCAGACGGGATCATACTGGCTGTCGATGCAGATGAATATTATGTATATCCTGCCGGGAATGCGGCCCAGTACGTAGATGACGCGGAATCAGACCGGCTATGGAACGCGTTCCTGTGTGATGAAGATATCTATGAATGCGTTGAAGGATATCTTGACTATGCCGAAGATCTGTTCGGACAGCATAAGATCCCGGTCACACCGTCGGAAACATCAGCTGAGCGGATGACGGACTTCACCGGAAAACTGGACAGTTCACAGCTGACAGCCCTGATACAGAAAATGGACGCGGTCAGTACGGAACACGGCATTACCGTTGCGGGTGCCCTGACGGACACGCTGGACGGAATCGATGTGCAGACTTACGCAGACCGGTTCTTTGATCTCAACGATCTGGGATACGGTCCGACAGACAGCGGTATCCTGCTTCTCATCAGTGAGGCAGAAAGGGAGTTTGCCTTTTCCACGAAAGGAAAAGCGATCGGAGCGTTTACCACTGCCGGTCAGGAATACCTGATCAAACAGCTGAAGTCAGACATGAGCAAAGGAAACTACTACAAAGTCTTCGACGCCTATACGGATCTGGCGGATCAGTTCCTCGTACAGGCTGAGACAGGAAAACCCTATGATAAAGGAAATCTTCCGAAGAAAGCGCTCAGCCTGATCTGGATCCCGCTGTCTCTGCTGCTCGGCGCGCTTGGCGCGCTGCTGCCCACAGGCGCGATGAAGTCTCAGTTAAAGAGCGTATACACAAAAGAAAAAGCTGATTCATATGTTGTGAAGGACAGCGTGAATATCGGCGTATCCAGAAACCGTCTGATCGACACGGTCATTACCCGCCGCAAGATCGACAGGAAGTCCTCATCCGAGGGATCGGAAACACATACGACAGACGGACAGACACATGGCGGAACACACGGAAAGTTCTGATTAAAGAGGATAAAACTGAATGAAGTACAAATATCTCAATCTGAAATATGCCCTGATCAACATATTCTATATGTTCCTGATCTGCTCAACAGTCGGCTACGCAGCCAATTTCCTGCTGGCAAAGGGGTTTACCAACTCTGCAGTCGGTGCGGTACTGTCCTGTGTCAGTATCTTCGGCGTCGTGCTGCAGGCTGTATTTGCCCCGCTCATCGACCGCTCCGATAAACTGACCGAAAAAGGATTCGTATCGATTACACTGATCGTTACGGCAGTGATCGCGCTGGCGATGTATTTTATGCCGGATGCGTCTGTTCTTCTGCTTCTGCTGACGACTGTCAGCTTCAGCGCAGCTTCATCCGGTCTGCCGTTTATCAATTCCATTGCGTTCATTTATGAGAAAGTCGGACAGACGATCAATTACGGTCTCTGCAGGGGACTCGGCTCAGCCGCGTATGCGGTAGGCTCTCTCCTGATCGGACAGTTCCTCAGCATCAGTTTTCACAGCGGAAAAGCTCCGGCTTCCTATCTGCCGCTGATATACATGGCGATGGCACTGCTCACGCTGGCCATGGTGCAGACACTGGAAACACCGCAGGCGGAAAAAGAAATATCTGATACGCAGGGCACAAAGATCAATTACGGACAGTTCTTCCGCAAATACAGCCATATCCTGCCGGTACTGGCAGGCATGGTAATGATCTACACCTGCCACATGCTGATAAACAACTTTATGATCCATGTCATCACAAATGTCGGCGGTGACGCCTCAAACCAGGGCACGGCACTGTTCATTCAGGCAATGGTCGAACTGCCGCCGATGTTCCTGTTTGCCAGGATCATGCAGAAGTGGGATGTTGATAGGATCATGGCACTGGCAGGGATCTGTTTCAGCATCAAGCATCTCTGTGTATGGCTGGCACCGGGCATCACGACGCTTTACATGAGCATGGCGCTGCAGATGCTCGGCTATGCGCTTCTGATCCCTTCCTCCGTATACTTTGCAAACAAACACTTTGATGAACAGGACCGCAACCAGGGGCAGGCAGTGATCGCCTGGACAACGACCATCGGCGGCATCATCGCGTCCATGCTGGGCGGCGTGCTGATGGATCATCTGGCAGTTTCCACTGTTTTGATGATCGGCTTCCTGATCTCACTGACCGGAACGCTGTTCATGGTAAAAGGCATCTCTTCATTAAAGAAAGGCTGAACATATGGAACTTCAAAATTTGATAGAACATGCTGAAGAAGCAAGACTGCTGGGCATCATTGTTGAACAAGAGTCGGGGCAGAAAGCACGCTGGATGCTGGAAGCGCCATGCAGAAGAAATGTATATTCAGCTGCCAAAAGCTTTACTTCGGCGGCAGTCGGCATTGCCCTCAGGGAAGGCCTGATCTCACTAGATGAGAAACTGACCGATGCGTTCCCAAATGACCTGCCCGAAGTGATATCAGAGCATCTTGCGGCTGCGGAAGTCAGGGACCTGCTGACCATGTGTCTGGGACAGGAAAAAGGATACCTGATGGGAGCGGACCGGCCGTATTACGAAAACAGGAACTGGGCACAGCTTGCGCTCAGTCAGCCGTTTGTATATCAGCCCGGAACACACTTTGTTTACAACAATGCGGGTCCTTATCTGGCCGGACTCCTGGTGCAGAGACGCTGCGGCACGGACCTGGTCCATTATCTGATGCCAAGACTCTTTGAACCGATGGGCATCCAGCTGCCGACATGGGAAACAGATCCGGGCGGCAACACATTCGGAGCCGGCGGACTGTTCCTGACGATCGATGAACTGCATAAGTTCGGCCTGCTTTACCGGCAGAAGGGCAGATGGAACGGGAAACAGCTGCTGCCTGAGGAATGGGTCGCAGAATCGACCCGGAAACAGGTCGATAACGGACGGGATGGTTACGGTTATCTGTTCTGGCGGGGCAGGCATGATTCCTACCGGGCAGACGGGAAATATGAGCAGTACACGATCGTGTATGAGGGTAAAAACGCTGTCGTTACAACATGCGCGGAAAGCCGTAATGGAAACGTAATGAAACTGATCGAAGAATATATTTATCCGCAGCTTTAAGAACAGGGAGACCTGTTCTTTTTTTTGAGCATCAGGCTGGCATCAGCAATGATCTGTGCTATAGTTAGTTAAGACTAACTTAGTAGGAGGTTTTATGACTGAACAGGTTATATTGGGTATTCTGATACCGTTTATAGGAACAGCTCTGGGAAGCGCGTGCGTCTTCCTGATGAAGAAAGAGATCAGGATCAGTACGGAAAAGATCCTGGCAGGTTTTGCGGCAGGCGTTATGACTGCTGCATGTATCTGGAGCCTGATCATTCCGTCCATGGAACAGTCAAAGCATCTCGGAAGCCTGATGTTCGTACCGGCGACGGTCGGATTCTGGGCAGGCATCCTGTTCCTGCTTCTGATCGACCGTTGTGTTCCGCATCTGCATCTCAACAGCGAGATGCCGGAAGGACCGCGCTCAAACCTGCCGAAGACCGTAAAGATGCTGTTGGCAGTAACGATCCACAACATTCCGGAAGGCATGGCAGTCGGTGTGGTATATGCAGCTTTGCTGAACGGGGGAGCGATCTCTGCGGCGGCAGCTTTGTCATTGGCACTTGGCATCGCGATACAGAATTTCCCGGAAGGTGCGATCATATCCATGCCCCTGAAGGCAGAAGGCATGTCCAAAGGAAAAGCGTTTCTCATGGGAGTTCTTTCCGGTGCTGTCGAACCTGCCGCAGCTCTTCTGACGATCGCGGCAGTCGGTACCGTTTCTGCGTTCCTTCCGTATTTCCTGAGCTTTGCCTCAGGCGCCATGATGTATGTGGTGGTGGAAGAACTGATCCCGGGCATGAGTCAGGGAGAACATTCCAATACCGGAACAATCGCGTTTGCGGTGGGCTTCACCGTCATGATGATCCTTGATACAGTACTCGGATGATTTATCTTGTTTAAATACATGAATCCTGTTTTAATAATGCTTGATGACAAAAAAACAGGAACGATTTGAAACCAGAGGCAGACTGGTTCTGTATTTTCTCAACGGCAGCAAGCGTTATTTCCTTTGCAGCATGCTTTTCGCGTGCCTTGTATCGCTCCTGGACCTGATCAACCCAAAGATCCTGGGCTATACCGTAGACTCGGTGATCGATACCAAGGCATCGACGCTTCCAGCCTGGATCAATGCGCAGATCGCAAAGATCGGAGGGGCACCGTTCCTGCGCACCCATCTGCACTACATTGCGTTCACGGTCGTCCTGGTCGCGCTGGTCGGAGCTTTCTGCCGGTATGAATTCCGTCTGAACAATTCCAAAGGCGCAGAGACGCTGGTCAAGCGGATGCGTGACACGCTGTTTGACCATATCATCCACCTGCCTTTTTCCTGGCACAGTGAAAACCGTACCGGTGACATTATCCAGAGATGCACATCCGATGTTGAAACGATCAAGATGTTCCTCTCCGAACAGCTGACCGCACTGGTCAGGATCACCGTGCTGATCGTCCTGTCACTGTACTTCATGTTTACGATCAGCCCGAAGCTCACGCTTGTCGCACTATGCTATATCCCGATCATCATCGGCTATTCCTTCCTGTTCCACAGACGGATCGGAAACGCGTTCCGCTACGCAGATGAAGAAGAGGGAAAGCTGTCATCGATCGCCCAGGAAAACCTGACAGGCGTCAGGGTCGTCCGCGCGTTCGGCAGAGAAAAATACGAACGGCAGCGTTTTGAAGAACAGAACAGGGAATATACGAATATGTGGATCGAACTGATGCGCATCCTGTCGCAGTTCTGGGCAGTCAGCGACCTGTTCTCCGGACTGCAGATCCTGACAGTCACGATTTTCGGCTCAATATTATGCGTCAGGGGAGAACTGACAGCAGGCGGATATATCTCGTTTGTTTCCTATAACTTGATGCTGACATGGCCGGTCAGATCACTTGGAAGAGTCATTTCACAGATGTCCAAGGCCGGTATCTCGGTCGAACGTCTGCGCTATATCATGAATTCCGAAGCGGAACAGGACAAACCGGGCGCTGTCACACCTGATCTCAGGGGAGACATCGTCTTTGACCATGTGTCCTTTGCCTATGAAAACGGAAACGCGGAAGTCCTGCAGGATGTTTCCTTTACGATCCCCCAGGGAACGACATTCGGTATCCTGGGCGGTACCGGTTCGGGCAAGTCAACGCTGATGTACCTTCTGGACAGACTGTATGACCTGCCGGAAGGACAGGGACAGATCACGATCAACGGGGTGGATATTGCCGACATGAAAGCTCAGTGGGTGCGTACAAATATCGGCATGGTGCTGCAGGAACCTTTCCTGTTTTCCCGTACACTGTCGGAAAACATCAAGATCGCGAGGCAGTCTGCGAATATGGCGGAGATCCGGGAAGCTTCCGGACGCGCTGCCCTGGATGAAGCGGTCGAACACTTTGACAAAGGTTACGATACCTTTGTCGGCGAACGCGGCGTAACGCTTTCGGGAGGTCAGAAACAGAGGACTGCCATTGCCCAGATGCTGATCAGGAAACCGCCTGTCATGGTCTTTGATGATTCCCTTTCCGCGGTCGACGCGGAAACGGACGCAAAGATCCGCAGGTCGCTCCGTGAAGCATCCGAGGAATCAACGGTCATCCTGATCGCGCATCGTATCACGACATTGATGAATGCCGATCAGATCGCGGTGCTGGACCACGGCAGAGTCGCCGAGATCGGTACCCATGAAGAGCTCCTGAACAATCATTCGATCTACCGCAGGATCTATGACCTTCAGATGAGCCAGGAGGTAGCAGAATGAACGAAGAAAACAAGAACGTTTCTCTGCCCTGGTTCGGGATAGGCAGGGTCATTCCCTTTGCGAAGCCGTATAAGAAGACGATCATCCTTGCTGTGATCCTGGCGGTCATCAGCAGTATGATCGACAGCGCGTACCCGCTGTTCAACAGCTACGCGATCGACCATTTCATCGCGCTGGGAACACTGGACACACTGCCGGTATTTCTTGTTCTATATGTACTGACATTATTGATCCAGGTGCTGGACAACTATATCAGCGTCTACTGGTGCGGACAGATCGAAATGAATGTAGACAGGGACCTGCGCAATGCGTCGTTCAACCATCTGCAGACACTGTCATTCTCTTATTTCAACCAGAACAACGTCGGCTACATCCATGCCCGCGTCATGAGCGATACGGGAAAGATCGGCGAACTGGTCGCCTGGAGAATGATGGATATCGTCTGGAACGGTTCCTATATCCTCTTTGTCCTGATCGTTATGCTGAGGATCAATGCAAGGCTTGCCATGTATGTGCTCATCCTTGTACCGATCGCTGTCCTGCTGATCAGCTGGTTCCAGAAGCATCTTGTCACGCTGAACCGTGTGATCCGTGAGATCAACTCAAAGATCACGGGAAACTTCAACGAAGGCATTACCGGCGCGCGTTCGATCAAGACGCTTGTCATTGAAGATACGATCAACGATGATTTCCGGAAAGACACTTCGGAAATGAAGCGGACATCCATCCACGCGACACATTACTCGGCACTGTTCTCGGCAGCTGTCACGATGATGAGCTCCGCGGCACTGGCGATCGTTCTCTGGAAGGGCGGAAGCCTGAGTATGGAAGGCGTCATCAGGATCGGTACGCTGTCCGTATTCGTATCCTATGCGCTGGGTATGATGGAACCGATCCAGAGCATCATCCAGACGATCTCCGCGCTGATCGCCATCCAGGTCAACATTGAACGTCTGACAAATCTGCTCGCAGCCCAGTCTGACGTGGCGGACCGTCCGGAAGTGATCGAAAAATACGGAGATACATTCAATCCGAAGAAAGAAAACTGGGAAGAACTGTACGGGGACGTGGAATTCCGTGATGTCAGCTTTGTCTATCCTGACGGAACGGAGAAGGTACTCGAACACTTTAACCTAAAGGTTCCCCAGGGAACCAACGTTGCCATCGTCGGTGAGACAGGGGCAGGCAAATCAACACTGGTCAATCTTGTGTGCAGGTTCTATGAACCGACCGAGGGACAGGTGCTGATCGACGGCAGGGATGCCAGGGAGCGTTCCCAGCTGTGGCTGCACTCCAACATCGGCTACGTGCTCCAGACACCGCACCTGTTCTCCGGAACAGTCAGGGATAACCTGAGATACGGCAAGCCTGACGCTACGGATGAAGAGATCCTTGCGGCGCTGAAGCTTGTTTCCGCCGACTTTGTCCTTGAGAAGATGGACAACGGTCTCGACAGCAATGTCGGTGAAGGCGGGGATATGCTGTCGACGGGAGAAAAACAGCTGCTTTCCTTTGCCAGGGCGATCATTGCGGATCCCAGGATCCTGGTCCTGGATGAGGCGACGGCTTCCATCGATACACTGACGGAAAAGGCGATCCAGGATGCGATATCGATCGTCATCAAGGGCAGAACATCCTTCGTGATCGCGCACCGTCTCTCCACGATCGTGAACGCGGACGTGATCCTTGTCGTCAAAGACGGCAAAATGGTAGAGCGCGGAACGCATCGCGAACTGATGAAGCAGAAAGGCTATTACTACAGTCTCTATACAAGGCAGTTCGAAGAAATGGCCGCAGACATGGTCTGATAAATACCACGCAATGTGGTATTTTTATTTACATATAAAGATTTCTTTAAGTTTGTGAAATGACGCTTTTACAGACCGGTTTCGGTGGTATGATTGTGGCATGATAAACATACCTCTTCCGCAATGGTTCGTAACGTTTGACTGGCAGGCGATCCTTGATACATACGGAGACCTGTCACCTCTGGTTCCGATCCTGGTCGTATCGATCGAGTCCTTCATACCGATGCTGCCGCTGACTGCAATCGTGGCGTGGAATGTCGCAGCATACGGATTCTATCTGGGCGCAATGTACAGCTGGATCGGTACATGCATCGGCTGTACCGTATCTTTTCTGTTCTGGCGGGCGGTCCTGGGACACCGGATGGAACGGTACGCCATGAACCATGAGAAAGTCATGAAAGCCAGGAAATTCGTCAAAAGGATCAAGCCGGGAACACTGTTCCTGATCCTGATGCTGCCGTTCACACCGTCTTCATTCATGAACTTTGCCTTCGGTGTGTCCGTCTATTCAAAACGGCGGTACCTGTTTACGCTCTATTGCGCAAAAGTCGCCATGATCACCATGCTGGCACTGATCGGACAGAGCCTGGTCCTGTCACTGGATGAACCGCTGTTCATCATTACGTCGGTCGCTATGATCGGGATCCTGCTGTACCTGTCCAAATCCGTCTTCAAACTTGATGAAGAGCCGCAGGAATGACAAACACTGCAGATCTGCATAAAGCACGCAGATCTGTTTTTTCTTTCAATTTCCTGCCTGACCGCCTGATTTCTGATACAGAGAAGGCTGTTTTGTAACAAAAGCGTTCGCAAGTTCCATTTTGGAAGACCGGATTTGCAAGGTATAATAACATTGAAGGAGAATGAGCATTATGACTAAGAAAACAATATTCCTCGATGTAGACGGTACACTGATCGACTATGAACAGAAACTTCCTTCATCTGCCAGACAGGCAGTAATCGATGCGCGGAAAAACGGACATCGTGTATATATCTGTACAGGCTGTTCCAGAGCTGAGATCGATTCCAAGCACTGGGATTTTGAACTGGACGGCATGATCGGCGGAGACGGCGCGTATGTTGAGGATCACGGAGAAGTGATCATGCATCAGAGACTGACCGAGGAACAGGTCAGACATATAGTTGACTGGTGCACGGAACGCGGTATTATTTTCCGTGAGGAATGCAACAGCGGCATGTATATCTGTGACGGATATGAAGAGGGTTCTCTTCAGGCGAGGATCGCCTATATGAAGGGCAAGGGTGCCGATGTACCGGAAGGCTACAGACCGCCGCTTCCTTCACATATGATCTCCGGTGCCAATATGATCCGTGATGATGTGAACAAAGTCAGTTTTGTACTGAGGTCATACCAGGATCATCTGGATTCGATCAAGGAATTCCCCGACCTGAAGGCAGGTACCTGGGGAGGCGTCGGAGAAGCAGCTCTTTACGGAGACTTAGGCGTCAAGAATATCAACAAGGCGCACGCGATCAATGTGCTGCTGGAACACATCCATGCGGATCCGAAGGACGCGATCGCGTTCGGAGACGCCAAGGTAGATATTCCGATGTTTGAATGCTGCGGATACAGCGTGGCAATGGGAAATGCCGGCAAGGAATGCAAGGAAGCAGCCGATTATATTACAGATGACATCAACGACGACGGGCTGGCAAAAGCATTCCGTTATCTCGGCCTGATCGATTGAACGGAGGTTGAATATGAACAGAAGAATCGTATCTGACTCCTCATCAAATGTTCTTGAACTGGAGGGAGTGGATTTCCGCTCCGTACCGCTCAAGATCCTGATCGAGGGTAAAGAATATGTGGACAATAAGGATCTTGATGTCCCGGAGATGGTCGCTGAGCTGATCGCGACAAAAAAACCGAATTCCTCTTCCTGCCCGAATCCCTTTGACTATGAAGAAGCTTATGAGGGAGCTGATGAAGTGTTCGTTGTAACGATCACCAGCGGACTGTCAGGCTCATGGAACTCGGCGGAAACAGCAGCCAAGTACTATATGGAAAAGAACGAAGGGAAGAAGGTCTGCGTGATCGATTCCCTCTCAGCAGGACCCGAGCTGCAGCTGATCATTGAGAAGCTTGCGGAACTGTTCAAGGAAGACCTGACGTTTGAAGAAATCGTTGAGCAGATCCATGAGTATCAGAAACATTCACATCTCGTATTTACCCTGGAATCCCTGGCAAATCTTGCCAAGAACGGCAGGGTCAACCCCGCGGTCGCAAAGATCGCCGGACTGCTCGGCATCCGTTTCATCGGCATTGCCAGTGAAGAGGGCAAACTGCAGCAGATCTCGAATGTCAAAGGCATGAAGCGCGCTGTAGCCGGTACGCTGGACGCGATGAAGAAATACGGATTCAACGGCAGAAAGGTCAGGATCGCCCACTGTCTGAATCCGGAGGCAGCCTACAGGCTCAAAGACCTGATCGCAGCGGAATTCCCGTTTGCAGATGTGATCGTTGAGGCGACCACAGGTCTGTGCAGCTACTACGCAGAAAAAGGCGGCCTGATGATCGGTTTTGAGGACGGTCAGGCCGCAGACTGAAATTCATACATTTTCCTGCAAAGCGAGTTCATACTCTTCCTGAGTAATGTACTCGTTTTTTAACATGGCGGACAGTACTCTGCGCTGGCGCGCGACAGCAGCGTCATGTCCTGTAGAGAGCTGATAGACAGCCGGACGGTTCGGAATGCCGGCAAGTATTGCCGCCTGGGCTACTGTCAGATCGTTCCCGTCTGTCTGGTAGTATCCCCGGGAGGCCTGCTGCAGGCCCCAGAAACCGTCGCCGTAATAGTTCATGTTCGCGTAGATCGCAAACAGGTCTTCCTTGCTGTAGATGTCTTCCAGTTCGGACATAATGAACACTTCCGCGATCTTTTCATCGATCCCGCGGCTGACGGACTGATAGTAGAGATTCTTGGCGATCTGCTGTGAGATCGTACTGCCTCCTTCCACAGCCTGTTTGGCACGCAGGTTCGCGATCACCGCCCTGATGAAGGCGACCCAGTCAAACCCTTCTCTCACGAAGAAGCGTTTGTCTTCGATCGAGACCACCGCATCGACAAAGTCTTCATCAATGTCACTGAACGCCAGACAGTCACCGCATGTCTGATATGGTTCTGCAGCCGTTTCGACCGGAAGTTTTTTCACAGCTTCCTGATATGTCTCCCATCCGCGGTAAGCCGCATAGCAGGCGATGCCTGCTATGACCAGTACTGCCAGCAGGAACAGTTTTATGATCAATCGTTTCATGCATCAATTATCGGCTTTCACGCTTGTAAAATCCAGTGACAGATATTTATGATTTGTTTAAGTTTGCTGTTGTTGTAGAATGGGCATGCAGAAGACCGGAAGGAGAGACTATGCTGAAGATACATCAGATCAAATGTCCAATCGGAAAGACCGCGGGTCCGGATGAGATCGCCGCAAAGCTGCGGTGCAGTTCGTCGGATATTCTTTCCCATGAGATATACCGGCAGTCACTGGATGCCAGGGGCGATGAACTGCTCTGGTCCTATACGGTCTTTGCCGAAGTACGCAATGAACAGAAATACCTGCGGCTGAAGGATGTAGAGGAAGGACACAGATATACCTATGTCTGTCCGGAAGCACCGCTTCATGCGCGCCGTCCCGTGGTCGTCGGATTCGGACCCTCGGGAATGTTTGCGGGACTGATCCTGGCGGAAAGCGGAATGAAGCCGATCATACTGGAACGCGGAAAAATGGTGGAACAGCGCTCTGAAGATGTCAAAACATTCTTTCAGGGCGGTGAGCTTGATCCGGAATCCAATGTCCAGTACGGGGAAGGCGGTGCCGGTACGTTCTCGGACGGCAAGCTGACATCCCGCTCCAAGGATCCAAGGGTCCAGAAGGTCCTGGAAGAATTTGTGGAAGCAGGGGCCGACCCGGCGATCATGTACAGGCATATGCCCCATCTTGGCACAGACCAGCTGCAGTCCATTGTCAGAAGGATCAGGGAAAAGATCATTTCCCTGGGCGGACAGGTATTCTTCAATACCAGAATGACATCACTGGATATAAAAGACGGGCAGCTGAGGGGTGTCAATACGCAGATGGGTCTGTTCGAAACGGATGCCGTGATCCTGTGTCTGGGACACAGCGCGTATGAAACATGGAAAACACTGTTTGACCAGGGTTTCATGATCTCCCAGAAAGACTTTGCGGCAGGCGTGCGTGTCGAGCACCCACAGAAACTGATCGACCGGAACCAGTACGGGACTTATGCAGGTCACCCGGATCTCGGGGCGGCGTCTTACCGGCTGACACACAGAAGCTCCAGCGGCAGAGGCGTATATTCGTTCTGCATGTGTCCCGGCGGTATGGTGATACCGGCTTCTACGGAAGCAGGCGCGCTGGCTGTCAACGGGATGAGTGAAAGTTCACGCAGCGGGGAAAACGCCAACAGCGCGATCCTTGTGCAGGTGAGGACATCCGACTTTGACAGGGGACATGCGTTGGACGGCTTCCTGTACCAGCAGAAGCTGGAACAGAACGCCTACCGGACAGGCTTCCGCGCACCATCCCAGAATATCAGGGATTATCTGGAGCACTGTGTCAGTGAGCAGCCTGTGATCGCGTCCACTTATCCGCGGGGAGTTATCCCGACGGATATGCACACATTGTTTACGGACGATATGAATGCCGCTATGGAAGAAGGCTTTGTGTTTTTTGAACATAAAATACCCGGATTTATCAGCCGGGGGATCATGACCGGGATGGAATCGCGTTCTTCCTCTCCGATCCGGATGGAACGGGATGATTCAGGACAGTGCCCGGCATATGAAGGCGTATTCCCGTGCGGGGAAGGTGCCGGCTATGCCGGAGGGATCGTATCCAGCGCGATCGACGGGATCAGGCAGGCAGAGAAACTGATCATGTACCTGGGTCGGAAGCCTGTTCAGCGGTACTGAAGGACATTCGTGCTATAATAGTTTCGTTAACAGGAGAATAAACTAATGGAACAGTTAGAATTTAAATTTGATACACAGCTGCTCATCGACGGTGAAAACCTTGATGAAGATGAGATCCATGACTATATCGATGAACATTTCAAGGGAGACAGCCTGCTGGTCGTAGGTGATGATACACTGATCAAGATCCATTTCCACACGAATGAGCCCTGGCTGGTCCTGGAATACGGACAGTCCATCGGTGATATTTATGACGTTGTTGTCGAAAACATGCAGCGTCAGCAGGAAGGCCTGAAGGGTTAAAAAACGGAAGCGTGAGCTTCCTTTTTTGTTGTCTACTAAAACCCCCGGATAGTCCGGGGGTCCAGACAAGCTTTAGCGGAGAGATGATGAAAAAAAGCCTCCTGGCATATAATTTCGTGTGTGGTCTGCGAAACTACAACGAAAGAATAAGAGGAGGTTTTTG
>JAFRJJ010000069.1 GCA_017432325.1 Solobacterium sp. | reverse complement strand
GAACGAGATTTCCTTTCATACACATAGTATACCATTTTTAACATTATAAATAAATATGAAAAGACTATGAGAAGCAGACTTATGGTGCGCTTTCATCTGCGGCAATTGAATTGCCGAGGATTCCCGCTTAATGTCCTAAAACAGCTCCGTCATATGATCAAAGATCATTCACGGAGCTTTCTGTTTTCCTGTTGAAAGATAATATCGTCCATCTTTATGGTCAGACCAGTTCCTTCAGGAAGCCGGTGACTGCCCTGCACATCATATCGGAATGAAAGTCATATTCATGATCATCATCCGGGATCACTGCCAGCCGGCAGTTTTCGTACTGTTCCGAAGTACTGACGGCATACCGTACCGGAATCAGTTCATCCTTCTCCCCGTGTACGATCAGTACTGGTTTACTGTACTTCCTGATCCACTCTTCAGGATGGATCTGCTGTGCTGTCCGGAAGTATTCACTTCCCAGCTGCTCTCCCCAGATCTCCAGTTCATCCGGGATATCCTGCGGATCGAATGTGACGCCAAGCGGATCCCCTTTCCTGGCATCATCCGGGATCGTGACAGCCGGAGACAGGAGAATGAGTGCCCGGTAATCATCCGGTCTCATGCCCGCAGCCATCATTGCCGCAAGACCTCCCTGGGAATGTCCGCAGAGGTACAGGTCTGTCACAAACGGAAGTTTCTTTGCGTATTCCGTGACAGCCATGATATCCGGGATCCATTTGTACAAAGTATGATCTCTGAACACGCCGTCACTCTTCCCATGGCCATACATGTCCGCCCGCAGCACCGCAAAGCCTGCTTCATTCATGGCCTGCTGTACAGCCTTCAGGAAGACTTCTTCCGTATGTCCTTCCAGACCATGCAAAAGGATGACCAGCGGACAGGATGCCGTTTCCTGAGGCATATCCAGTTTTACATGAAGCCTGATATCCCCGTTTCTGATAAAGAATTCCTGCATATCGGACTATTTTCTTTTAATAACGCTGTTATTCTTTCTGGGACCAGGTTGTTTCCTGGGTGTTTTATGCTTTTTCACCGAATAGCCGAATGTACCGATATATCTGCCGAGCGCACGGTATTCACCATGGGAATAAGCGATCAGCTTTGCTTTCGCAAGATCCAGCTTTCCCTGGTCGTCCAGATATCTGTCATCCACGGATACGCCCACTACTTCAGCGATGAACAGGTCATGCACGCCGAGCGGGATGATCTGTCTGACTTTGCACTCGATGTTCACAGGACTCTCGGCTATCCCAGGTGTGCGGATATGCTGTGATTCCTGTATTGTCAGGCCGCAAAGCTTGAACTTGTCGACCTTTGCGCCTGTCCTGACGCCGCATGTATCAGCTGCTCTTGTCAGGTCTTCGCTGACCAGATTGATCACAAACTCACCGTTGTCCTTCAGAGCCTGATAAGAATACCGTTTCGGCCTGACGGAGATCGATACCATCACGGGATCGGAACAGACCGTTCCCGCCCATGCTACCGTCAGGATATTCGGTTTGTTCTCCTGGTCCAGTGTCGTTACCATGACCGCAGGTACCGGATACAGCATATTACCGGCTCTCCAATGTACTTTTGTCATCTGTCCTCCTCAACAGGCTCCAGATACTGAATGCTTTTGCCTGTCATCCGTGCGTATTCGATCTCGCTTCTTGTGCTTTCTCCGATATATCCGCCGACGTTGATCACGCAGATCCCGTCTGAAAGATCGATCTTGCGCTTATGCATATCGTCAAGCATTTCCTTCGTCTTCGTCAGTGTGCCTTCATCCATGTTCTCCCAGACTTCCGCGTCACCCGAATGGCCGAACAGTCCGACGCTGATGACGATATTGCCGTCCAGTGTCAGACGCTTCTGCGCTTCCATAAAGGCATCCTTGAAGCGTGTACTGCCGCACAGCGTGATCACCCTGTAGTTTCCGATCATCAGAATCTGTGGCCTCCGCCTCCGCCTGAAGATCCGCCTCCTCCGCCGGAGAAGCCGCCTCCTCCGCCTCCGCCGGAATAACCTCCGGAGGATCCGCCTCCGGAAGAAACTGATGCGGGAGGAATATAGGTTTTGGTCCTTTTCAGGAATTTCGGTGTGATCGCAGCGATCGCCGCAAATGAACTGATCGCCTCCGCGGCCTGTGCGGCAGAAACATATTTCTTTCTCCGGCTGATCATGACGAGCTCATAATTCAGGATCACGGCTATGCATACCGCCATCAGGATGTTGGTGATCACCTTCATCGGCCTGGCGACCTTTCCGCCTTCCAGAAGTGTATGAATCTGTCCGAATGCTTCGGAAGCACATTCATAGTACAGGCCCTTGGAAGCCTTGGCGTAGGTGTTGTCCGTGATCGTATCGGCATATGATCTGGTGACTGTTTTATAGATCTCACCGTCCGAGTAGATATAGATATAACGGTTGTACATATCCACCATGAACAGCGTCCCGCTGTCCGTGCCGGAATATGTCCGGTAATACTCTTTGGCAAGCTGCGGCGTGGAACTGTTGTATTCGGTATTGCTGACAAAGACAGCGTTGCCGAATTCCGTAACAGGCTTCATGTCTTCGGCCAGCTTCGCTTCCTCTTCAGGACTTAAGATATCCGCGTCATCCTGGATGTATACGGAATAGCCGGTATCAGGATCTGTATAGAGTGGCCCGCCCTCGGCACATACGGGCAGGACAAGAACGAACACTGCAATGATGCAGAAACAGAGATCAATAATCCTTTTCACTGTCGTCCCCTCCTTTCCGTTCCGTGAAGTTCGGAATGGGTCTTGTCGCTGAGAGATTGTAATTCAGGATCAGTGACAGACAGCTGTACAGCATAACGATCAGCGCAAGTATGATCACCGCGTAGTAATTCAGGTCACTGACCGGATCGATCCAGTAGATCACGGCAGCCATGACCGGGATCAGTGCTGTGAACAGTGCCGGCAGGATAAACTGTGCCTTCCGGCTGATCGATCCGGCATATCTGATCGTGCAGTATGCCATATACAGATCTGCCAGCAGAAGGATGATCATGCTGAAAACACGTGCTTCGCCGATCCAGACGAATGACGCTGCAGCGATAGCCATGAATACAATGATGCCGTTTCCCATGGACGACTCTACCAGTCCGGCTTTTTTTCCGTCTATAGTTCCATAGCCTTTGTCATGTAGATGGTTTTCCCTGATGAATACCTTCTCTGCCTCGGCCCGGATCATATTCGCAACGATCGGTGTGCAGAGACTGACAAAGAACAATGCCGTGATCGCCGTCACAGCGATATATCTGTCCAGTCCGAAATAGACCAGGATTGCTGTGAGCAGCGATCCGATCAGTACCTTCTTCACATCAGCCGGCACGTCAAAGGACAGTTTTCCCGTCTGGCCGTTCATGATCGCGTAAGCGACCCTGTTATTGTTCCGCCAGGTCAGGAACCATACCGGGAACAGTGCCGTGTCACTGTTGATTGCCTCCGCATTGATGCGCTTCTTCATCGCTTCCTCGCTTCGGCTCAGATTCATATCGTATTCCAGCATATCATCGACCTGGTCAAGGATACGCTCTGCCGCAAGGTCTTCCGCTTCCGGGCTGTATATTTCCGGTCTTACGGTCGGCCTGTCCGCATAAAAGCCTGCCAGATATTCCTCACGGAATTCCTTCAGGTTTTCTTTTCTGAACGGTGCAAGTTCATCGGCAACACGGTCATCAAATCCTCTGGACGCATCATACGGAATACCGTATGTCTTTCCCTTAAGATCGACATCAACGTCATATTTCTCCGTATACTGGTAATTACCCTTGCGGTACTGCTTTTCGGCATTCAGGACGATCGGATCATTGTATCCGACTTCATACATCCAGTAAGGAATGTAGATGCCCCTGAACTTCTCCAGAAATTCCTCATTCTTGAATTCCGCAGGCAGATACGGGACATGTGTCTTCCATTTGAATTTCTTCCTGCAGTCTTCTTTGGACAGCTGGAACGGTATGATGTATCTCGGCCGCTGTTCCCTGCTCATCCTGCCTTTGAGCACTGCTTCATAACCGCAGTAACTGCAGAAACCGGTCGAAGCTTCATCGGGAGCGATGATCTCGGCGGAACAGTTCGGACACCTGTAAACGGCTGCGCCGAAGCTGTCGCTGTCTTCATCCGCATGGTTGGCTGTATGATATTCCTCAACGGGAATCTCAGAGGAGCAGTGCAGACACTTCAGCTGCTGGCTTTGGATGTCAAACACAAGGCTTCCCCCGCATTCAGGACAGTTAAACATATTCTGTAGCCTCCCTTGTCCCCATTATAAAGCAAGACATCTGTTTCGTAAAAAAGACCATCCGGAGATGATCTTGATATTTTCTGTCTGATCAGATGTATTCACCGCGTTTGTATTTCGCGATCAGGTCATCGAAGAATGCGGGATCTTCCTGGCCGTCTGCTTCCGTATCCAGCGCACTGATTTTGACGATCAGCTTTCTGTTTTCTTCTGTCGGGTCATATTCCGCTTCCAGGAATGCGTCGATGATATCGTTCATCAGGAATACACCGGTGATCTTGCCGCCGAAACCGAGCACATTCGCATTTAGTTCCTGCCTTGCATAAATAGCTGTCGTCATATCACGCACCAGTGCTGCCCGGATCCCGGGGACTTTGTTTGCGGCATTGTTGATGCCGACACCTGTCCCGCAGATACAGATGCCGAGATCCGCCCTGCCGGACGCAACAGCCTCGCCGACCGCTTTCCCGTAGATCGGATAATGTGTACGGAAGTTATCATATGTACCGCAGTCGATCACTTCATGTCCCAATGACTTGAGATGATCGGATACTGCCATTTTTTCCTGTGTGACGATATGGTCACAGCCGATCGCGATCTTCATTTCCGGTCCTCCCGTACTTTCCCCATTTTGTTCAGCATGTCAACGCGTACCTGGTGCCTGCCTCCGTCATAGGATCCTTCGGCAAAACACTTCACGATATTTTCAGCAACAGCGGTTCCGGTCACTTCCGAACCCAGCGTAATGATCCTTGCGTTATTGTGAGCCCTGGTCATATAAGCAGTCCGCTCATCCGA
This sequence comes from Solobacterium sp., assembly GCA_017432325.1. Lineage (GTDB taxonomy): Bacteria > Bacillota_I > Bacilli_A > Erysipelotrichales > Erysipelotrichaceae > Bulleidia. The sequence goes on along the minus strand of JAFRJJ010000069.1, from coordinate 81,971 downwards.
TACCTCCGCGGCGATCACGCCCTTGATACGGCAGGCAGTCATGAAAGGTCCTGCCCCATAGGCATCAACGATGATCCCGAAACGGTCGTCTGCCTGATAGACTTCATACACAACTGCCAGCGTGGCATCCACAAAATCACAGTCCTGTTCCCCTGTTGCGTCGATCACTTCATATGATCTTCCGGTCAGATATTCCTTCAGATGGTCCTTCAGCTTCCTGCCTGCAGGATCAGCTCCAAGAACAAACAGCATTCCCGCATACCTCCTTCAAACTGATTTCTTTTTCAGCATAACTGTCCGGCAGATTATCCGTCAATATCCGGGACGCTCTGGTTTCAGGCAGACTGACAGTAAAATGACCAAAATCAGACAAATCAAGCCAATGTTTTTCTATTCATAAATTCAGACATTTTGTTAAAATATGTCGAAACATCATATCAATTGACCCGCTTTTATAATATGATATTAAAATACGAGGGAGAATTAACATGATTAGAATATTATTATGCTGCGGAGGCGGTTTTTCCTCAAGCGCTATGGCAAAACATATGCAGGATGAGATCATTGAAAAGCATATGGAAAACGAAGTCAGTGTAGAATACTATCCGTTTACACTTGCTTACAGAGTACTGGACCAGAAGGATGTCATCGTCTGCTGCCCGCATCTGAGGCCTGAGATCCCTGTCTTCATGAAGGAACATGACGTAAAGATCCCGCTTTATATCCTGCCGACAAGAATGTACGGCATGATGAAGATCTCCGAGATCTACGAGGATGTTCAGGATGTTCTGCAGATCTACAAAGAGACAGGCATGAATCCGGTCCATTTTCCGAACGAGCCGAACCCTCTGACACTGAAGCGCTACAATTCCTACCGCAAGACATACGGTGATTATCACCTTGTCGAAGAGAAGAAAAAATAATTTGGAGCACAGGCCGGAAAACCGGCCTTGTTTTATACCCTCTGGGATTTGGAACGGATCTCATGATCCGAACACAATTATTACTTCCTGCCGCAGTAATATGTCATACTATAGTTGAGGTGGATTATGAAAACGATCGGAATCATCGGCGGAATGAGCTGGGAAAGCACGGTAACCTACTATCAGATCATCAATAAAACGATCAGGAATATATGCGGAGGACTGCATTCCGCAAAGATCCTGATGTACAGCGTGGACTTTGATGAGATCGAAAAATATCAGTCATCGGGTCTTTGGAACCTCTGTTCCAAGGCAATGACAGATGCCGCACTCATCCTTGAAAAAGGAGGCGCTGATTTCATTGTCATCGGAGCCAATACGATGCATAAATGCGTTGAAGACATGGAAAAGCATCTGAGCATCCCCATCCTGCACATTGCAGATGCGACGATCGCCAGGCTGAAGGAACAGGAGATCAGTAAAGTCATCCTGCTTGGCACAAAGTACACGATGTGCCAGGACTTTTATAAAAGCAGGATCATCAATTCAGGGATTGAAGTCATAATCCCGGAAGACTATGAGGTCGAAATGGTAAACAAGATCATCTATGACGAACTGTGCAAAGGAATCATCCGGGAAGAATCCCGCGAGATACTGACAGCCATTACCGAAAAGCTCGCCCATAAAGGCGGTCAGGGACTGATCCTGGGCTGCACGGAACTCGATCTCCTGATCGGTGAACATGATGTTTCCGTCCCTGTATTTGATACGACAGCGATACACGCCCAGGAAGCTGCCTTCCTATCGATCAAAGAATAAAGCCCTGTACTGCAGAGCTTTATTGCTGATATACCTTTCTTGCAAGATCCAGGACCATTGCCGCTTCTTCTGCGGCACTTTTCCTGTGATCATCATTGATCCATAACTGCAGCAGACGGTAGCTGCCGAACACAGTGAATGTATCCGATGCATACTGCAGATCCGGTTCAAGTTCAGCATTATAGTAAACACCCAGGAGGTCCGGGATCTCCGGGAGTGACAGGATGCGGTATACAAAGTCCGGATCGATCATATTGTTCATCAGCAGACGTGAGAGCTGGATGCGTTCCTCCATAAAAGAAAACACCATCGTGACTTTTTCAAGCACACTTTCCCTGTCATAAGGTTCTGCAGATGCCAGACGCTGGCTGACTTCATCCAGGAATGTATCGCTGATCTCTTCCAGCAGATCATACTGATTGCCGTAGTGATAATAAAATGTTGTCCGGTTGATGCCTGCCTTCTCGCAGAGTTCGACGATCGATACATCATGAATCGACGTTTCCGTCAGCATTTCCGTCAGTGCTTCTGCCAGTAGCTGTTTTGTCCGCCTGACCCTCTGATTATCTTTCTGAGCCATAAATACCCTCCTTTCAATTCAACAGATTTTAAATATCTGTCGGTTGCAATTCCAACATCTGTTGAATAAAAATATAAACAGGAAACCTATAAAGTCAAGTTTACAAAAATAAAAACAATGAAAAAGACAGTCGTAAGGATCAAAACATCCGGAAGATGCATGAACTGTATCGTTCTGAAACCGGATCATATGGAACATCCCCTGCCCGGGATCCTCTGGATCCATGGCGGAGGATATGTGCTGGGCATGGCATCCATGGTCAGCTTTTCCTGCGGGAAAATGCTGGCGGAACGCTTTGGGGCAGTTGTTCTCTCACCGGAATACAGGCTTGCCGGAAAAGCACCGTATCCGGCAGCACTTGATGACTGTTATGCGGCACTGGTCTATATGCATGATCATGCGGAAGAACTGAACATTGACCCGAAGCGCATCATTGTCGGCGGGGAAAGCGCCGGCGGCGGACTGGCAGCTGCTGTCTGCCTGTACAACCGGGATCACGGAAATATCCCGGTCGCCATGCAGATTCCGCTGTATCCGATGATCGACTGCCGTGATACCGACTCTTCCAGAGACAACCACGGGAAGGTCTGGAATACAAAGCGGAATCATTGGGGATGGTCAGCGTATCTGCGTTCCCTGTACGGTACGGACCATGTGCCTGCCTACGCAAGTCCCGCCCTGGCAGATGGTCTGAGCGGTATGCCTCCCTGCTGTACATATGTCTCAGACGGTGAACCGTTCTATCAGGAAACACTCGACTATATAGCCCGGCTGGACAAAGCCGGTGTCAAAACATGCCTGGATATTTACCATGGAGACATTCACGCATTCGATCTGCTTTGCCCGTGGATGGAAACAAGCAGAGCTGCTAAAGAGAAGCTTTGCTGTGTATACGATTCATGGATCAACGGGAGGAGGTGACGGTATTGGAACTATTCTGGTATATCATCGCGTCCCTTGGTGCAGGGATCGGAACCGGACTGGCAGGACTGTCTGCCGCCACGGTCATGGTGCCGATCCTGATCGTGCTGTGTCCTTCCTTCGCGGGTGAAACAGGAACCTATCAGGCGACAGCGATCGCCCTGGCATCGGATATTCTCGGTTCAGCAGTTACCGCGTACACATACGCAAAACATAAAAACATCGATCTGAAACGCGGCTGGATCATGCTGGTATGCATCCTGTGCATGTGCACGGTTGGAAGCTATGCCGCATTCCTTGTCGGCAATGTCGTCCTGGGAAGCTTCACGCTGTTCCTGACATTCTTCATCGGCATCCGTTTCCTTGTAAAGCCTGACAGTTCCAAAGAAGACCGTCCGGATAAAGGACATCCTCTGGATCTCAAAGGCATCCTGATCTCCCTCTTCTTCGGGATCACGATCGGCTTTGGGACAGGCTTTGTCGGGACCGGAGGAGGCATGATGATGCTGGTGGTGTTCACGATGTTCCTGGGTATGGAACTCAAGACAGCTGTCGGTACAAGCACGTTCATCATGACGTTTACCGCGCTGATCGCTTCCGTCAGCCACATCCTGATCCACCCTGCCATACTGCTTGAGAAATGGCCGGTCATGATCATATGCATCGTGACAGCGACGGCAGCCTCCCTGATCTCCGCCCGCTTCGCCAACCGTGTGAGCAGCCGTACGGTCGGACTGACGACAGGCATCGTACTGACCCTGCTCGGAGCAGCCATGCTGGTGCTGAATTTCCGGGAACAGATCATGTCTGTTCCGCTTGCGGCGGATGTCCTGGACTGTCTGACTACGCTGATCCTGTATATCATTCCCTGCATTCTCATCGCGTTTCCAGTCCGGATATTCACAAAGATCCCGTCATATGTTTTCCGGAAACTCTTGCATATGATCGCCTTCACGTGTATTACGGTGATGCTGCTGGCAGCCAGGAACTGGCAGGCTGCGGCACTTACAAGTACGCTGATCGCGGTCCTCGTCTATCCGCTGCTGGCCGCATTTGAACACGAGCCATGGTATGGAAGACTCTTCGTACAGAAAACACCGGGAGAGATCAAGCGCAGTCTCCTGAAGCTTTTCCTGATGTTCGCAGCCCTGATCAGTACTGCCTGGGGCCTGATGGACAATCCCTATGCGGCTGCCGCAGCGATCCTGATGTGGGGTCAGGGAGACGCTGCCGCTGCCCTGGTCGGAATTCCGTTTGGACGACATAAAGTCATGTTCCATCCTGTCAACGGAAAGAAATCATGGGAAGGCACATGTGCCATGACGGCGGTATCGTTCCTGACAGGATCTCTCCTGCTCAGCCTGTTCTGCGGTTATTCCGCCGGTATATCATTGACAGCATCTCTGGTCGGTGCCATCGCAGGCGCATTCACCGAACTGGTATCCTCCAGTGAATGGGACACAGTAACCGTTCCGGCAGTGATCCTGGTAATCATGCTGGTGATGCTGTAAGCAGAAGAAAAGTCATATCCGCATTGATTAATGTGATATGACTTCTTTTTTATTTCAGGAACGCAAATGATGAAGGATCCCTCATCCTCTCAAGGAATGCGATCAACAGTTTTCCGCAGTCCTCGAAATCCTGCAGATCCATCATCTCAACAGAGGAATGTGCATATCTTGTAGGGATCGAGATACATGTTGTCGGAACGCCTGCATAGCCCATATGAAGAGCTCCTGCGTCTGTGCCGATCCCGGTAAAGATCTCCAGCTGGTATCTGATGCCGGCTTCCTCCGCGGTGTCGCGCAGATACTGCCAGGCAGCCTTGGAAGCGACCAGGCTGGCGTCCATGATCTTGATGCCTGCCCCGTCTCCCAGCTTCAGCGTATTGTCCATCATGCCTTCCGGTGTATCGCTGACTGCTGTCGTATCAACTGCTACAACAACATCCGGTCTGATCTCGGTTGCCGCGCTGTGCGCGCCTCTGAGACCGACTTCCTCCTGGGTGGAGAAGATCGCGATCAATGTACCGTGTACATTATCCCAGTCTGTCCGTTCGATCGCATTGACCAGTACGGCACATCCGGCACGATCGTCAAATGCGTGTCCGTATACCCTGTGCAGTCCGGACGGTGTCCACGGTGTATCCCATACGATGGGATCACCGATCCTGATTCCCATCTCCTTCACTTCCTCACTGTCTGCAGCACCGACATCGATGTAAAGCTGACGGTGATTCCTGACGAGTTTCGGGTCATCGAACTTCATCATATGCGCGGAGATCGTACCGATCACACCCGGCCATTTTCCCTTCTCACTGTCCACAAATACCTTCTGTGACAGCAGGATCCTGTCATCATGACCGCCGAGCTTTTCAAATCTGATCAGACCGTTCGCTTCGATCTTTTTGACGATAAAGCCTACTTCATCCGTATGAGCGGAAACAGCAACTGTCGGTCCGGGATGTCCGCCCCGCTTGACAGCGATCAGCGTGCCCAGGCCGTTGACATGCAGTTCATCCACCTGGTTTTCGATCCTGTTCTTCAGGTATTCGATCACCTTGTGTTCATAACCGCATGGCCCGGGAATCGAGATCAGTTCTTTCAGTAATTGTTCCATAATGTGACTCCTTTCCAACAATGATACAACAGATGCAATCCATGTAACAGGCAAACGATCAGGATGTTTTTTGAGAAACGGTCAAAAGTACCTGACCCTGTTTCAATCAACACTGGTATAATGTTCTCAGGAGAATTAAACTCATGAACAAACCATTGATCTGGGCGCATAGAGGTGCCAGTGCCTATGCACCGGAAAATACCCTCCCTGCTTTTGAGAAAGCAGTCGAGATGAAGGCTGACGGTGTTGAACTTGATATTCAGCTGACAAAAGATGACAGGATCGTCGTTATCCATGACGAGACCATTGACCGTACCAGCAACGGTTCAGGATGGGTCAAAGACATGACCCTTGCGGAACTCAGGAAATTCAACTACAACAGGACACATCCGGAATATGAACATGCGGACATTCCGACGATGGATGAAGTGCTTGATCTTCTGAAACCGACTGATCTGACGATCGATATCGAGCTGAAGACAGGTATTGTTTTCTATGACCATCTGGAGGAAAAGATCCTTGCGCTTGTCAAGGAAAAAGGAATGGAAGACCGTGTCAACTATTCATCCTTCAACCACTATACATGCAAGCGCATCAAGGAACTGAACAAGGATGCATATGTGGGTTTCCTGTACGCAGACGGACCGGTCGATATTCCTTCTTACGCAAAAAAACATGGCATGGACGCGATCAATCCTGCCGTATACAACCTCCAGTATCCCGATGTCGCAAAAGAATGTGCGGAAAAAGGACTTGATATCAATGTCTGGACAGTGGATGATCCGGAGCATATCCGCAGATGCATTGATCTCGGTGTGAAGACGATCATTACCAACAGACCGGATACGACCAGGGAAACAGCGGAATCCTATGTATTTGAAAATGACTCGTTCAATGACCTGCTGAACAACCGGATCAAACCCTGGCTGAATGAGCATATCGTCAGTAAAGACCTTCTGACAGGTGACGGCACAAGGATCCGCTATTACTATGCCCTGAACCCTGACGCAAAGGCATCCATTACCTTTGTCCACGGATTCTGCGAATTCTTCGGAAAATACCATGAAGTGCTGTATCGTTTCTACCAGGCAGGATATTCCGTATTCTTCCTGGAGCTGAGAGGTTTCGGCAAATCCACCAGATTCGCCAAGGAAAAGGATATCGTCTATGTCGGTTCATACAATGAGTACCTTGATGACATCTACAGCTTTACCCATCAGATCGTATTCCCGCTGACACCGGACGACAAACATTTCCTGTTCGGCCACAGTATGGGCGGATGCCTGGCAGCGATCTATCTGGAGAAATATCCGGAAGAGTATGAAGCAGGCGTTATTTCATCACCGATGATCCAGCTGGACTTCGGCGGCTGGCACCTGCCTGTCATCAAGACACTGGCTGCCGCTACAAAGGTCACGCACAGGGATATGATCCTGCTGCCGAACCAGAAGCGTTTTGACGGTATCAGGGACTTCAAGAACAGCAATACCCTTTCGGAGATCCGCTTCAACTATCAGTTCGATCAGAGGCTCGCTGATGAAGACTACCAGACCATTGCCGGCACAGCCGGATGGCTGAACGCTTCCCTGCGTGCCATGGACTATGTCATCAAGCATACAGCGGACATCCAGGTTCCCCTGCTCGTGCTGGAAGCAGGTCATGATAAAATGGTCGTCAACGAAGCAATCGAGGAACTGGCCAAAAAGATCCCTTCCGCTATCCTTCATCTCTTCCCTGAATCCAGGCATGAGATCTACTATTCCAACGAGAAAGAACGTGAAGAGTGGTTCACGATCATACAGGACTTCCTGAAGAAAACGGCACAGACTGTTCAGGAATGATCCTCAATACAGCAAAAAAAAAGGACCGGATCGCTCCGGTCTTTCGTTTGCATGATGTATTGATCACATACGGTCGTGGCAGGTTCTTGCGATGACATCGAGCTGCTGCTCTCTTGTCAGGTCAATGAACTTGACCGCATAGCCGCTGACACGGATCGTGAAGTTCGCGTATTCAGGCTTTTCGGGATGTTCCATTGCGTCGTAGAGCTTTTCCGTTCCGAATACGTTGACATTGAGATGGTGCGCACCCTTGTAGAAATAACCGTCCAATACGCTTACCAGGTTGTTTCTGCGCTCAACGTCATCGTGTCCGAGCGCGCCCGGGCTGATCGTCTGGGTATTGGAGATACCGTCAAGCGCATACTCATACGGCAGCTTCGCGACCGAGTTCAGGGAAGCGAGCAGGCCGTTTTTCTCTGCGCCGTATGCGGGATTCGCGCCGGGTGACAGCGGTTCGCCTGCTTTTCTTCCGTCCGGCATCGAACCTGTGTTCTTGCCGTATACAACGTTCGATGTGATCGTCAGGATGGAAGTTGTCGGCTGGGACTTTCTGTATGTATGGTGCGAGGAGACTTTTGTGATGAATGTCTTCAGCAGCCATACAGCGATCTGGTCGGCACGGTCATCATCGTTGCCGTAGCGCGGGAATTCGCCTTCGATCTTATAATCGATAACGATGCCCTGCTCATTTCTGACCGGATATACCTTTGCGTATTTGATCGCGCACAGTGAGTCAACGACATGTGAGAAGCCGGCAATACCGGTAGCGAATGTTCTTCTGACATCCGTATCGATCAGTGCCATCTCGGCTGCCTCATAGTAGTATTTGTCGTGCATGAAGTGGATCAGGTTCAGGATGTTGACATACAGTCCTGCCAGCCAGTCCATCATGGAATTGTACTTGTCGAGCACCTCGACAAAGTCGAGCGGTCCGTCCCCTTCGATCGGACGGTACTTCGGACCTACCTGCTGGTGTGTCTTTTCATCGACGCCGCCGTTGATCGCGTACAGCAGGCACTTTGCAAGGTTGGCGCGTGCTCCGAAGAACTGCATTTCCTTGCCTGTTTCCGTTGCGGATACACAGCAGCAGATGCTGTAGTCATCGCCCCATACAGGTCTCATGACACAGTCGTTTTCATACTGGATCGAACTAGTCTTGATGGAGATCTTGGATGCGTATCTGCGGAAATTGAGCGGCAGACGCGGGGAATACAGAACTGTAAGGTTCGGTTCCGGTGCCGGTCCCATGTTTTCCAGTGTATGCAGGAAGCGGAAGTCATTTTTCGTAACAAGCGCACGGCCGTCACCGCCCATACCGCCTACTTCCAGCGTTGCCCATACAGGGTCACCGGAGAACAGTTCGTTATAGGAAGCGATACGTGCGAATTTGACCATTCTCAGTTTGAGAACGAAGTGATCGATCAGCTCCTGCGCTTCTTTTTCCGTCAGTGTGCCTTCTTCGAGGTCTCTCTGAATATAGATATCCAGGAATGTCGAAACACGTCCGACAGACATCGCTGCGCCGTTCTGGGATTTGATGGCAGCCAGATATCCGAAGTACAGCCACTGGACAGCTTCTTTGGCGTTGCTTGCAGGATTGGAAATATCATAGCCGTATGCTTCAGCCATGGTCTTCATCTTTTTCAGCGCTTTGATCTGGTCAGCGACTTCTTCCCTCAGACGGATATCCTCCTCAGTCAGGTCGCCGCCGCCGAGATATTTCAGATCGTTGAGCTTGCTGTCGATCAGATGATCGATACCGTACAGCGCAACACGTCTGTAGTCACCGACGATACGGCCTCTGCCGTATGTATCGGGCAGACCTGTGATGATCTTGTTGTGACGCGCCTTCAGCATCTCCGATGTATAGGCATCGAATACGCCCTGGTTATGTGTCTTGTGATATGTATTGAAGATATGATGCAGATCCTCATTGGGTGTATAGCCGTATGCTTTGCATGCCTGCTCAGCCATGTTGATGCCGCCGTAAGGCATGAACGCGCGCTTCAGAGGCTTATCTGTCTGGAGACCGACGATCTTTTCCAGATCCTTCAGATCTTCACTGATATAGCCGGCGCCGTATGCGTCAACGTCGGAAACGATTTCTGTTTCCATATCAAGAACACCGCCCTTGGCGCGTTCTTCTTTCTGGAGTTCCTGAACCTTTTCCCACAGCTGATCTGTCGCTTCTGTCGGACCTTCGAGGAATGATTCATCCCCGAGATACTCGGTATAGTTTTTCTGAATAAATTCCCGGACGTTGATCTCTTCTGTCCAGCGTGTACCGCTGAATCCTCTCCATTCTGCTCTCATTTTTGGCCTTCTCCTTTAACCGACATAAGAATATTGTAAATATATATCATGTTCCTTGATTACAATCAAGTTTATGCAATAAATCACAATGATTTTCCAGAAAGCAGCTCCAGTGCTTTGTTTACTTCTTCCGCGGAAGGTGATCCTGTTTCAGCCAGTGTATAGCGGTAACCCAGCTTTTCCCATTTATAGGCACCCATCGAGTGATACGCCAGGACGTCGATCTTCCGGACATTGCTGAGCTGCGATATGAATGCGCCTGTCCGTCTGAGATCATCCTCGTCATCCGTCAGTCCCGGTACCAGAACATACCTGATCCATATCGGCTTGTTGATATCGGACAGATAACGGAACATATCCAGGATGTTGTCATTCGGTTTTCCGGTCAGATGGATATGTTTATCACGGTCGATATGCTTGATGTCCATCAGCAGCAGATCCGTGACCTGCATCAGCTGTTCAAACTGCCCGAACCATTCCGGTTCCCGGCTGAACGGTTCTCCGGCAGTATCGATGCACGTATGCACGCCTTTTGCCTTTGCCTTTGTGAACAGATCGGTCAGGAACTCAAGCTGAAGCAGCGGTTCCCCGCCGCTCACGGTGATCCCGCCTTCACTGCCCCAGTAATCTTTGTACCGAAGCGCCTGCTCCAGCAGTTCATCCGCTGTTCTTTGGTCTGTACTGCCCTCTTCCCATGTATCTGCGTTATGGCAGTACCTGCATCTCAGATGACATCCCTTCAGAAAGATCAGAAAACGTACGCCCGGTCCGTCCACGGATCCGAATGATTCAGTTGAATGGATATTTCCTTTGATCGTATTCATGACTGTTCCTCATACAATTCTTCCAGTGCTTTTCTGTTTGTCACCAGGATCCTGCCTTTGCCCGTACGCCGTATCATTCCCTGCTTTTCCAGCTTGGAAAGATTCCTGCTGACCGTTTCGGGACGCATGCCGATCGATGAAGCGATGTCTTCCAGCTTCAGATTGATCTCCGGTCCGACACAGCGGATATCCCTGTCAAGGAGAAATCCTGCCAGGCGCTTCATGGGATTCTGTATGCTCAGCAGCAGCGCTTTTTCATTTGCCTCACGCAGTCTTCTGCCAAGAGCCCGGATCAGGTCCATCACGGCATACGGATGATCCGACATGGTATTCATAAACGTCTCCCCGTCGATCATGCAGAGATCCACATCCGTGAGTGCCGCGGCACTGTACGGGAACACGGTCTGTCCTTCGGTCAGGGAATCCCAGATCACCTCACCGCTGTGCAGGATATCCAGTATCCGCTCATTGCCGTCCATATCCACCCTGCCAATCTTGATCCTTCCGCTGCGGATGATCAGGATCCTGTCTGCCGGATCATTCTCACGAAACAGGAATTCACCCTTTTCGAAATGATCTGTTTTCATATACTTCTGCATTTCCAGCCGCAGATGTTCCGGCAGGTCCTTCAGGACCGGAAGGATGTTCATGCATGACTCGTTTTCACAGTTTTCACAATTCAGTACCGGTTTTTCTGCCATAAACGCCCTCCTGTTTATCTCATTCATTTACCGGAACGCCTGATCCGGTACTGTTTCAGTTCCTGTTTTCTCTCATCACTGATCCGGTAGCTTTCACAGGCCTTCTGTATCGCTTTGTTATGCACCCATTCAGGTAGGATCCGCTGTCTGATATAACCGATGACTGCGTCATATTGCTTTGCGAGTGCTTCAGCAAAATACCACGCTTCCATCATGTTGACATAATAGTTATCGCTTCTGATACGTGACACGCGTTCCGGATATGCCGGATCGAATTTCTTATCCAGGAACAGCTTCATCAGGCATTCGATCCCGTAGCGTACGGTATACGGATGGTCTGAACAAAGCCATGCTTCAATGTAAGGCAGGAGACGTTCCGGATCTTTTCTGAAGACCTTGACGATCATCTGATCACAGGTCGCCCAGTTGTCCACGTATGGAAGGAATGCCTGAACGCGTTCCAGTGCCTGATCATAGTTCCTGATCTCTGATATCATGAACGCGTGAAGCTGGTTTTCTTCAAAGTATTCATGCGGCAGTTCGTCCATAAATTTCATGCCTGTTTCCGTGCCCAGCATATGTTTTGCCAGGCTGCGCAGCGCAGGTGTCCGGATACCGATCACGCTGTCCGCAGACACCGTAGGTGTCAGATTGGCAATAAATGATTTGTATTCAATATCCTGCAAAGCAAAGAGCTGCTGCTGTACTTCTTTCATTGCTGTTCCTCCTGCCATCCTGTTTTACAGATACACTATACTAACATGAAAAAGGACGAAGTATGATGAAAATAACCTTCGTCCTGAAGACAATACACTTTCCCTGATTTTATTTTACATGATGCAGGGTGATATTTGAATGGCTGATACGGATGATCATGATCTGCGGTCAAATGATCTGCCGCACTGTCTGCATGTTACGGTAATACGGCCATGCCCTCTCGGCACACGCACGATCCTGCCGCACTGGGGACATGCAAAATGTTTGTATTCCTTTTCCGTCCGGTTCAGCTTCATGACACGGAACGGACGCTGCAGTCTGTATTTCAGGTTCAGATATGCCTGCCGCTCTGCCCTGCGCTTTGCGATGTTCTTCGAATACATCCTGAATTCCGTCCATATCAGCAGGACGAGCCCGATCAGATTCAATACGGGCATTTTCGCCAGTACTGAAACGATCAGCATCACTCCGACAATGATCAGGCATGCGCGTGACAGTTCATCTGCCCCATACCTGCCATACATAAACCTTGCGGCTTTATATTCCAGATCTCTCAAAAAGTTCTTCATATGTTTCTCCTGTAACCCGAATATCATAACGCATTGCCGGAAATTAGCAAATAATATATCCGTTCCGGAGAACAATGGCGTAAAAATGCCCGGTTTTGAACCGGACATTTTCTAGAGCAGTTTTTCGGACCATTCGTCTTCTTTGAAGCCGACCAGTACCAGGCCTTCTCCGACCAAGACCGGACGCTTCACCAGCATCCCGTCCTGTGCAAGCAGATCGAAGATCTCTTCATCCGACAGGGTCTTGAGCTGTTCCTTGATATTCATGGAACGGTACAGCTGACCTGATGTATTGAAGAACTTCCTGAGTTCCCTGCCGGAAGCAGCCTGCCATTCCTTCAGTTCCTCAACAGTCGGTTTTTCTTCCTTGATCGGACGTTTGGTATATGCGATCTGATGTTCCTGCAGAAACTTTTCGGCTTTCCTGCAGGTACCGCAGCGGTCATAGCATACGAATGTATACATGATCAGACTACGAAGTCGTCCTTGACGGACGGTTCAAGCTCGTATACCTTCGCGCATCCGTTTTCGCTGATCGTATAGAAGTGTTCTCTTTCAGTCGGATAGATATGCGCTGTGAATGTCGTTTCACCGCCATTGACAAAGATCTCGATGGAGCTGTGGTCAATGAATACCTGCATCGTCTTCAAAGGTGTCAGGGCAGGCAGATATACCTGTTCAAATACCTTCTCGTTGAAGCGCTTGTCCATCTTGGACTTGTCGACTGTGAATCTCTGAGCCGCACAGTCATAATGCATCGTCAGACCGTCGCTGCCGTCTTCTTTTGTGAACAGGTTCAGGTCAAAGTCACCTTCACCGACCTCAACATCCATCTCACATGCATAAGGCAGCGTGCCTGCAGGTACTTCCGTATCTTTTCTCAGGCCTTTCAGTGCTTCAACAGGCTGCTGTATGAGACGGTTGTTCTCATCGATCGTGATTTTTCTGCACAGTGTCTGGGTGCCTTCCCAATCCTCTTCCTCACTCGGATAGTGGTTGTCGGGCAGACCGATCCAGGCGACCATGATCGCATGATCATCAGCGTTCACTCCGGACGCGCACTGGGCAGCGTAGAAGTCAAATCCGTAGTCCAGGAGCGTGAATTCCGTTTCCGGGACAAATGTCAGGGTATCGAAATCCATATGGCCGATGATATATCCGTTGTGGTTCGTGCTTTCACCGCGCTCCGGATACTTCATATACTGCGGGGAGAAGATCAGCAGGTCTTTGCCGCTGAAATGCTCGATGGAAGGACATTCCCACATGCCGCCGAATGACTCGTATCCGGGGACCTTCAGCTCGCCTTCAAACTTCCATCCGCTCAGCAGTTCTTCGCTGGAATAGACAACGATCTTTCCTCTGAGGTCCTTATCCTGGGCACCGATGAAGATATAGTATCTCTGTTTTTCTTCGACATAGAATACCTTCGGGTCTCTCTGGTGTTCGGTATAGTCGGGATGAGGTCCGAACAGCGGTTTTTCAAGCTTAGTGATCGTACCATCCTCATGAAGCTGGGCAACGCATGTATAAGCCGTTCTTGTCCAGTCTTCATCTCTGTGGTTTCCGGTATAGAACAGATACAGGTCATCTCCCTTTGAGAATGCTGAACCTGAATGGGTTCCCCTGTTGTCATATTCCGTATCGGCAGCCAGTCCGAGTCCTTCGTTCTTCCAGTGCACCAGATCCGGTGAGGATACATGATACCAGTATTTCAGTCCGTGTACGGCTCCCCAGGGGCACCACTGATAAAACAGATGCCATACGCCCTTGTGCTTGACAAAGCCGTTCGGATCCGAGGAAAGACCGGTTACAGGCTGAATGTGATAAGCCTGTCTGTAGGCAGAGTGACAGATCTGTTCATGAAGGTCAACGATCTCATCCGCACTCTTTAAAACTCTGTAGCGTTCTTCACGTGTCCATTCTCTCATAAGAGTCTCCTTATATTATTTTCTGTCTGAAACCTTCTGCTAAAATCATAACATAAAAACACATTGGTTTTCAGCATGATCAGCATATCCATCCCGATGTGTCCATTCATTTTGAATGCAGCAGATTGCCGTAAAGCAGTACGCTTGCCTGTACCCGGTATCCCGGTTCCATATATGCCGGTTCTTCCGCAAACAGGATCATTTCGATATTCCGTACTCTTACAAGAACAGATGTCCGGATCTCCTCTTCATTCCTGTCGTCTTTCATAACTTCCTGTACGATTCCGCTGATCCAAGCATGGGAACTGTCTTCAGCCTCACGTTCAAACAGACCGCTGGCAATCAGGTCATCCCGGTCCGGTTCAGACAGCGATTCGTAATTGGCAGACAGATTGATGCAGAGACCGAATATCTCGGCAGAATATGAATATCCTTCCACCGCCCTCACATCCATATTCACGACGTCCATATTGAAAACAAACGGATCAGCGCCGGAAGTTTTCAGCTGCGCTGTTTTTCCGTACTCCGTTTCGATCATTTTCATCAGGACCACAGGTACTTCATGCATATAAGTATTATACCATTCGCAAAAAACGTTCCCCTTCCGCGCTATCTCATCAATCTGCATTTTTATGATAGTATATTCTTTGAACCGGGGGATGTTCTTTGTTCATGTGCCGGTGTATGAGGAGAAAACGCAATGAGTCTGTTATTGAAAAACTGCGGCATTCTGAAAACAGAAAACGACGAATTCATCGCATTGAAAAATGCATATCTGGGTATCGATGGTTCCGTGATCGACTGGATCAGTACGGAGAAGCCCGACAGGAAATATGATGAAGAAAAAGACATGTCCGGAAAGCTTCTGATGCCCGGACTGATCAACTGCCACGGCCATACCGCGATGACACTGATGAGAGGCTCGGGAAGCGACCTCAATCTGCAGGACTGGCTGTATGACTGCATGATCCCCGTTGAGGACAGGATGGCTCTTCCCGACATCCATGCCGGCAGAGCGCTTGCCATGATGGAGATGCTCGCAACAGGAACGACCACATTCTCGGATATGTACATGGAACCGGAGGACGCTGTTCAGTTCTGCGCAGAAGCGGGTATGAAGGCACACTTCTCCAGAGTCATGCAGAGCTTCGATCCGAATGAGTCATATGAAGGCAACGGCCGCGGTATCGTGAACAACAAGCTGTTTGAGAAATACAACAACAGCTCTGACGGCAGGATCCGCATCGACTATATGGTCCACGCGGAATATACATGCAATGAAGAAATGGTCAGACGGTATGCGGCAGACTGCAAAGCGCACGGCGCTGTTTTCCATACACATATCAGTGAAACAAAGAAAGAACATGATGAATGTCTGGAAAAACACAGAAAGACACCGTTGAGATGGTTCTATGACCTTGGCGCGTTTGAAAACCCGTCATACGTGGCACATTGTGTCTGGGTCAACGAAGATGATATGGATATCATGCGTGATAACGGTGTTACGTGTGTTCATAACCCCTCCTCCAACATGAAACTGGGTTCCGGATTCGCTCCGATCCCGAGAATGCTGAGGACCGGCATCAATGTAGCGCTCGGAACAGACGGTGCCGCATCCAACAACAACCTGAATCTGTTCGAAGAAATGCACCTGGCATCCGTGATCCATAACGGTTTCCATCTCGAACCAACGATCATGAAAGCGGCTGATGTCCTGAAGATGGCGACGATCAACGGTGCCAAAGCGCTCGGACGTCCCGATACGGGATCGCTTGAAGTCGGAAAGAAAGCGGATATCATAGCCCTTGATATGAACAAACCTCATCTGTATCCCAATCACGATACGACAGCCCTGATCGTCTATTCCGCCCAGGGCTCCGATGTATGCATGACTATGGTCGACGGAAAGATCCTCTATGAAGACGGGAAATTCCTGACCATCGACGCGGATGATATCCGCAGACAGGTCGAAGAATCGATCAGAAGATTGTATTAAACAGTACAAAGTCATCCTCCGTGATGGCTTTTTTCATAAAAGAAAAGTCCGCATCACATGAGACGCGGACTCTGTTTCACTTGTGATCAATGTCCTCAATGACGGACATTTTGATCCTGAAAGCTCAGATTACTTTGCTTTCTTAGCGGGTTTCTTAGCTTTTTTCTCTGCAGCTTTAGCGGCAGCAGCCTCTTTGTCGACCTTGATCGCAGCCTGTGCAGCAGCCAGTCTTGCGATCGGTACACGGTACGGTGAGCAGCTGACATATGTCAGACCGACTCTCTGGAAGAATTCGATGGAAGCAGGATCGCCGCCGTGCTCGCCGCAGACACCGAGGTGGATGTCAGGACGTGTAGCTCTTCCGCTTGCAGCAGCCATCTTGATCAGCTGACCAACGCCTTCCTGGTCAACATGAGCGAACGGATCGGATTCATAGACATGCTTGTCATAGTAGTCGCCCAGGAACTTGCCTGCGTCGTCTCTTGAGAAGCCGAATGTCATCTGTGTCAGGTCATTTGTACCGAAGCTGAAGAATTCAGCTGTCTTAGCGAGTTCGCCTGCGAGCAGAGCAGCTCTCGGGATCTCGATCATTGTACCGATAGCGTATTCCTGTTTAGTAGCTTTCTTTTCAGCGATAACAGCATCAGCTGTCTTCTTGACGATGTCAGCTACGAATTCAAGTTCCTTCGGTTCGCCTACCAGCGGGATCATGATCTCAGGAACGAGCTTCCATCTGGGGTGCTTCTTGTTGACTGCGATTGCAGCGTTGATGATAGCACGTGTCTGCATTTCACCGATTGCCGGATATGTAACGTCAAGACGGCATCCGCGGTGACCCATCATCGGGTTGAATTCATGCAGTTCAGCAGCAGCTGCGGCTACATCTTCGATCGTAATGCCAAGGTCAGCAGCGACGCCTTCAGCGTCAGCTTCTGTCTTCGGGAGGAATTCATGCAGAGGCGGATCCAGGAGACGGATCGTTACGCTTCTGCCGCCCATTGCTTCGAAGATACCTTCGAAGTCTTCCTGCTGATAAGGTTCGAGTTCAGCAAGAGCCTTTGCACGCTGTTCATCATTGCGTGCTACGCACAGCATACGGATCGCTTTGATTCTTTCAGGTGTATTGAAGAACATATGTTCTGTACGGACCAGACCAACGCCTTCAGCACCGAATTCAACAGCTCTCTTAGCATCTGTCGGTGTATCTGCATTTGTACGGATCTTCAGAGTACGGCGAGCATCTGCCCAATCCATGAACTTCTTGAAGTTTCCGGAGATCGTTGCAGGAACGGTCTTGATCTCGCCTCTGTAAACGAGACCTGTTGTACCATCAACGGAAATAACATCGCCTTCATTGAATGTTTCGCCGTTGACTGTGAATGTCTTAGCAGCTTCATTAACGGAAATATCACCGCATCCGGATACGCAGCATGCGCCCATGCCTCTTGCTACGACTGCAGCGTGGCTTGTCATACCGCCGCGGACAGTAACGATAGCCTGCGATACATGCATACCTTCGATATCTTCAGGAGATGTTTCAAGACGTACAAGAACGACCTTCTTGCCTGCTTCGCTCCATGCCTTAGCGTCTTCAGCTGTGAAGACAACAGCACCGGAACCTGCACCAGGAGAAGCAGCCAGACCCTTGGCAATGACATCACCTGCTTTTGCCTTCAGGTCAGCAGCGTCGAACATCGGATGGAGGAGGTCATCGAGCTGCTTCGGTTCAACCATCATCAGAGCCTGATCGGTTGTAACGAGGCCTTCTTTGACCATGTCAACAGCAACTTTCAGAGCAGCAGCTGCTGTTCTCTTGCCGTTTCTTGTCTGCAGCATGAAGAGTTTTCCGTGTTCGATCGTGAACTCCATATCCTGCATATCATGATAATGATGTTCCAGTCTGTCACAGATCTCAACGAACTGCTTGTATGCTTCGGGCATTGTCTTCTTCAGCTGTGAGATCGGCTGCGGTGTACGGATACCAGCAACAACGTCTTCACCCTGAGCGTTCATCAGGAATTCGCCGAACAGTTTCTTTTCGCCTGTAGCGGGGTTACGTGTGAATGCAACACCTGTACCGCAGTCTTCACCCATGTTTCCGAAGACCATGGACTGAACGTTGACTGCTGTTCCCCAGCTGTCAGGGATATCGTTCATACGACGGTAGTAGATCGCTCTGTCATTATTCCAGGAACGGAATACTGCTTCGATCGCGCGTTCGAGCTGAACTTTAGCGTCCTGCGGGAAATCTTCCTTCAGGTTTTCTTTATAGAATTCCTTGAATCTGGCTGTCAGTTCGACCATGTCATCAGCGTCAAGTTCGATATCGAGTTTAACGCCCTTAGCTGCTTTTACTTCATCGATTACTTCTTCAAACTTTGCTTTGCTCAGTCCCATGACAACGTCGGAGAACATCTGGATGAAACGACGATAGCTGTCATATGCGAAACGCTTGTTCTGAGAAGCTTCAGCAACAGACAGAACTACCTCATCATTCATACCGAGGTTCAGGATCGTGTCCATCATACCGGGCATGGAAGCGCGCGCACCGGAACGTACAGATACGAGCAGAGGATTTTTCGGACTGCCGAGCTTTTTGCCGGTATCCTTTTCGAGCCATGCCAGAGCCTTATGGACCTGTCCCATGATCTCGTCATTGATCTTCTTACCATCCTCATAGTAAGCGGTGCATCCCTCTGTTGTGATTGTGAAGCCGTTCGGAACGGGCATTCCCAGTTTGCTCATTTCAGCAAGGTTTGCACCCTTACCGCCGAGCAGTTCTCTCATCGTTCCGTCGCCTTCAGAAAATTTGTAGACATACTTTTTTACAGCCATTGTTTCCTCCTTCTTATTTATAACAAGTTATTGAAGCTGTTTTTATAATCAAAGGACCCTAGTCCCTTTGAAACCAGATTACATACCGTATTTATTCAGGAATTCCTTGATCTTCGGATCGTATTCTTCCGACATGCATGCAGCACAGTGTCCAGCGTTCTCTACGACGAGCAGGTCCTTTTCAGCCGCGCATGCATAATAGTTTTCGTAGACCATACTGACGGGTACGAGCGTATCCGCTTCGCCGTGGATGAACAGTGTCGGTGTCCGTGACTGGGAGAGCGCACGGCGGATGCTCACGTCATACATGGAATAATGCAGGATCTGGGAAACGAACAGGTCGACACCGCGCATGAATATATCGGACGGGACGCCTTCTGCCATTTCGCTGACTTTGTTGATAAGGATCTCGCGCAGATCACTGTAGCCGCAGTCTTCCACAGCACACTTCACATTTGCCGGCAGGTAGTCGCCTGTTGTGAACATGACGGCAGCCGCGCCTGCGGAAGCACCGAACAGCGCGATCTCAGCTTCGGGATCCAGACGAATCAGGTAATTGATCCAGGCAATGACGTCATAGTGCTCGGGCCATCCGAAGCCTGTGAATCTGCCCTGCGACAGACCGCTTGCACGCATGTCAGGCGCGAAGACGTTGTAGCCCATCTGGTCAAAGCGGTACAGCCAGTCCATCATGGCGCTTGCGCTGGAATGATATCCGTGGATCACCATCACCCATTTATGGTGCTCAGGATGATTCGTTACACGGATCGCGTGAAGCTTCAGGCCATCGAATGATTCGATGTAGTCTTCATCACGCACGCTGGATGCGAACCATTCATCATTCCGCTCCTGATTGGGTGATCTGTCCCATGGGATCTTCGCATAGAAAGAGGAACCCTCCGTGTCAAAGGCCTCCCTGAAAATGTAATACGAAAGACCGCCGTAGGCAGCACATCCGGCCGCGGCAGTGATCCCGACTGCTTTCAGAAGTCTATGTTTCTTTTCTTTTTTGCTCACAAATAAAACCTCCCGGTCTTCTGAATCCGAAACCTTAATAAAGAGATGGCAAAACAAGTACTCTTTTCATTCAGACTGATTGCCATCTCCGATTGTTCATACAAGTATTTCTCCCTGTAACGATTATAACATGTTTTATACGTTTAAAGCCTGCAATCTCGCAATAACGACATCATATTGCTTTTTGTAATCGTCGAGTTTTTTCTTTTCGGTCTCGACTTTTGCGGCAGGCGCTTTTGCCAGGAATCCCTGATTGGAAAGGATACCCGTTGAACGCTTGATCTCGCTTTCCAGACGTGTTTTTTCACTCGTCAGTTTTGCGATCTCAGCAGCTTTATCAAGCAGCTGTTCGGAAGGAATATAGATGGATCCGGACTTGACGGGATGTACAGTCAGGTCGCCGTCCAGCGAAGACTTCCATGTTGTTTTTGCCATACGCTCCAGGATCGAGCTCAGCTGTTCATCCGGTTCGATCAGCTGGTTGTCAATATCCTTGACAAGGATATCCAGATGCGCACCCGGCTTCAAATCGTTTGCGATCTTGACTTCTCTTGTCTTCTTGATAATCGAGATCAGGCGCTCCATGGATTCCATATCGCATGCAGGCAGGCCTTCGACCGTTTCAGCCCATTTCGCGATGCAGATGCTTTCTTCTTTCTCATTCAGCATGCCGAAGATCTCTTCCGTTACAAACGGCATGAACGGATGCAGCAGTCTGACGATATGGTCCAGCATGATGTAAAGCGTGGACTGTGCCGCCTTGACGACTTCAGGATCATCGGAAGACAGGCTTGCCTTGCTCATTTCCACATACCAGCTGCAGAAATCATCCCAGACGAATGCGTACAGTTCGTTGCCGACAAGCGCGAACTCATACTTATCCATGTTCGCGTTGACATGCGCGATCGTTTCATTCAGTTTGTTCAGGATCCATGTATCGGCCAGTGACAGGTGACTCAGATCGATATCATCCGCGCTCATGCCTTCCGGCAGATTCATGAGGACGAACCTGCTCGCATTCCAGATCTTGTTGATGAAGTTCCATGCCGCCTCGACCTTTTCGGGGATATAACGCATATCCTGGCCGGGCGTGGAGTTTGTCGTGAGGAAGAATCTCAGCGCGTCGACACCGTACTCATCGATGACCTGCATCGGGTCGATGCCGTTGCCCAGTGATTTGGACATCTTGCGGCCCTGCGCGTCACGGATCAGGCCGTGGATCAGGACATCCCTGAACGGACGGTCATGTGTAAAGTGTCTTGCCTGGAACGCCATTCTTGCGACCCAGAAGAAGATGATGTCATATCCGGTGACCATCGTGGTCGTCGGATAGAAATGATGGTAATCATCTGTTTCCTCGGGCCAGCCCAGTGTTGCGAATGGCCAAAGAGCGCTGGAGAACCATGTATCCAGGACGTCTTCATCCTGTGTCCAGTTTTCGATATCTTCCGGTTCCGTATCACCGACATAGGTCTCCCCTGTCGTATTGTTGTACCATGCCGGGATCCTGTGTCCCCACCAGAGCTGTCTGGAGATGCACCAGTCTTCGATATTCTCCAGCCACTGTGAGAATGTACGCTCAAAACGCTCGGGATAGAATGTGATCTTCTGGTCCGGATCATCCTGATGATCCAGGACATCCTGTGCCAGCGGCTTCATCTTGACGAACCACTGCTGGGAAAGATACGGTTCAACGACGCAGTGCGTGCGTTCGGAGTGTCCGACATCATGCTGGATATCTTCGATCTTGACCAGGTTGCCTTCTGACTCAATGCGTTCAGTCAGGCGGTCTCTGCATTCGTAACGGTCCATGCCCTCGAATTCCCCGGCCAGCGCGTTCATCGTTCCGTCCGGGTTCATGCAGATGGGTTTCGGCAGACCGTGTCTTTCAGCGATCAGGAAGTCGTTGGGGTCGTGCGCCGGCGTGCACTTCATCGCACCGGTACCGAATTCCACATCGACATAGTCGTCCGCGATGATCTCAAGCACTTCCCCGTTTGCCGGGTTGACCGCCTTCTTTCCGATCAGGTGCTTGAATCTGGGATCTTCCGGATTGACAACGACGCATACGTCACCGAACATCGTTTCCGGTCTTGTTGTAGCGACTGTAAATGTCTCTTCGGAATCCACTACATGGTATTTGAAGTAGTACATCTTGCCGGGGTCGTTCTGATGGTAAACCTCGATATTGCTGAGGGCAGTACGGGCAACCGGATCCCAGTTGATGATCCTCCAGCCGCGGTAGATCAGTCCCTCATTGTACAGCGTGACAAATACATGTCTGACAGCAGCGTTGAAGCCCTCGTCCATCGTAAAGCGTTCTCTTGTATAGTCCAGAGAATTGCCGAGTTTCGCCCACTGTTTGCGGATCGTTGCGGCATATTCCTCTTTCCATTCCCATGCTCGTTCCAGGAACTTTTCACGGCCGATCTCATAGCGGTTCGTACCTTCGGACTTCAGTCTTGCGTCGACTCTTGCCTGTGTCGCGATACCTGCATGGTCCATGCCCGGCAGATACAGCATGTCATATCCCTGCATTCTCTTATAGCGGGTAATGATATCCTGCAGCGTGTTGTCCCATGCGTGTCCGATATGCAGAATGCCCGTGACATTCGGCGGCGGAATGACGATCGTAAACGGATCCTTTGATTTGTCCCCGGCAGTGAAATAACCCTTTTTCACCCATTCGTCATACTTCCCGGATTCGACCTTCAGATGGTCGTATTTTGTTTCCAGATTCTTTTCCATAATCCCTCCTGTAAAAAAGGCGTCCTTAACAAAGGACGCCGGTCTTGCGTGGTACCACCTTAATTGCTTCTCAAATGCGTAACGTGCATGTACGTGATCCCTTACTGAGGTTTGGGGACCCAGCTCCCAGACGACTTCACTGCTTTCCGCTCACTGCCTCGCACCACCCGGCAGCTCTCTGACAGTTTCCGGCAATTACTGCTCCTGTTCAGCGCTTATGAAAAGATTATACTCTTTTTCAGTGCCGAAGCCAATTATCTTTCAGCTCAATATCGACAATGAATTTCGTGACCGACACGGAAGCTGCCATCAGAAGCAGGTTCACAGCCAGTGTAATGTACGGATGAACGGGAAAGATCGTCAGGAGTACTGCCGATATGCCGTAGAGCACCATAAAAGTCAGGAAATAGATGCCCATGACAGACAGGAAGTACGTCACCTTCATCTTCGTCAGTCTGGAACCGCGTGTGATCTCGATCTCTTTGTTGTCATCCATGCGGATATTTTAAACCAACATGCACGCTTTCTTCAATCTCTTCTGCAGGAAATCGTCTGTATATCTGTTTTGTTTTCAGCAGTGATATGTCCAGCCGTGATCATCATGATAGATCATCAGTTTTGTCATGCCGCCGTCTATGCAGATATTTTCACCAGTAATGAATCCCGCTTTATCCGAACAGAGATACAGCACCATGTTGGCAATATCCATGGGATTCCCTACTCTGCCTGCCGGCTGCTGCAGCGCGTCCGGACCTTCATATACCCTGTATGATGTATCGATCCAACCCGGTGATACGGAATTCACACGGATGCGCGGACCGAGTGATACAGCCAGGGCATGCGTGAGGGCATGGATACCGCCCTTCGCAGCCGCATAGCTTTCCGTCTGCGGCTGGCTCATCCGGTCACGGGAAGATGAAATATTCACGATCGCGGCATGTTCATTGAAATAAGGCAGAAACAGCTTTGTAAGATAGAACGGTGCCGCTGTACCAACAGCCAGCGCATTCATGAAATCTTCATAGGAGCACTCCTGTATCCCTTTCATCTTCGGCAGCGCGTTGTTGATCAGATAATCGATCGAACCGTGCTTCTCAATGACGTATGACGCGAACTGTTCCAGTACAGCTTGATCGGAAATATCTCCGGTAAACCAGTCTCCCTCCCGGATATCGATGATCTCAACGCTGGCTCCTTCACCGGCAAACTGCTCAGCGATGCATTTTCCGATACCATGTGCCCCGCCTGTGATGACAACGGTCTTTCCTTCAAATTCTTTCATACACTGTGATTCCTCCATCTTCATCATAAACAATTCTTTTCTATCTTTGTATTGAAATGAAACCTGTATGAACATACTGTATCCATCGTACGTTCATCATTCACTTCTGCTACAATATGGTCATGTGCGGACGGTATCTTTACTTTGACGGTGAGAATCAGACAGTAGAAAGCTGGATCGCTTCAGCCAGGTCACAGATGGATGAAGCGGCATTTTCAAAGCTGTCCCTGTTTGAAGTGCACCCGTCGGAATCATTGCTGGCGATCACAGCAGATCCTTCCGGCAAAGGCGTACTGACGCCGATGATCTGGGGCTACCCGGGAACAGATGGGAAACTCATCATCAACGCAAGAAGCGAGACTGCCCAGCACAGCCGTTTCTTTGCCGGTTCCTCCCGCTGCCTGATCGGTGCCTCCGGCTATTATGAATGGTCGAAAGATCCGCGCAGGAAATTCTATTTTACCGCTTCCGAAACACCCGTCTACCTGGCTGCGCTGTACAAGAAATTTGATGACGGTCTGCGCATGGTGATCCTGACAGAGGATGCCGTACTGGCACAGGCAGAGATCCATGACAGACAGCCTGTCATGTTCGATAAGGAACACTGCGCATTCTGGTGCAGGAACGGTGACTACCGGACGGCTCTCACATATTCCCTGCATGAACGTCTGATCAGACCTGTGTAAGCAGGAAACGATCTCTAAAAAGATACTAAAAATGCTTCCTGATATGATGATGAACAAATCATGTACAGGAAGCATGTTTTTTTCTCTTTAGAACAGCGAATTCTGGTGATGCTGGGTGATGCCCAGATGCCGGTACGCCTTTTCGGTCGCGACACGTCCCCTGCTCGTCCGGTTGATGAATCCGATCTGGATCAGGTAAGGCTCATAAACATCCTCCAGTGTCGTTGTTTCTTCACTGATGGAATTCGCAAGTGCTTCCAGACCGACCGGTCCGCCTTTGAAGCGTTCAATGACGCCTCTGAGGTATCTCAGGTCGACTTCATCAAGTCCCAGGGAGTCTACCTGCAGACGGTCAAGCGATGTTTCAGCAATATCTTTTGAAATAACGCCGTTATTCAGCACCTGAGCGAAATCTCTGATCCTTCTCAGCAGTCTGTTTGCGATACGCGGTGTGCCGCGTGAACGTCTGGCGATCTCGACCACTGCGTCATCGTCGATCTGAGCGCCGAGCACGCGTGCCGTTCTGCGCACGATCTGCTGCAGCTGTTCGTTCGTGTAGTATTCCAGCTTGGATACGATACCGAAACGATCCCTCAGCGGTGCGGAAAGGTCGCCTGCCCTCGTCGTTGCACCGACCAAGGTAAAGGGCGGCAGTTCCAGCCTGACGCTTCTTGCGCCGGATCCTTCGCCTCCGATCATGACATCGATCACGAAATCTTCCATTGCCGGATACAGCACTTCTTCAACGACTTTGGGAAGTCTGTGGATCTCATCGATAAACAGCACATCACCCGGCTCAAGCACGGAAAGGACAGCAGCCAGGTCACCCGCCTTGGCAACGCTCGGTCCGCTGACCGTTCTGACCTTTGTGTGCATTTCATTGGCCAGGATATAGGAAAGCGTCGTCTTTCCGAGTCCCGGAGGACCGTAAAGCAGTACATGGTCCAGAGCTTCATCCCTCTGCAAAGCAGCCTGGATGAAGATCTTCAGGTTTTCTTTCAGCTTGTCCTGTCCGACATATTCATCCAGACGCTGGGGACGGAGCTGTTCTTCATCTTCGCCGGGAGCCAGTTCTCCTGTCAGCAAACGTTCTTTATCACTCATAGTTCAGCCTCCAAGCTACTGTTTCGAAAGGTACTGCATGCCGATCCTCAGATACTCATTGACAGTCAGTCCGGGATGTTCGCTCATGACCTTTGCAGCACTGTTTGCCTCTGCAGGCTTCCAGCCCAGGCTCTTCAGAGCTTCTACAGCATCCATGATCTCATTTGAATAAGCGGGCTGCGCAGCCGTGCCCTGTTTGACGGGAACCTGGACAAGCTTGCCCTTCAGATCAAGAACGATCTGGCTGGCTGTCTTGGCTCCGACACCCGGAAGCGCCTTGAGCGCAGCGACATTGCCCTGTTCTACAGCAGCTATAATATTGTCCATGCTGGATCTTGTCAGCATGTTCAGAGCTGTCTTGGGTCCGAGTCCTTTGACTCCGATCAGGCGGATGAACAGGTCCTGTTCTTCCTGGGAGCGGAATCCGTACAGCGCGACATCATTCTCCGTGATATGCATATATGTATAGATCCTGACCTCCTGGTTCAGCGAGATCTCATCCGTGTGCGGATACGCGATCTTCCAGCCGATCCCCTGGTTGTTTACAACGACCCAGTCAGCACCGTATGCGGCGACCCTGCCTTCAATAAATGCGATCATTTCAGACCTCCAGTCCGTTATTCGGTATAGTCCATAATATAGGTTCCGATGATGACCGTATCACCATCCCTGGCGCCTGCTTCATACAGCGCGGCATCGATGCCCATCTTCTGAAGCGTCAGCGCGAACTGATATGTATCATCTTCTTTGTCGAAGTCGACCTGCTCGGCAAGTCTGTCGACCTTTTTGCTGTCGACCTTCCATCTGCCGTTGCCGAGATTCACGATCTCAAAGTCAGGACGCTTCGGTTCATAACGGTAAACGACGATCTCCTCGGATTCTTCCGTATTCTCTTCAGCATTCTTTCTGGCTTCTTCAATGCAGTCCATTGCGGCATACAGGACGGCATCCAGTCCCTTATGTTCCAGGGTGCTCGTCTCATAGACTTTCAGGTCAGGATAAGCCTGTTTGAACAGTTCCAGGAATTCGGGAGCCAGCTCGCTGTCCATCTTGTTTGCGACAACGATCTGCGGTTTGGCTTCCAGTTCGAGATCATAGCCTGCAAGTTCTTCATTGATGATCCTGTAATCCTCCACAGGGTCACGCTCTTCGCCGCTCATGTCAATGACATGGATCAGAACACGGCAGCGTCTGATATGACGCAGGAATTCATGTCCCAGTCCCTTGCCTTCCGACGCGCCTTCGATCAGGCCGGGCATATCTGCCAGGACAAAGCTTCTTTCATCGGGCAGTGTGACAACGCCGATGTTGGGCTCCAAAGTCGTGAAGGGATAAGCTGCGATCTCGGGACGGGCTGCCGTAACGATCGACAGGAATGTCGATTTTCCGACAGACGGGAAACCGATCAGTCCGGCATCCGCAAGCAGCCTGAGCTCGAGCTGCAGTTCATAGCTTTCACCGATCTCACCGGGCTGTGCGTATTCCGGGGCATTGTCACGGGCTGTCGCGAAGTGATGATTGCCAAGACCGCCCTTACCGCCGTGCGCGATCAGCACCTTCTGGCCGGGCTTTGTCAGGTCTGCCATCAGGTCCCCGTTTTCCGCATTGCGGACCATCGTACCGAGCGGTACTTTGATGTTGACATCCTCGCCGTCCTTGCCGTGCATCTTTTTGGTCAGTCCGGGACTTCCGTTCCCGGCTTTGATATTCTTTGTAAAGCGCAGACGGACCAGCGTGGTCTCATTCGTGTCCACCTGGATGTAAATATTGCCGCCTCTGCCTCCGTCGCCTCCGGACGGACCGCCGTTGGGATAGTATTTTTCATGCCGGAAAGCTACTGCGCCTTTGCCGCCGTCTCCGGCTTTCACTTTTATTTTAATCAGATCGATCATATCCGTCCTCCTTTTCCGAAAAAAGCTCCCGATCATGATCAGGAGCTGTGTCAGTCAGTATTTTCCTTAAGCTTCAGGGTAAACAGAAACCTGTTTCTTGTCTCTGCCCAGACGCTCATACTTAACAACACCATCGCACAGAGCGAACAGTGTATCATCTCCGCCCTTGGAAACATTCTTTCCGGGATAGATACGTGTGCCTCTCTGACGGTAGATGATGGAACCTGCTGTGCAGAACTGACCATCAGCAACTTTCGCACCGAGTCTGCGGCCAGCGGAATCACGGCCGTTCTTTGTGGAAGATACACCCTTCTTGGATGCGAAGAACTGAATATCAAGTGTGAATTTCATGGGATTACACCTCCGTTTTTTTCATTTGAATAAATTGTTCAGCTGTTTCCTGAATCGTCTCCAGCTGAATCACGCCTGCCTGAAGGATCGTCTGTACCTTCTCTGACGTGTCATCTGTTCTGATGACGATCCTGTTTCCGTTCACTTCAATGTCCTGCACGTCTGTCAGGATATCCAGGGCATTGCAGAGTCCGAATGTAATTGCGCTTACACCGGCACAGATCAGATCTTTTCCTTTTTCAGCAGATCCGCTGTGTCCGCTGACCCGGAGCTCCCGGATCATTCCATCGTGGGTATAAACGCTGATCTGGATCATGTTATCCCTCGATGGAGACAACTGTCAGCTTTGTATACGGCTGACGATGACCCTGCTTACGACGGGTGGAACCCTTCTTCTGCTTGTACTTGAAGATGATGATCTTCTTTTCTTTGCCCTGCTTTTCAACTTTGCAGGTTACCTTCGCACCGTCTACATACGGTGTGCCAATCTTTGTAGCAGCGCCTGCTACCAGGTTGACCTTGTCGAATACCACTTCATCACCGGGATTGACTTCCAGTTTTTCAACGAAGATGGACTGACCTTCTTCAACCTTCAGCTGCTTTCCGCCTGTTTCGATAATTGCGTACATCCTTTGCACCTCCTGTCACATTTATCATAAGACGCGCCATTAAGGAGACATTTCTGTGCTTAAAATCCTATTCTGAGCGGTTACAGACCTCCACGGAGGGCTGATAACATAGAGATTCTAGCAGAAACAAAGACGCAAGTCAACCGGATTCTGTTTTTCCGCTGTCTTTATGAGAACTTGGCAGTCCTGTTTTTTTATGTATCATATATCCCTATAAAAAATCTCTTCATTCCGGTCATGGATTGTTATATTCTGTCAAAAAAATGTTATGATATGGACAGAAAATAATGGGAAAAGATCATGGCAACATATGTAATGAGTGACCTGCATGGATGCAAAGCCGAATTCGATCAGATGCTCGAAAAGATCAGTTTTTCGCCGTCCGATACCCTCTGGATCGTTGGTGATATCTGTGACCGCGGAACGCATTCCATGGAACTGCTGCTGCAGATCATATCAATGAAAAATGTTCACTGTATCATCGGCAATCATGATGAATGGCTGAAGAAGTTTTCACGTGAACTCATCATCATGAAAAAAGGTCTTTATGACAGATGCGACCAGCGTGAAGACTATATCCTTTGGCGCAAAAGCAACTCCGGTGATAATACGATCGAGCAGTTCCTTGCGCTGAGCTATACCAAGTGTATGGATATTCTGAACTACTGGAAAAAGGCGCCATATTATCACTATCTGAAATACAATGGAAAGCAGTATCTGCTTGTGCACGCGGGATTCTTCATGGATCATAAGAAGAATTTCCGTGTCAAGGATGCGGATAAGACGGAGATGATCTGGGCTTATGTCGAAATCGATGACAACCCGTTCAATGACTGCATCATGATCGTCGGTCATACCCCTACATTCTTCTATGGCAGGCCGTATGACGGAAAGATCTGCGTCAGGGATAAGATCATCCACATCGACTGCGGATGTGTTTACGGAAGGAACCTCGGCTGTCTGAGACTTGATGACATGCAGGAGTTTTATGTACCTTCCTCCTATCCTCACAAACCGTTCATGTTCCCGGATGAATATGAATAAATAAACGGTGGATACTATGTATGACTTTACATTGAACTGGACAAGACTTCCGCTTGAGAACGGAAACAATTTCAGGGAGATCGGCGGTTATCCCGGCGATCATGAAAGGATCATACAGTACCACCGTTTTATTCGTGCCAGCAATACCTCAAGGCTGA
The DNA here is from genome assembly GCA_017432325.1 of Solobacterium sp. GTDB lineage: Bacteria > Bacillota_I > Bacilli_A > Erysipelotrichales > Erysipelotrichaceae > Bulleidia. Next base: position 51,474 of record JAFRJJ010000069.1, on the reverse strand, counting down.
CTGACAACGATATCGCGTTTCTCAAAGGATACGGGGTGGTCGCGGACATCGATCTGCGCTCGCGTGCCGAGATCAGCGTTTCGCCCGACAGGCTTGAGGGTGTGGAAGGCATCGACTACCGCGTGATCCCCTTTGCCGGCAGTCAGCCTGTGGATACGGACAACCTTGCCTATCAGAGGCTGACATTGTCCATTGCCAAGCTGTATGTCAGGGAAATGATCGAACAGACCGATGCCGTACGGGACATCTTCAATTACATCGCGCAGGCTCCGGAAGGATGCATCCTCTTCCACTGCCATGCCGGCAAGGACAGGACAGGCGTGCTGGCGATGCTGCTGATGTACCTGGCAGGTGCGGATAAAGAAGACTGCATGAGCAATTATGAGCAGAGTTATTCCAACCTCCGCAGAGGCAATATCTTCTACGCGTCACACCTGACGGACCCAAGCGACGAAGACAGCGCTGAATTCCTGTTCTCAAGACCGGATACGATCATGCAGTGCTATGAATTCATCGAAAACAAATATGCCGGCGTCCTGCCCTACCTCTATGACTGCGGCGTCAGCGAACAGGACATATTAAAAGTAAAGTCCAGACTCCTGGACCCTTGATCACATATCATTGAGAAAGACAGGCTGCCCGATGCGCAGCTGTCTTTTTTTGCCGAAACAGTATTCCAGCAGAACACCCGATGCACCGGATGTTCTGTTTTTGTATACGGGGATCAGTTCAACTGCCTGCAGACCGTATGCGGTTGAAGTCTGATACAGTTCATTCAGTCTGGACGCCCTGTGCACAAGGTAGAAATGTCCGTTGGTCTTCAGCAGCCTGCGCACATTTGCGAACAGCTCGTCCATCGTCAGGTTCGCTTCATGCCTGGCACAGGCAAGATACGGGTTCGTACTGATCAGTTCTTCGTTTTCCGTATCAAAGTACGGGGGATTGCAGACGATCACATCAAACTGCTCTGCCGGGCGGTAATCCTGCACCCTGGAACAAACAAGATCTGCCTGGACATGGTTGCGGTCTAGATTCAGGCGTGCCTGTTCCAGCACCTCCTCAAACAGGTCGATCCCGGTGATCCGGCGGGGATGATGCAGTGACGCATACAGCAAAAGTGCTCCGGACGCGCATCCGATATCCAGAACACTGTCTTTCCGTTTTGCTTTCATAAACCGGCCGAGCGTTACCGTATCGGAATTGAAATGATACATATCCTCCTGCTGGACCAGCGTAAATTCCGTACCCGGCAGATAATCAGTCTTCATCAGCGTCCTCCACTACCGTCGGATTGCTCAGTTCAAACCAGAACATCGAACCGCAGCCTTCTTCACTTTCAACGCCGTACGCTGCCCCGTGCGTATCCAGGATCGCCTTGACGATCGACAGGCCGAGACCCGTATTGGTCATGCTGCGGGAGAAGGAACGGCTGGACTTCTGATATCTGTCCCAGATATTCGGAAGGTCTTCCTTTTTGATCCCCTCTCCTTCATCCTTGATCTCCATGCGGACCGTTTCCTCATCCCCCTTCAGGTATGCCCTGATATGGATGCTTCTGCCTGCCGGGGTATGTTTGATCGCGTTTGAAAGGAAATTGGAGATCACCTGTCCGATCTTGACCTCGTCTGCATAGACCGTCAGTGTTTCCGGCAGATCCGCCGTTACCGTGAGATCCCCTTCCTGGATCATGACGTCGTGCAGGTAAATGATCTCGCGGATCTTGTCCGCCAGGTCAAAGTTCCTGCGCTTCAGCACGTAGTTGCCGGACTGCATCTTGGAGAGTTCATTCATATCCGAAACAAGATGGTCGAGATAATCAGCTTCATCAATGATGACATTGAGATGCTGTTCACGTTTTTCCGGGTTGTTGCCGGAAATATCCTTGATCATCTCCGCATATGCCTTGATCGAGGTCAGCGGTGTCTTGATATCGTGCGATACATTCGCGATCAGGTCTTTCCGCAGTTCATCGATCCTGGAAAGTTTCGTGTTCGCGTTGTTCAGCGTATCGGCAAGCTCCTTCGTCTCGGTGAACCCGCCGCCCTCAAAACTTGCGGAATAGTCCGCGTGCGCGAGCTTGAGCGCTTCGGAATTCATCCTGACGATCGGCATGGTCACCCTTCTGGAAAAATAAAGCGAGATCAGCGAAGCGGCCAGGACTACGATCAGTCCGTAAAGCAGATACTGCCTGGAGAAAAACGAAATGATCGAATCGACCGGTTCCAGCGGAGAATTGACGAATACATAATAGCTTCCCAGATTGAACCGGTACTGTCTTCCATAAACGATCATTTCCTGCTGTGTTCTCGCATTGACGACATTCAGGCTCCATTCACCGTTGTTGTCCTGGACAGCCTGTTTCAGGACCTTGCCGTCCGTCAGGTTGATACCGCCGGCTCCTTCCACCTTATTGGCCACATGAAAAACACATCCGGACCCGAGCGAGTCCGCGTCATAGATCCGTCTGCCCGCATCATTGTAGATGCAGACGCATACATTGTTGTCGACTGTCAGCTGGAAGGCTCTCGTCAGGTCATCCGCCGAACTGCTGTTTTCCAGGATATATTCCTTGATCAGATCCGTAACGCGTGATACCGTAACGATCTTGTTGTTCCGGTAATACGGTTTGATCAGCAGGATCTGCATGAAACCGAGCATCAGCAGAATGCCCACAGCGAACGCAACAAAGTATTTCCAGATCGTATAAACGATTCCGTGCCGGTCAATCCTCAAACTTGTACCCCATGCCTCTTACAGTAACGATCTTATTTCGGTAGTCGCCCAGATTATGTCTGAGCATTTTGATATGTGTGTCGACAGTGCGGTCATCCCCGAAATAATCGTAGCCCCATACATCTTCCAGCAGCTTGTCACGGGAAAGCGCGACATTTGCGTGTCTGGCGAGATAAATGAGCAGGTCGATCTCCTTCGGCGTCATTTCCGCACGTACGCCGTCGACGGTAACGCTTCTTCCGTCAGCGTCGATCACCAGTCCGTCATAGCGCATGACCTGATGATCGTTCTTTCTCGAACGGTCGATCACGACTTTGACCCTTGCCATCAGTTCTTTCGGTGAGAACGGCTTTACGACATAATCATCCACACCGAGCTCAAAACCGAACAGCTTGTCATATTCTTCCTGACGCGCCGACAGCATGATCACCGGCACGCTGCGGATCTTCTTGATCTGTTTGCATGCGGAAAAGCCGTCAAGCCTGGGCATCATGACATCCAGGATCACACAGTCATATTCGGTCTCGGCGACCATGTTCATCGCCTGCATGCCGTCTTCCGCTTCATCCGTTTCGTATCCGTTCAGCACGGCATATTCACGGACGACCTCCCTGATATTCTTTTCATCATCCACAATCAGTATTCTGGCCATCATCTGCTCCTTTCCGCTTTTAATACCTTCAGTTTCCCGCACAGGCAGGAATCTTCTTTTTCTATTTTACCATGAAACAGGATGTAATTCCCTTTCACCAGGTCCTGCCCGTACTGCCTGTAAAGATTGGGCATCACCGTCAGGTCAATGTTTCCCGTTTCATCCATGACATTCAGGAATGCCATCATATCACCTTTTCTCGTCCTGTGCTGATGTACCTTCTGGATCATCGCGAAACCCGTCACTTCACCCGAAGCCTCCTTCAGGGCAGCGATCGATTCCGTATTCAGGTCATATTTCCGGCGCATCAGGGCGATCGGATGGGTACCGATATAGAAACCGAGCGCCTGTTTTTCACATTCGCTCCTGACCGCCTCATCATCCGCCATGCGGATCATCACAGGCTTGGAAACAAGCGACATATCGATCAGGCTCATACCGCCCTTTTCGATCCTGACCAGGTCCGCGTAGCTTAGCGCTTCATCCAGTGAGCCTTTCATCGTGCTGCGGTTCTCCCCGAAGCAGTCAAACGCGCCTGCGTCTATCAGCATCTCAAACATCTTCCGGCTGATCTTCAGACAGCTCAGTCTGACAACGCAGTCAAAATAATCATCAAACGGTTTCTGCGCGCGTTCTTTCAGGATCTCGTCCGTCACGTGCTCGCCGATCGACTTGACGACGGTCAGCGGAAGCACGAGCTTCCCCTTCACCTCCGCGCAGCCCGCTTCACTCAGGCTGACATCCGGACCGGATACACTGATCCTGCGTCTTCTGCACTCATCGATATACTGGGCGCACTTCGTATCGTCCCCGATGACGGAATCGATCAGGGCGCAGTAGAAATAGAGCGGGTACTGTGCCTTCAGGTACGCAAGCTGATATGCGACAACACCATAGGCGACCGCATGGGAACGGTTGAAACCGTATCCGGCAAACTTTTCGATCCAGGCAAACAGCGATTCACTGACGTTGTCCGGATATCCGTTCTGCCGGCAGCCCCTCAGGAAGTCCTGCTTCAGGTTTTCCATCTCGGAGAGATTCTTCTTCGAAACGGCTTTTCTCAGCACATCCGCTTTGCCCAGCGTGAAACCGGCAGCGATCCTCGCTGTCTGCATGACCTGTTCCTGATAGATCATGACCCCGTATGTGCTCTTCAGAACGGGTTCAAGTTTTTTGTCGGGATATGTGATCTGATCAGGATTCATGCGGTTGTTCAGATAGACCGGGATGTTGTCCATCGGTCCCGGCCTGTACAGGGCAAGCGCGGCGACGATGTCTTCAAAGCAGTCCGGCTTCATCTTTCTCAGCAGGTTCTTCATACCTGAGGATTCGAACTGGAAGATGCCTGTCGTATCACATGTACGGATCACTTCATATGCTGCAGGGTCATCCATCGGGATATCCATGATCCGGAAGCCGGGATCTTCTTTCTGGATGCGTTTGACGATATCATCGATGATCGTCAGGTTGCGCAGTCCCAGGAAGTCCATCTTGATCAGCCCCCTGCTCTCCAGGTGCTCCATCGTATACTGCACGGTCGACATGCCCTCTTCCACCTGCATCACCGGCACGACCTGCTGCAGTGGCAGACGGCTCATGACGATGCCCGCCGCGTGAAGGCTCGTGTGTCTGGGCAGACCTTCGAGTTTCAGCGCTATGCGGAAAAGCCTCTGGTAACGCTTCTCGGCATTGACGACCTGGGAAAGCCGCGCATTCTGCCTGAGCGCGTCGCTCAGCGTGATCTTCTGTGTATTCGGGATCATCCTGGCCAGCATATCCACGTCACGCTTATCGATGTCCAGCACCCTGCCGACATCACGGATCACCTGTTTTGCCCCGAGTGTGCCGAACGTCACGATATTCGCGATATGCTCGCTGCCGTATTTCCTGTAGACATAATCGATCACTTCCTGGCGGTGATTGTCAGGAAAATCCGTATCGATATCAGGCATGGAAATACGTTCCGGATTCAGGAATCGTTCAAACAGCAGACCGTATTTCAGCGGATCGATCTGGGTAATGCCAAGGGTATATGATACAAGACTTCCGGCAGCGGAACCTCTTCCCGGTCCCACATAGACGGAATGCTTTCTGGCATAGCGGATAAAGTCATAGACGATCAGGAAATAGTCTTCAAAATGCATTTCCATGATCACATCCAGTTCGTATTTCAGACGTTTGATGTACTGGTCCGGTACATTCCCGTTCATTCGTTTTTTCAGTCCGGCAATGCACAGCTGTGTCAGATACTGCGCGCTGCTGACGCCTTCCGGGGTCTCAAAAACAGGAAGGCCTGTTTTTTCCAGTTCCATGTCTGCCCTGCACTGTTCGGCGATCTCGTCTGTCCTGGCAAGGTCATCACTGTCATACAGCTGTTCCATGGCCTGTTTGTCCAGAAAGCTCCTGCCCGTGATCAGTGGCAGTGACTGGTCTTTGATCGTCCTGCCCTGCCCGATCCCCCGCAGGATCCGGTAGCTTTCGCTGTCTTCTTCATCCAGGTAGTAGATCCGGTTCAACGCGCATGTCCTAAGCGACAGCGCGGAACAGATCCGCTTGATCATGCCGCTCCTTGCTTTCCAGAGCGCGGCGTCCATATAGGACAGAGCGACATCAAACGGCGGCAGTTCCTCCTTCATGACAGACAGACGTCTTGTGACCTCATCCCTGTCTTCGGAAATGATCGCTGACTCAAACCACCCGCCTTCGGTAAAGACGATCAGGAAACAATGCCGGCAGCTTTCAGTCAGCTGTTCCGTCGTGCAGTATCCGGTTCCCGAGGCAATGGCCGAGCTGAGCTTCATCAGAGCGGAAAAACCGATATTGTCCTTTGCCAGCAGCAGGAACGGTACGATCTCATCATGATACATGCAGTCCGCTTCCAGTCCGAATACCGGGCGGATGCCTTCCCTTGCGCAGGCACGCAGAAAAACCGGTGCCCCGTGCATTACATTGTGGTCGGTGAGCGCCAGTGACCGATACCCGTACTGTTTTGCCCTGCGCACCAGGTCATTGATACGGATCGTTGAATCAAGCAGTGAAAAGCTGCTTCTTACATAAAGATGAACAGACATATTCTTATTTTACCATTCTTCCCGCGCAATAAAAGAGAGCGGAATGACAGGATATACCGGAGCGGTGAACAGTCACTGCTTCTTTGCGGATCTTTCTTCCGAGTGAGCGATCATGTCATGTCAGACTGCCTGACAGTATTACTATATACCGGTGATTTGGACATAAATCTTAATACATCGTTAACCAGTGAAATATACACTGTCTATGGAATATGTTACAATATAAAGACGTCTGGAGGTTTACTATGACCAGAAAAATCGACTATCGTGAGATCAAGGAACAGATGGATTCCGAAAATGCTCACGCAGTAAATAAGAAAAAGCCGCCTGTTGATTCTGACGGACCGACAAAGATATATTCTGTCATCCATGAGGATCCGCATGAAACGCTTGAAAAAGAAAAGAAGCGCAAAAAGCAGGTCAGGAAACACCGCGGGTTCGCGGTCGTCACAGCGCTGCTGATGGTGATGCTGATAGTCATGATCACGATCGGCGCGATCGGTTCCGCCGTCGCATGGCAGATGGTGGAGAATTCTCCCGAGCTGAAGCTGACGGACTTCGTCAATGAGGAATCCACCATTATATACGACAATGACGGCAATACGATCGCTGAGGTCGGCGTCTATCTTCGTGAAAACATCACTTACGCCAGCTGTCCGGAAAGCCTGGTGGACGCGTTCCTCTCCATTGAGGACTCACGTTTCTTCACGCACTTCGGATTCGATATCCCCCGCTTTACCAAAGCGATCCTTGAAAACCTGAAGTCCAGGGATTTCTCCCAGGGCGGTTCCACATTCACGATGCAGCTGGTCAAGAATACCTACTTCCAGAATGATGAAGCAGGTATCCAGGTTGCCAGGGGCATCCCCTACAAAGTTCAGCAGATCTACCTTGCGATCAAGCTGGAACAGCTGATCGGCAAAAAAGAGATCTTCCAGCTTTACATGAACAAGCTGAACTTCGGCGGTCATGTCCGAGGCGTTCAGAAAGCAGCCCTCTACTATTTCGGCAAGAACTGCAATGAACTGAACCTCACGGAATCCGCAATGCTGGCAGGCCTTGTCAACCTGCCCAACGGCTATAACCCTTACTACTACCTCGATTCCGCTACAAAGCGCAGAAATGATGTGCTGGATATGATGGTGTATCACGGATACATCACGGAGGAAGAAGCAGCGCTCGCCAAGACGATCAAGGTCGAGGACCAGCTTGCCGGTGAAACGCGTGTCGCTTCCGTTGACGCGAGAAACCAGTCATATATCGATACGGTGCTGGATGAAGTCATGAAGCTGACCGGCAAAGATCCTACCGTGACCGGCATGCAGATCTATACCTGCATGAACCAGACCATTCAGGATCAGGTCGAAGCCATTCAGAACAGTGAGTCGACCGTCGTCTTCCCAGATGATCTGATGCAGACAGCGATCATGGTCATCGATAATACCAACGGTGAAGTCGTTGGTGTCGGCGGCGGCAGAAACTATGACGGCGGCCGTCTGTTCAACCGCGCTACCATGGGATTCAAGCAGCCCGGTTCTTCCGTCAAGCCGGTCCTGTCATATGCCCTTGCGTTTGAGTATCTCGGTTATTCCATGAACGAAGTTCTGATGGACAGACCGATCACCTATCCGCACGAAAAGAGAGTCCTGGTCAACGCAACAGGCAACTACAGAGGCGATATCGAGATCAAGGACGCCCTGGCATATTCACTGAATATCCCGGCGATCCTCACACTGGGAAAAGTGCAGGACGCGATCGGCGGAGACAGGATCGCAAGCTATATGAACGCGATCGGTTATACCAGAGTCACAGCGGAAAACTTCCACCTGTCATTTGCCATCGGCGGTACCTGGTTCGAAACGACCGTCAAGGAAATGGCCGGAGCGCACGGCATGATCATCAACCGCGGTATCTACAACGAACCGCATACGATCAGGAAAGCTGTTCTGTCGGACGGTTTCGAATACTATCCGGAAAACCAGAACAGAAAAGTACTGAGCAGCGGCAGCGCATACCTTGTCTCACAGCTCATGAAGAACAATGTCGACGGCTACGGCTACGGCAACGTGAACTGGATGCAGGTCCTGAGAAGAGATTATCCGGTCTATGCCAAGACAGGTACCTCTGACTGGGGCTCCGACGGTATCCAGTACGGTATTCCTTCCGGCGCAATGAAAGATAAGTGGATGATCTCATCCACCAGCAGATATACCAATGCTGTGTGGGTCGGATATGACATGGCGATCGCCGGTCAGGGAACCTACTTCAACGACTATAAACAGAACCTGAATATCCCCGGCCAGATCAACAAGCTGCTGCTGGATATCGAAGACACCGTTCTGACATCCCCTCCGATGGGTGTTGAAGAACCGGAAGATGTTGAAACTGTCACATACGTATACGGCACATATCCTCATGTACGTCCTGAGGACTGGATCGATGGAGGTTCGTATATCACTACACAGGTATCCAAGGCCGGTCTTGAGGCACAGCCTCTCGTCAGCTCCCAGGAATACCGTGAGTATGTCGCGAATGAAGCCGCAAAGAGCGACAGCAGCTTCGGCATCTCTGCAACCTACGACCAGTACAACACGCTCAGGATCACATGGTCCGGTACCGGTGATTCCTTCTGTACCGGCGGTTCAAGAAACATCTCACTGCACGACCAGTGGGGCAATGATATTGAAGCCTGGGGCGCATGCCTTGTGGATCTCGGCTGGCTCGTCGGATACAGCGGCGGCAGCGGATACTGGGCTACCGTATACTGTGATGACGGATATGCCGGTGAAGCATACAGTGAAACGAACTACTTTGAGGGCTGGGTAGCAGACCTCTGGGGCAACGTCAAGGTGTGCGGCGGGTATACCGCGGCAGACGGCAGCTACAAGAACGCCTGCGCAGTCGCAAGACCGATCACAGTCGACTGGTAATCAGACAGACTGCAGAATGAAATATTCTGCAGTTTTCTTTTTGCGCGGTTATAATATTTTCAGGTAAACATATGACCGAGCCGGTAAACATTTACACATTGTCGAGAATCAGGGAAGAATATGCTTTTCAGATTATCAAGCGGCACCAGTCACATAAGACTTCCGGAGCCCTCACAAGATACCATGAGATCGAATCACTGCGTTTCCTGGTCAATGCGCTGGTTGAAAACGGTGTATCAGTCAGTGAACTGGACGGCTTTTTCTTCGGCTATCATATCCCCCGCATCGGAAAGGAATTCGATCTTCTGAAATTCACGGACTCGACGTGCCTGAATATCGAGCTCAAGTCACAGAATGTTTCCGCTCAGCAGATCCGGGACCAGCTCCAGAAGAATGACTATTATCTCTCCCGTCTGGGGAAAGAATGCATGCTGTTTACGGTCGAAACGAATACGATGAAATGCTGGACGCTGAACAACGGCTGTCTGCAGGAAGCATCGCTCAGTGAGGTCGTTTATGCTGTCCATGCCTGCTTTACAGACTATATCTCCGCGATCGACGACCTGTTCAAAGCTTCTCTGTACCTGGTATCCCCGCTGATCACGCCGGAGCTCTTTGTCAGGAATGAATACTTCCTGACGCCTGCCCAGGAACAGATCAAAAACAAGATCCTGAAGAACCTTTCCTTCCACTGTCACTGCATCGACGGCAGATCGGGAACCGGCAAAACACTGCTCCTGTACGATCTGGCTGTCACCTTTGCACAGACAGATGAAGTGCTGCTCGTGCATTATGGAAAACTGTCGGACGAACACAGGCAGATCATGAAAGCCTTTGACCGTCTTACCATATGTTCCAGTGAAGAAGACATGCCTGACCTGTCTGCTTACAGGTATGTGCTGATCGATGAAGCGCACAGGATCACGCCTGCGCTGTTTGATCATGTCCTGCAGGCTCCGACCATCATCTTCTCCTGTGATCCCGACCAGATCCTGACTGCCGGAGAGATCAAATATGACATCGTATCCCGGATCCGTTCCGTTCCATCCGTCATGATCTATGTGCTGTCGGAACACATCCGCATCAACAAGGAACTCCATACATTCATCCTGTGCATGAAGAATCTCAGGCATGTCGGAGAGTTTGCCATGAACTTCCCGAACGTTGATATCAATTATGCAGACACGACCGGTGAGGCACAGAACATGATCGAGTATTACCGTTCACGCGGTTATGTATTTATCAACTGTGTCAGGACGGATGATTCCGATGATCCGTATGCAGGCTTTTCACAGGACTTTGACCCCTTCCATGTCATCGGTCAGGAGTTTGACCGTGTGGTCCTGCTGATGGATGCTTCGTTCTACTATGACGAAGCAGGAAAACTTCAGGGCGTTCCGCATCCCAACCCGGATTACCTGTATCCGAATCTGTTCTATCAGTCGATCACCCGCGTACGTGAGCAGCTCTCGATCGTCATCGTCAACGCCCCCGAACTGTTCAGCCAGATCATCCGGATCCTGAACCAGGAGATCTACGGCGTCTGATTATCATCTCTGATATTTCATGTTTTGATCAGTTCTTATGAACTGATTTTTAAATTACCTGTTGACTTAAAGTGCACTTTAACTTTTACGATATTCATGTAGACAGGAGGATCGTATCATGAGATTAATAAACAAAGTCGCGCTGATCACCGGCGGAGGCACCGGGATCGGTCTTGAGATCGCCAGACGCTATGTCGAAAAAGGCGCATATGTTTATATCACCGGCAGAAGAGAAAACAAGCTGATGGAAGCTGCTGACATGATCGGATCAAACATCGGCTATATGGCGGCTGACGTCACAAAAAAAGAAGACATGCTGAAAGTGGCTGAAAAGATCAGGGAAGAACAGGGACATGTTGACATCGTCATGTGCAATGCCGGTATCGGCGGTTATGTATCCCTGACGGATATCGATGAAAAAGAATTCTACCGTGTCATGGGCACAAATGTACTGGGTACCTACTATACAGCACAGGCATGCCTGCCCCTCATGGGTGAAGGTACGACATTCATTATGAACACATCCGTAATAGTATCGCTCGGACTGCCGGATTTCAGCCTTTATATCGCTGCCAAATCAGCCATGAAGTCATTCATTCACACATGGACGAGCGAACTCAGGGACCGTAAGATCAGGGTCAACGCGATCGCTCCCGGGATCATTCCCACCCCTGCTGCGGGCGGTGAGCTCGGAAGAAGCCCGGAGGAAGAAAAAGCAAGACAGGAATACCGTTCAACGCTGATCCCTGCAGGAAAGGTCGGAAATGTGCTGGATGTTGCCAACGCTGCCGTTTATCTGGGATCAGATGAGTCTTCCTATGTCAACGGCGTCGAACTGCTCGTTGACAGAGGTCTTGCGGCGGTCTATCCAGTCAAACTCTGACTTAGTCTGCATGCCGCTTTTTTCCGTAATCCGGATCAGCCTTCCGGCTGTCCATCTCACGTTTCATAAAGGTATCTTCGTAGGAACCGATCATCTCTTCCAGCTGTAAGATCAGTTCATTGAGGCGTTCCGCTTCCTGTTTCAGCCTGTCCAGATGATCGATGAGGATCTGTTTGCGCTCCGGGATCGTTTCAGCCCCGGCATAGAACAGATCAACATACTGCCGGATGCCTTCCACCGGGATCCCGGCATCACGCAGCGTCACGATAAAACGGATCCTGCGTAATTCTTTCGGACCGTATACGCGTCGGCCGCTTTCATTTTTCGGTACCGGTTCGAGCAGTCCTTCACTCTCGTAGTACCTGAGGGCTGAGGCTGCGATCCCGAACATCTTCGCTGTTTCCCCTACTGAATAAAAATCTTTCATAAATTGTATATTTCCTCTTTACTTAAAGTTCACTTTAAATATTACTATATAAATGCAGATAAAAACATGTTTACGGAGGTGTTGAATATGACAAAAACATGGATCATTACCGGCGCGTCAGCCGGCGGAATCGGTGAAGGAATTGCAAGAGCTGTCCTTTCACACGGTGACAACGCTGTCATTACCGCCAGATCATTAGCAAAACTCGAAGGCATCGCAAACGATTATCCTGAGACATGTCTTCCGGTCACTCTGGATATGTCAGACAGAGCAGGCATGAAGGAAGTTGTCGCAAAAACAGTTGAAAAATTCGGAACGATCGATGTTCTGATCAATAATGCCGGTCACGGTTACCGTTCTTCCGTTGAAGAAGGTGAAGATGAAGCGATCCAGGAACTCTTCACGACGAATCTCTTCGGACCAGTCAACATGATCAAGGAAGTTCTGCCCATCCTGAGGGAAAAAGGCGCAGGCGTGATCATGAACACGACCAGCATCGCTGCTGAGCGTTCCGCGATCGGTTCCGGCTATTACGCATCCTCCAAGGCTGCGCTTGACCTGCTCACAGACGGCCTGTGCAAGGAACTCAAACCCCTCGGGATCCGCGTCATGGTCATCGAACCGGGTTCCTTCCGTACACACTTCTATGATGAAGCGCTGAAGAGCGCTCCTCTGAAGGTCGAAGCTTATAAGGATTCCACATGGAAGAACGCAAATGCCGTTAACAAGAGACAGCAGCCCGGTGATCCGATGAAAGCCGGAGAGCTTGTCTACAGAATGGCATATGCGGAAGAAGCACCCTTCCGCCTGCTGCTCGGTTCCGACGCTGTCAAAGCAGTTGTTTCCACAGCTGAAGGAAGGATCGAAGAAGCCAGGAAGTTCGCTGCCGATTCCCAGAGCACAGACTTCTGATCCGCAATGAACATATGAAAAGGTCTCACTGGGCATTGTAATCAATGTGTCAGCGAGGCCTTTTTGTTATTCAGCCTGATATACGATCCTGCCGGCACAGATCGTGTAATGGATCCTGCCCGGCAGTTCCCATCCGGTAAACGGTGAGTTTTCCGATCTGGACGCGTAATGATCCACCGTCCACATCTCATGTTCGCCGAACAGCACGATATCCGCCGGATATCCCGGAGAGATGCTGTTTGGACGGAGCCGGTAGAATTCAGCAGGATTTTTGGACATCAGTTCCATCAGCTTCATCAGCGTGATATGACCGGGTTCCACCAGGGAACGGATCCCCAGTCCCAGTGATGTTTCCAGTCCGGTGATGCCGCTGGGCGCCTGTTCCAGGGGCTTATCTTTCTCCTCTTTGCTGTGGGGAGCGTGGTCTGTGACGATCATGTCGATCGTACCGTCTTTGAGCCCTTCGATGATCATCTGCCTGTCATGTTCTGTCCTGACCGGCGGATTCATTCTGGCGCGTGTGCCGTACTTCAGGACAGCTTCCTCTGTCAGCGTGAAATGATGCGGCGTCGCCTCAGCATGGATGTCCGCTCCCAGCTTTTTGAATGTCCTGACAAGTTCTACGGCATTGGCTGAGGAAATATGCTGGATGCATACAGAAGCCCCGGTATGCAGGGCAAGCACGCCGTCCCTGGCAGTCATGATGTCCTCTGCCGTATTCCATGCGCCGCCGTAATTCAGCTGCTCCGATACCCTGCCTTTGTTGACGCCGGGCTGATCGATGAACAGCGGGTCCTCCTCGTGGAGCGATACCGGAAGATCCAGTTCTTTCGCCTTTCTGAGCGCTTCCAGGAGGATCTTTTCATCCATGATCGGAATACCGTCATCGGTAAATCCTGACGCGCCGGCCTTTGCCAGCGCCTCCATATCAACGAGTTCCTTCCCCTTCATTCCTTTTGTCACGTTGACTGTCTGCAAAAGACGGATACCGGTTGATCCTGCTTTATTCAGGATGTACTGCAATGTTTCCACATTATCGACCGGAGGAACGGTATTTGCCATGCACACGACAGTCGTGAACCCGCCTTTTTTGGCGGCTTCGCATCCTGTGATGATGTCTTCTTTCCATGTCTGTCCGGGATCCCTGAAATGCACGTGTGCATCCATCAGACCCGGAGCAGCGGTCAGTCCCGACGCATCGATCACTTCACAGTCTTTTTCGATCCCGTCGCCGGTCTCTATGATCATTCCCTGATCGATCAGTATGTCCATCACCGCATCCGTATTCGTGGCCGGGTCAACTACCCGCGCGTTTTTGATCAGCAGCATACCTTCAATTCCTCCTCATTGTTTTTATTATACAGAAATGCAGAAGAAAACCGAAGCAGCAGGCTGCTCCGGCATGTTCCGATAACGTTGTTATTCCTGTACTGACGGCAGATCCATCCAGTAATTCTCATCGATCAGGGAGATCTCACGTTCTTCCGTACCCTTGTCAAGGCGCAGGATGATATCCGCATCCTCTTTATTTTCGGTCAGTGCTGCCGACTGGCTTTCCGCCAGCAGACTGACATAGGACCTGACGGTAAATAACGGCAGGCCGTCCGCGGTCGCGTATTTTGGTGTCAGGCCGCCCATCCAGCTCGCGCTTGTCTTGCCGACAAATGTCACTTCCATATCCTCGATGTTCAGGAAGCCGTAGGTAATGCCGACAGTCCCGGACATGAGTTCATGTGAGAAGAAGCAGTTTGCGGGTGTGTACAGCTTCACGTCTGTTTCTTCACCGATTTCCGATACTGCCATGATGCCGACCAGGACTTCTTCGATCTCTTTGAATGTTTTGTTTGTGTAGGAGTGAAGCGTGAATAAAACACTTCGGATCCCGTCCTGTTTCGCATTTTCCAGATCCACGTCAATAAATTCCGCCGCGTCGGAATGCGTAATATCACCTGAATAGACGATCGCGCCGCCTTCGGAACGGAAATCTTCCAGCCATCCGATCTCTACGGTCGTTCCGTCATTCCTGACGCCGTATCCGTGCAGGTCGATATCCGTGCGTTCTTTATCATTCCAGTATGTAAACAAACGGATGATCCTTCCTTTTGCTGGTACCTTCATGGTCAGGCCTGACCTGATATATCCGCCTTCTTCGGACTTGTCATTTGTCTGGATCACGGAACGGTCCAGATCATAGCCTGTATCCTCCAGGTATATGCGTTTCCCTCTTATTGGTGTCTGCTTGCAGGACAGGTTCTTTTTCAGCACTTCAATGAAGATCCCATCGAGCAGATCCGTATCAAAATCTTTCCATGCATTTGCGTAGATTTTGTTTTCAAAGAACCCGCATGCGCCGTTTGAGAAATATGTGCTGACCCTGACAAGCGTCTGGGTCGACAGACGGTCTGCGTATTTCAGAAGCTCAGCCTTAATCTTCTCCGGATCAACGCCTGCTTTTATCAGCATCGATACGAATCTCAGCAGGCTGCCGGGACGCTCGGAAGCCACCAGCAGTCCGGCATCAGGCGACTCCGACAGCGCTGCTTTCAGTCTGGATTCCCAGGAACGCAGTTCGTCGCCCCTCAGCATTGATACGGCCTTTTTATGGGCTTCACTTTTGGAAAACCTGTTGTAGTCCAGGAACTGCAGAACGACCAGCGTTTCTTCCCGCTTCGCGTTTGACAGGATCAGGTTTCCCTTGAAATCACCGATCGGATAAGACTCAAGCAGTCTGACGCCTGTACGCTTCTGGCTGGTCGTCAGATGGTATTCATGCTGTTCAAGATAGTATCTGAGAACTTTGAACACGTCTCCGCTGTTCTGGCAGACAGCCCGCATGGCTTCCAGTCTTTCACTGCCCTTGAGGGTATCCATCATGACCGCAAATACGATGTTCAGGTTTTCCTTGAACGGCACCGTGATCTCCTTGATCTGTTCAGGTTCCAGATGCTGCACGCATTCAGACACCAGTGCTTTTTCCGGTTCGGTCATGCGCTCACGCTTTGAGATGATCATGCTGTAAACAGACAGATATGCATCCTTTTCATCCAGCAGATTCAGTACTCTTGCCGCAAAGAGATGCTCGTCTTCCCTGACCTTTTCCGTACCCGTGATGCCTTCTTTTTCATCCGGAAGCCATCCTCTCGCAACCTTCGTATCAAAGAGGAATTCTACCCCGTATGTCGAGAAATAGTGCATCATCTGATGGAAGCGGAACTGCGCTTCATCCATCGCCATCACCTGGGAAGGAAAATCCGGATACATCGGAGGCGCTTTTACTTCACTGATCATGCCTGAGACCATGGCAAAAACTTCCTCAGCGGCATCGTTCCGGGCAATCAGGATCAGATCCTTCGGTCCGAACATATAACCGTACTGCGTGCTGAGATTCATGTTCATCGTAAGTGCTCTCTGCATGGACTCATCGCTCAGGATATCCCTGTTCAGCGGGATGATGACCCTGCGCAGTTCTGTAAATACCATTTTTCGGAATGCATCAGACATAGTGCACCTCCATTTCCGGTCAGAAAAATGCGGACTATCTCAGGTCGATTTATCAGGAATAAAAGGATGACCTGAATCCGTCCGCATTGTTTACTGCGGAATCACAAGAAATGTTTCCGTAATTGAACTATAAAATCAAACTGCTGAAGTGTCAATGAATGCAGTTGTCATTCATTCGATTTTCTCTTTCCTGCATGTTCATGACCCTTCAATGCCGATATGAGAATCTGCAGACTTATCAGATCCTCATTGCCGTTTCATACGCGTTCCAGATGACCGTTCTCAGGTTTCCGACCGATCTGCAGTCCCCGACCGTATGGATATGCTGAGAAGGCTTTGCAAGCGGTGAAGGAAGATAGCCTGCACAGCTGATCACGCTGTCACAGCTGATCGTGAACTCTTTACCGTTTTTCTCACAGACGATCATGTCATCTTTTACTTCCTTCAGTGTCGTCTCCAGATATACGGGTATCTCATGCAGTGCAAACCATTCCCTCAGGTAAGAACTGTTTGCCAGGCAGACTCCTTTCTGGGAGATCAGATCATCCTTCATTTCAATGATGATAGGATGATGTTCCTGCAGCGCAAGTTCATAAGCGATCTCGCATCCCGTCAGTCCGCCGCCGATCACAGCTGCCCGGTCGCCTGTTGCCTGACCGTTTAGATAATCACACGCTTCGATCATCTTTTCATATCCCGGAACACTCCGCAAAAGACGCGGTACGGCACCTGTTGCGATGACGATCTCCTGCCCTTTGAATTCATCGGCACTGCCGATCCGTTCGTTCAGGTGCACCTCAATATTCAGTTCACGCATCTGTCTGCGGTACCATTCCAGCAGGTCACGCAGCTTGCCTTTATAGGATTCTGCGGAAGCGGGAATAAACGTTCCGCCAAGCACATCGGACTTTTCATAGATCACAGGTTCATGGCCGCGCAGCTTCAGCACACGGGCCGTCTCCATACCGCCGATCCCGCCGCCGATGATGATCACCTTTTTCGGATGCTTCGTCTTTCTGATGAAGTGTTTTTCTTTCTGCATCGTTTCCGCGTTGACCGCGCATCTTGCCAGATGAAGTGAATCATACAGATCCTGATCATTCGGAACACCTTTGTAGTGCGCCATGTTGAAGCATCCGTTGTGGCAGAGGATGCAGGGACGGATATCCGCTTCCCTTCCTTCCATCAGTTTGGTGACCCACTGCGTATCTGCCAGGAACGGCCTGGCAAAGCCGGCACCATCGATCCTTCCCTGCCGGATCTCTTCGGCAGCTTTGTACGGATCAAGTCTGCCTGCGCAGACGACCGGAATATCGACATTCTGACGCAGATATTCGACATCCTCCAGATTGCAGTTCTCCGGCATATAGACAGGCGGATGTGCCCAGTACCATGCGTCATAAGTGCCGTTGTCACAGTTCAGCATGTCATATCCCGTTTCTTTCAGGAAACGTGCCGCAAGAATGCTTTCTTCCATATCCCTGCCTGCTTCTGTATATATCTCGCCAGGCAGAGCTCCTTTGCGGAAATCCTTGGTTTTCGACACGACACTGTAGCGCAGGGATACGGGGAAATCATCACCGCAGGCTGCCTTGACCGCGCACACGATCTCAGCAGGAAATCGGTAACGGTTTTCAAATGATCCACCGTATTCGTCAGTCCTGTGATTGACGTATTTCAGCGTGAACTGGTCAAGCAGGTATCCTTCATGCACAGCATGGATCTCCACCCCGTCAACCCCTGCCTTTTTCAGCAGTACGGCGCATCTTGCAAATGCGTCGACATATTCATGGATCTCCTCCCTGGTCATTTCCCTGGAAGGTATGACATCGCTCCATCTGTTGGGCGACGGGGAAGCGGAAGCACAGATCCTGTCAAGGTCCATGACAGGCTTTGATATCTTTCTCAAAGCGGGATTCTTATACAGTTTTTCCATCATGGAAGAAACAGTAAAGGATCTTCCGAAACCGGCAGTCAGCTGCACAAAGAGTTTAGCTCCTGTTTTGTGGAATTCCGGCATCCATTCTGCCAGATCGTCGTACATCTTTTCGTTTTCATAAAGCCATTCACCGAACATCGGATTCCTGACAGGCTGACATCCGGGCAGGACCAGTCCGGCATTGTTCCTTGCGGCTTCAAGGATGAAGTCTGCGCCTGCCCGGTCAAAATGATGTTTTTCCATCCATCCGAGCAGATTTGTTCCTCCCATTGAAGTCAGAACGATCCTGTTTTTGATCTCGCATGATCCAATCTTCCATGGTGTAAATAAAGGCTGCAGTTCCTGTTTCATCTGCGGTTCCTCCTGTATTCAATATCTGCAGGACCGTGAATAAGATCCTTCACGGACCCGTAATATTCTCGTTGATGTTCAGTGCCCGCCCGGTTTGAACCCGTCTTCGGGGATATCATGGTTTCTGAAGATATCCGGGATCCTGATGCTGTCCTGCAAAGACGCATACGCGGTTCCGTTGCACGCGGGCAGTTTCAGCGATCTGCCGGTCCTTTGATGCGTTTCAAGGAAACGGGAGTCCGGCACATTGAAATAATCGTATCCGGTCAGGGAACCCTCATCCCATGTCAGATCGACATTATAGAACTCCCCGTCCAGCATGACGGTATTCCATGCATGCTCACCTTCCGCGTATCCGGTGACATAGTAACAGGGAATTCCCAGCCGTGTCATGAGGTACTGGAATGCCCTTGCATAGCCTGCGCAGACTGTTGTACGTGATACCAGCGCGCTGAATGCGCTCTGGTTCAGGGAAGCTTCCGTATCATAGCCTGCCAGGTCCAGCAGCGCGTCATGCACATATTTCTCTTTTTCATAGTCCCCTGAACAGCTCAGGGCTTCTTTGATAATGGCATCCGCGCTCTGATCAAACAGTTTCTTCGCTTCTTCAATATGCTCTGCGGTATTGTTGAACTCCATGATGAGCTTTGTGCATACATGATCTTCCGTGTACTGATAACTGAATGCTGTATCCAGCCAGAAAAGTTCCGGATGGTCATACAGCAGTGCCATGGCGGCTTCCGATACCTCTTCCTCGGAGACGGTGACTTCCGGTTCGATCTCAGCATCCATCAATAGAAGTTCCCTGTATGCCTGCTGATAGACCAGTTTCTGCTCATCGCTCAGCAGACCGTAATACGGATAATACAGTTCATCGAATTCATCGACCTGTACAGGCTCCGATGGCTTTTCTTCCTGCCCAGCTGCCTCAGCAGTTTCCGATACAGCTGTGTTTTCTGTTTTCTTTGTCAGAAGACCGGCCAGTTCAATGATCACTTTCCCGGTCTGGGGACTCATGGCAAATACAGCAAACAGTGCTGCCGTACAAATGATCACCATCATGACTGCCTGTCTGATCAGTCTGCGTATGCGTTTCATATCTTCATCATAAACCAAGTCCGCGAACTGTGCATGAATGTTCTCTGAAAACGGAAAAGAGGCGCAAGGCCTCTTCTCACAGATTTTCAGCTTTCAGTTCCCTGTTCATCAGATCATGGATGGCATCCGTCGGTTTCTTGTTTTCAAACAATACCGCGTATACTTCATCGGTGATCGGCATTGAAATGCCTCTGGCATGCGCTTCGTCATGAACAGCTCTGCAGGCAAATATGCCTTCGACCGTCTTGGTGTTGCGCTTCAGGAAATCCTCTGCGCCGTTCTCCAGTCCGATCTCATAACCTGCCTGGAAGTTTCTGGAATGTCTCGATGTGCAGGTGACGATCAGGTCACCTACCCCATCCAGTCCGAGATATGTTTCCTTTCTGCCGCCCAGGGCAATGCCAAATCTAGTCATTTCGGCAAGACCTCTGGTCATCAGCGCTGCTTTTGCATTGTCTCCCTCACCGACACCGGTCAGGATACCGCTTGCGATCGCCATGATGTTTTTGATCGCCACACCCGATTCAGCACCGATCTCATCCGTGTTTCTGTATACACGGAAATAATCATTGGAGAACATATGCTGGATCGTCCGGGCAGCTTCTTCATTGACGGAGACCGCATTGACCGCCGTCAGCATCCTCACGATCACCTCTTCCGCATGGGAAGGACCGATGAGCGATACGACAGCTTCCAGTTTGTCAGCCGGCATGACTCTCCGGATGACATCGGAAAGCCGCTCATGTGTGTCCGGGTGGAAACCCTTTGCCACGTTGATCACGATGACCTTCTTTGTCAGGTATCCTGCCGCATTCGTGATCACCGGCTCGAGTGCTTTTGTCGGTACGCCCAGCAGGATGACATCCGCGTCGGATACGACCTTGATATCATTGTATGCCCTGATCTTTTCCGATACCGGGGCATCAAAGTATTTGCTGTTGCGGTGATTCAGATTGATGTCATCGACTTCCTTCTGATCGATACCCCACATCACAGCGTCCTGACCGTTGTCGGTCAGCACCTGGCATAATGCTGTTCCCCAGCTGCCTGTTCCGAGAATTACCGTTTTCATTCCGTGATCTTCTTTCTTGTGATCAGCTTGATCGGCGTACCTTCAAAATCAAATGCCTGCCTCAGCTGATTCTCAATAAAACGCTCATAAGTGAAATGCATCAGTTTCGGATCGTTGCAGGACAGTACGAATGTCGGAGGCTGTACCGAGACCTGCGTAGCGTAATAGATGCGGAAACGCTTGCCGTTGCGTGCCGGCGCGGGTGTTGTGATCTGCGTATCGGCGATCACCTCGTTCAGCACATTCGTCGGGATCCTCCTGCGGGCATTTTCCACTACTCTGTCAACTTCCGGGATGATCGAGTTGACGCGCTGTCTTGTTTTCGCGGAAACAAATACGATCGGTGCGTATGAGAGGTACGCAAATTCCGTACGGATCCTCTGCGTGAACTCATTCATGGTACGTTCGTCTTTTTCAACGGCGTCCCATTTATTGACTACGATGATCACAGGTTTGCCGCCTTCACTCGCGTATCCGGCAATATGCTTGTCCTGTTCACGGATACCCTTTTCCCCGTCGATCACAAACAGCGCAGCGTCGCATTTCTCAATTGCGGCCATAGCCCTGAGTACCGAATACTTTTCAACGGATTCATAGACACGTCCGCGTTTTCTGATGCCTGCTGTATCTACGATGACATAATCCCTGCCTTCAAATCTGAACGGCGTGTCTACCGCATCCCTGGTCGTTCCCTGTTCATTGGAAACAATAGCGCGGTCCTGGTTCAGGATCGCGTTGACCAGTGATGACTTACCGACATTCGGTTCGCCGATAACGGCGATCCTGATGGCATCACTTTCCTCTTCCGGTGTTTCTTCCGGCAGAAGCGCAATGCAGGCATCCAGAATATCACCTGTACCGACGCCGTGGATCCCGCTGCACGCGATCGGATCCCCGACACCCAGTTCATAGAATTCATAGATATTCATGGCTTTTGTTTCATCATCCACCATGTTGACCGCAAGCACGACCGGTTTGTCCTGTCTCTGCAGGATACCCGCGATATAGCGGTCGTCTTCCGTTACACCGTTCTTGACGGAAGTCAGGAACAGGATGACGTCCGCTTCGGACATCGCGATCTGCACCTGTGCCCTGATCTCTTCCTGATACGGCTGGTCTTCAAGCTGGATCCCGCCCGTATCGATCAGATGGAACGTTCTGCCCTGCCATACAGCTGTGGAATAGATACGGTCCCTGGTTACGCCCGGGGTATCCTCAACGATGGCGATCCGTTCTCCCGTAAGTCTGTTAAAAATCGTTGACTTGCCCACATTCGGGCGGCCAACGATCGCAATGACTCCTTTTTTCATCAGGATTCCTCCTATTCCAGAAATTTCGCAGCCAGTGCATATGCACGATCCACGACCTCGTCGATCGTCAGATCAGAGCTGTCGATCTCAATGGCATCTTCTGCCTTTGTGAGCGGCGAGATCTCCCTGTGCATATCCTGGTAATCCCTGGCTTCGATTTCTTTTTCAATCGTCTCCAGATCAGATGTACTGATCCCGTTTTCCTGATTCTGCTTCAGTCTGCGCAGTGCTCTTGCATGCGCGGATGCTGTGAGGTAGATCTTTACCTCAGCATCCTTCAGAACGACAGTTCCGATATCCCTGCCGTCTACGATATAACCCTTTTCCTCGGCAAGCTTCTGCTGGCGTCTTACCAGATCCTCACGAACAACGCCGACTTTGGATACGTCGCTTGTTGCCATGGAGATATGATCTTCACGGATCGCTTTTGAAACATCTTCTCCGTCAAGATAGAAGTGTTTTTCCGTGTCCTGGCGGATATCGGTACGGGAAAGCATTTCCTTCAGAGCATCCGCGTCATCCAGGGCAATTCCTTCCCTCAGTGCCTTCAGGGCAACACAGCGGTACATCGCGCCTGTATCCAGGTGAATGTAGCCGAGTTTTTCGGCAAGTATATCAGCGACCGTGCTTTTACCGGCAGCACTCGGTCCGTCCATTGCAATATTGATCTTTTTCATCAGAGAATCCCCTTTGCCATCAGAATCCAGTAAAGCACTACAGCCAGACCTGCACCCAGCGCGATGATCAGAACGATCAGTACGAAGTTGAGCACCCTGTTGGTACGGCTCATCTGATCGTTGACGTCATTCAGGTTTTCTTCATAGTTATCCAGCTGCGCGCGCATCTGTGTCGTTTCCTGGATCAGCTGCTGCTGTGTCTTTGTATTGACCGGGACATCGGAATATGTATTCGTTTCCGATCCGTCAAGGAAGTCAGGCAGTTCCATGGAGTCGTCTTCTGCGCTGATCAGGCTCTGTACCTGCGCAGCGATATCTGCCTTTGTCATGGTCACGCCGCCGATCGTCGTACCGCCGACAGTATCCATCTTGGTTGTTTCGCGTTTTTTCAGAGTTTCCGGCTTTTCGAACAGATAATCATCCTCGAGGTCAATATTGGATGATGTATCTGATTTGATGAACGGGATGTCGACATCCTGCTGAGTATTCACCTGGCTGATCGGAGCTGTTTGCTGTTTCGGCTGGGAAACCGGACCCATCGGTCTTACCATGGAATCCTGTTCCATCGCTCTGCGCTGGGAGCCTTTGACTGAAGTAAAAGCATCATCCGAATAAGGACGGCGTGATGACATGTTATCGCCCTTCAGAGACTTCAGGACATTCAGTTCGGTATCC
Organism: Solobacterium sp.; assembly: GCA_017432325.1. Taxonomy (GTDB): domain Bacteria; phylum Bacillota_I; class Bacilli_A; order Erysipelotrichales; family Erysipelotrichaceae; genus Bulleidia. Next base: position 27,696 of record JAFRJJ010000069.1, on the reverse strand, counting down.
TGCGTCAGCGCGTTGCCCTGGTCGATGTTGTACTGCTTGACTTCACGGATATACTCATTCATATAATCGTTATCCAGAAGATTCGAAGTATCATTTTCATTTCTGCTGTGCAGAACATGATCATTCAGATCGACCTGGTCGCGGTACTGTCTGGAACCGGCAGCCGCCCTGGGCGCTTCAAAAGCCTGCTGCGCAGGTTTGCGTGCAGGTTCGGGCTGTGTGTAAGGCACATCATTTTTCGCATGGACCGGATCATAGTTCCTGGAACCTGTATATTCCATCGGAGCTTCGAAATTAACAGGATCCATCCTGTTCAGTCGCTGCTGAAATACAGAAAGATCTTCCGTGGATAATGTATCATCCACATCATTCTGCATATGATTTCTCAGTTCTTCATATTTCTTTGTACGTGAATACTCCATAGACAAAACTCCTTTTAACGCATTAAGTACCACAAAATTATAACATAAGTAAAGTACAAACCAACGAATGTTTAAAAAACCTGCAATCTCTTGCAGGCTGTGACTATCTGTGAAGTACAGGTGACACTCTTTTGTAGATCAATGCGGTGATCACCGAGATCATGATCCCCTTCAGGAGATTGAACGGTGTAACACACGCGATGACGAATGTCAGCTTGTTCGTAACAAACGGGAAGATCTTTCCGCCCATTGCGACGATCGTATCGATCGGCAGGTGATAGAAGAAGCTGTAAGCCGGCAGCAGGACAATATAGTTCAGCAGCACGCCGACGACCGCCATCGTAACGGATCCGATCACCATACCTCTGATCGCGCTGTTCTTTGACTTATTGGCACTGTAGATCATGGCAGCCGGAACAGACAGTGAGATGCCGATCAGGAAATTTGCCAGTTCTCCGACATAAGCGGTGGATGTCCCCTGGAACAGAAGGTTCAGGACGATCTTCAGCGCTTCGATCCCGACAGCAGCCATCGGACCAAGCGCAAAGCCGCCGAGCAGTACGGGAAGTTCACTGAAGTCCATCTTGTAGAACGGCGGAGCGATGAACGGGACCGGGAATTCTACCATCATCAGGACAAATGCGATCGCACCGAGAATTGCGATCTTGGCTAAAACATGGATGTTGGAACGTTCTGTAGTTGAAGTTGTCATAGGTTTTCCTCCATTACCTCAAAAAAAGAGGTTTAATGATAAAAACCTCGGGGAAAAAGATACATGTAAAGAATAAAATACTCTTCCATCCAGACTTTACTGTCGCCACCGGAATCTCACCGGTTCGTTCTGCCGAAACAGTTCGCGGGGTTTACCGCCGGTCGGGAATTTCACCCAGCCCTGAGTTTTATCGTTTGTATTATAGTACCTGAAGAAGAAAATGGGAACAGATTTGCTCTGTTCCCATTGGATTTATTTTCCGGAAATGACCGAATAGATCTTGATCAGGTCACCGCCCAGGTACTTCAGACCGTAATAACCGAGTGCTGCAAGCACACAGAAGAACAGCAGTGAAGCAATGAGAGCAGGTATCTTTCTGCATTCAGTCGCGATCTCCAGCGCCTTGACCCTCATCAGCAGTTCATATCCGGCAGCCACAGCAGTCACCGCAATGCCGGCAGCGGTATTGACAAACAGCAGCGCGCCGCCTGCCATAAACAGCAGCGGGCTGAAATCTGCCTCCAGCATGACCGTCATGATCTTTCCTGCACCGGCTTTCCGATTGCCGCGGCAGATCAGTTTTGCCGGCAGCAGCGTGATCAGTTCCGCAGCGATGCAGATCATCACAAGTCTGAACCAGAGCCATGAGGCATCCGTAAATACCATTCTCGCGTAGCTGAACGCATCTTTATTCAGCACATTTGCGACATACGCAACATACATGACACAGCTGAAACCCCATTTCAGCAGCAGTCCCATGAGAATGGACATTGCGCTTCTGGAAGTCTGTTCCGTGACATTGGCCATGCAGCCGTTCGGATCACTGATCCTCTTGATCAGCGGATTCCTTTTGTACTTCAGTTCCTCAAAGGAAACAGAGGGCTCCGGGATCGGTTCAGAAGCTTCCGCTTCGATCGATGACAGGGATATGCTTCTGGTGCGTTCCGCTTCCCCTTCCGCCGGTTCTTCAGGCTTCAGTTCAGACAGGAACGGGATCGCCTCTGCCTGCTGTTCCTCATCCCTCGGATTGACGAACGGGATCTCTTCGGGTTCTTCATTCTTAGGAATGACAAACGGAATGACCTCCGGTTCCTCACGCACTTCTGCAGGTGTTTCCGTTTCAGGTTCCTGAACAGGCACGGGTTTTTCTTCCACGATGCCACGTTCAAGCTTACTGACGTATTTTTCCTTCTTCTTGGACTTCTTCTTTTTTCTCCGGTTCTGTTCCGCAATACGCTTTCTGCGCGGTCCCGGATCCTTTTCTTCAGATCCTTCCGGAACGCTCCGCTCACCGCTTTCCTCAGGAGGAAATTCGCTGTCCGTAAACGGGATCTCTTCTTTTTCCTGCTCTTTCAGGAATGCCTGGTATTCAGGAGTATCATACCTGGAAGGAAGTTCTTCATTTCCTTCTTCAGCCTGTTTGGGAATATCCTGGCCGGCTTCTGCTGTTTCTTCAGGAACTGTCCGTTCAATGCCTTCTTCAGCATTGATTTCTGTCTCCGCAGGCTGGTCTTCTTTTTCCTGTTCCTTCAGGAATGCCTGATACTCAGGAGTATCATACCTGGAAGGAAGTTCTTCACCCTCTTCAGAAACAGTTCGCTCAGGCTCATCCGGAACAGGTTCCGGTTCAGCAGTTTTTTCTTCAGGCTGTACGTCCGCAGGTACCGCAGGTTCTTCAGCTGTTTCCCCGGGAACTTCCGGTTCAGTGCTTTCTTCAGTTTCCTCAACTGTTTTCTCCGGCTCTGCTTCAGCCGGTGTTTCAGTTTCCGGTTCCTCTTCCGCAGTGATTACAGGTTCTTCATCTGCTGCTTCAGGAGCTTCCGGTTCTGTGTTTTCTTCAGATGCTTCTTCTTTTTCTTCCTGTTTTTCTGTTTCTTCCGGCATTGCACGCTCAGGAATATTCTCTTCGGGAACTGCTTCTGCCGTGATCGGAATCACTTCCGGTTCAGCTTCAGGCTGTTCCTCTGCAGTGATCACAGGTTCTTCGGCTGTTTCTTCAAAAGTTTCCGGTTCAGTGCTTTCTTCAGCGGTCTCTTTGCTTTTTTCCTCAGCCGGTACGGATGCTGCTTCCGGCATCGCACGCTCAGGGATATTCTCTTCAGAAACCGGTTCAGCAGTAAACGGGATCACTTCCGGTTCTGCTGTCTGTCTGTTTTCTTCAGCAGGCACTTCCTCAGGTACAGCTTCAGTATCAGCCGGTTCTTCAGGCACGGTGCGTTCGCTCTGTTCTTCACCTGGAACGATATCCATTACCGGGTTCTCTTCCGGGAACTGTGTTTTCAGGAATGCCTGATACTCAGGTGTTTCATATCTGGAAGGAAGTTCTTCACCTTCTCCGGGCATTTCCCTGACAGGTTCGGCATTGACTGTTTCAGGCATGCCAAAAGCCAGAACCGCTCCGTTTTCTGCTGCGGAAGGCTCTGTCTCATTAAGCTGTTCTGCTTCAGCCGGAACCGCCGGCTCAGAATCAGGAACAGCTTCTTCAACTGCCTCAGTTTTCTTCCTTCTGATCCTTCTGACAGGAGGCTTTTTAACAGCATCCGTCTCAGTTTCAGCTGATCTTCTTCTGCGAGGTTTCCTGACTGCAGCCTGCTCAGCATCAGCTGCTTCCACAGCAGATGTTTCAGCCGATTCTTCCGTTTTCTTTCTCCGCGTGCGTCTCACTGGCTTTTCAGCAGGCTTACTGCCTTCTGTATCCGCCTGTTCTTCCGTTTTCTTTCTGCGGGTACGCTTGACAGGCGCTTTTTCTGCCTGTTCCTGGTCAGTGTTTTCCGCTGCCGCGTCGGTCTTTCTTCTGCGGGTGCGCTTCACTGTTTTTTCCGCGTCTTCTGTATTCTGATCAGCTGCCTGATCGTTGATCTTCCTTGGTCTCCGTTTACGTGTAGGTTTGACTGGAGCTGGCATCTGTTCGTTTTCCGACACATTGTTATCTATTTCACTCATAAGCTAACCCCTATTGAAACAAAATGTGCTTTATCAGCACATTTTACGCTCTGCCTGAATACTTACCGTCTGCTGTGGATACCAGAACGATCTCACCGTTTTCGATGAACATGGGTACTTTGATATCCAGACCTGTTTCTACCTTGGCATTCTTTGTCTTTGCTGAACCTGACACAGTATCACCTTTTACTGCCTGCTCGCATTCCACGATCTGAAGAGCAACTTTATCCGGCAGGATCACGCCGAGGATCTCGTTGTTGTACATCGTGATGTTGACCATGTCATTTTCTTTCATGAATTTCAGTTCCCATTCAAGATTGCTCTTGGGAATTTCGATCTGTTCATATGTCTCGGTATCCATAAATACCAGTGCTTCACCGTCATCATAAAGGTACTGCATCTCTTTCTTTTCGATATGCGCAGGTTCAACTTTATCCCCTCCGGTGAAGGAGATCTCGTTGATAACACCGGTACGCAGATTCTTGACCTTTGCCTTTACGACCATCTGTCTCATGGCAGTTTTGTTCAGATCAAGATTGAGAACAGTATAAAGGTTATTCTCATATTCAAACGATGTTCCGGGTCTTAAATCATTAACAATAATCATATTTTATGCTCCTACGTCATTATTTTATAAGAATGGTCTCTTTTGTCAACGGAACACAAAATAATTAAACATTCAGGCCAGTGTATTTAATCCTCTGCACGTACAGGGACATAATCATAGATATGTCTGTCATTTCCATACAGCTGTATATCCAGCATTTCACTGACCGGATCACTGATCGTAACAAGGCAGGAATCCATCCCGCACTCGGCCCGGAACGATACTCCGGCATATGTATAGAAGCCGGATACAGGAACACCGTTTTTCAGCTCACAGCCGATGTATCTGATCACTGCTTCTTCGGCAGACAGATAGTCATTGATCTTTATGAGATTGCTCAGCGCTCTTAAACGGGATATGCTGTTTTCCGCAATGACCGCGATCACAGACGTGATCAGAATGAAGATGCTCAGAAAATAGGTACTGACAGATCCCTTTTTATACATGCACCAGCACCCGTTCTGTTTCCCTGCCTTCCCTGCTGTATTTCAGCACCAGGATCTCTCCGGATCCGCTGAACACAATGCCTGAGATGTCCGAAAGGATGATCTGTGTACCCGGTGAAAGGATCAGATGGTTATTGACAAAGCGCAGTACATTTTCCTCTTCATGATAGATAAAATGAACTTCCTGCGGAGTGATCCGGAAACTGTCCGATACGATCAGAATGTGCCTCAGCTGGCACAGCGCGATCTCATCCTGGATCTCCTCGTTAAATTCTGTCAGTGGGATCAGCAGTTTCAGACAGGCAAATGCCGCAGGCATCAGGAACATACACGCGGAGAGTACGAATATCAGTTCAAAGGTGAAGAATCCGCTTCTGTTTCGCATATGACGCATGATGTGATCCTTTCACTGATCTGTCTGTGAGTATCGTTCATTTCCTGTGAGCGTCTTCTGATCAGCTCCGCGGAATCGCATGAAGTGCGTACAGCGGATACTGTCAGGATGACAGAGACAGACAGAACCGCCAGTCCTGCGAGCAGATCCATCAGGCTCATCTCTCATCCCGGAAGACCAGTCTTCCGCCTCCCAGTTCGATCACCGCCGTATATGTTTTCCTGCCGTCTGAAAATGTGATCGTCCCGACATGCGCGGCATTCCCATAACGGTTGAAGCCGATCGGTGTCCGTCTGTCATCTTCTGCTGTAAACGACCTGCTGCCGGCATGCAGGATCGCTTCTGACTGTACTTCCAGATAGCGGTCGGGAAACATCGAAAAAGCTCCGCGTGAATAACGGGCTGACTGCAGTCCCAGCAGTCCGAGAACGGACAGGACGGACAGGCTGATCAGCAGCTGCAGAAGCACATAGCCCTCAGTTCGCCTGTGCCTGCCCGTTGTAGATCGAGACCGTCCTGCCGTCTTCACAAGTTCTCTGAACATCACTCATCAGTCCTTCATTGATCAGGTCATTGACACTGTTGGGATCCCTGTCATAAGCAAGCCTGTATTCCAGGATCGCGGAATCCACGACTTTCACCAGTGCGTCACAGCCTTTTTCATTTACGATCCCGAGCACCTTCTGGATATTCGGAACAGACAGGATGAACAGAATCGATACGATCGTTACTACAATGATCATTTCAAGCAATGTAAAACCTTTTTTCATCAGCACCTCCTATATGTCTGACAATACGGACAGCGGCATCATGAGGATGCGGTATACGATGATCAGCATGACCCCCACACCGGCATAACTGACCAGCCTGATCACTTCCGAGTATCTTTTCAGTTTTCTCTGCATGCGCAGGGATGACATCTGCAGATAACTGTTCATCATATTCCCGGCCCCTTCCGTATGGACCGCGATCCTCATAAACCGGTAGAGAGAGGGATCCAGATACCTGCTGTGCATGGCTTCCTCAAATGCGTTCCCGTCACGCAGCGCTTCATCCATCCCCGCTGCCAGCATCCTGATCAGCGGCTGGGAATCCAGGCTCTTCAGGATCTGCAGGCTCTGCATCGTATGCAGGTCCATTTCAATGCACTGTGTGTAAAAGAGGATGAACCTGGCAGATACATATTCCCTGATGACAGGCAGGATCCCTTTTGAAGCGATAAAACAATAAGCTTTGATGCGGTATTTCCGACGGGTGCAGACTGCTGTCAGGATCAGCACAATGATCACAAACGCCAGCAGGCTGCTGCTGACAAGACGTACCGCTGAGGCAATGCGGCTGTAAAACGAGAGATCGATCCGGAATCCTTCCATCATGGAAAGCAGTGCCGGGAAACAGAATTCCGAGAACAGCAGACAGCCGCACAGCATCAGTAAAAACATGCTCAGAGGATATGCGGCCTGCGACAGGTACTGTTTTCTGGATGCCTGCCGGGCATTGGCCATCCGTATGGAAAGACCAAGCGCTTTCTTTACCGGCAGTACCTGGATAAACCCTTCCAGATAACGTCTGTATTTGTCCGGGCAGAAGTCTGTCATAACGCGGTCTCCCGGTTCTCCGTTTTCCAGCTGGCTGCGCATCTTTGCGAAGCATTCCGTATTCCGTTCATCCTCCAGCACATGGAGACACTGCCGCAGGGAAAAGCCGGCATTCAGGAGTGACAGAATGCCTTCACAGTCAAACGGTTCAAGCAAGATCCTGCGCTGCCTGCGGAAGATCGATATATCCGTTTTCAACAGCTTCCATAACCGCTTCCGAAAGTTTTTTGAATCTGCTGCTGTGCTTCCGGTTTCCGAAATAATAGTTCACCTCCTCCCTGTCCATCACTTCGTATACGCAGATTCTGCCGGGTCTGTCCTTTCTGTCATAAAGTCTCTGGTTTGTGATACCACACAGAACATCGCTCAGTTGGTATTCATGGATACCGAGATCCAGCAGCCTGTGCACCGCGCCTGTACAGTCCGCGGAATGGATGGATGTAACGACCAGATGACCGGTCAACGCGCATCTGACAGCCATCCTGGCAGCTTCGCCGTCCCTGATCTCGCCGATCATGATGATGTCCGGATCATGCCGCATCAGCTGACGGATCCCTTCCGCAAAAGACAGATGTGCCTGGGGATTGACCTGAAGCTGCACATATTTCTCGGAGTATACTTCCACAGGATCTTCCAGCGTATAGATCTTTCTTCCTGTTGTTTCGTTGAGTATCGTATACATCGTTGTCGTTTTGCCGCTGCCGGTAGGTCCGGAGAAGACGTAGAGTCCGGATCTGTGTCCCGTAATGCTTTTCAGGTAATTTACCTGCGCCTCATCCATGCTCAGATCACTGACAGACAGACTGCCCGTACTGCTGAGGATCCTAAGCACGCCGCTTTTCTGGTGAAATCCGCTGACCAGCGCAAACCGGAGCGCGATACGCCTGCCGTCCACGGTGATCTCAAAGGAACCGGTCTGCGGCAGTGCTGCAGCGCTCACGTCCATATCCGCCCTGTACAGCAGAAAGCGGAAAAACCGCTCGTCCGCTGCCTTCTGGGGAAGACGGTACATCCTGCCGCCGATCCTCATTTCAACAGCCAGCACACCTTCCGCGTCAACACTGAAATGGATATCTGTCGCTCCGTATTTCAGCGCTGTCCGTAAAAATTCCTTGAGCAGTTCTTCCATATTCCTCCCTTCACTCATAAATACGCACAAAAAAAGATCATTCCCTTTTTTGGAATGATCAGTTCCTGTTTATGAATTCTTCTTCTGTCATCACTTCGATGCCGTGTTCCTCCAGCATTTCCGCGAATGTTCCGTTTCCGTTTACCAATGTCTTTGTGAATGTGCCGTCGTAGATCTTCCCATAGCCGCATGCCGGGCTCCTGGCTTTCAGGACTGCTGTACGGCAGCCTTCTTTCAGGCATGTTTCCAGAGCAAGCCTGCTGCCTTTCATGTACGCTTCCGTCACATCGGTGCCTTCCCGGTTGATGACATGCCCGTCAATGCGTTCAGACGGGATCCTCGGTACAGGCAGACCGCCCCATACCTCCGGACATACGGGTACGGCAGTACCCTCTTCCGCCATCTTTCTGATCTCCGGTATTTCATTTGTTTTTCCGTCATATCTGCACCGGAAACCGGCCAGACACGCGCTGACACATATCTTCGTCATGATCGCTCCTGTATTTATCATACAACATTTGGCAAATCCGTACTTTTAGTGAAGTATTCACTTTCTCTTGTGATATATTAAATTATAGTGAGGTAACTGAATGGACCGCGATCAAGTTCTCCCGTATCTGAATAAGTTCATAACTGTCACACTTCAGGACGGCAGTATCCGGTCCGGTTATGTGACGAATCCGCAGGATTTCAAGTCCCCTGAGGACAATCCGGTGGAGCTGGATCTGGTCAACGGATTCCTGATCGAAAACCTTCCTCTCGATCAGATCGTCAAAATCGAGATCCAGAACAGGGAAAACACCGTTTCACTGCCTGTGGTGGACCTGAAAAAAGGTTACGGCGTCGAAGAAGAGTAAAAAAACCGGTCTCCCGGTTTTTTTCATAGATTCTGCAGATAGGGATTGACCTTCAGCTGAAGGCCGATTGTGGATGAAGGCCCGTGTCCGGGATAGAACGTGAGATCTGCGGGAAGCCTGACGATCCTTCTGAGTGAAGCGATCATCTGTGCTTCGTCACCCGAATAAAGATCCGTTCTTCCGATGCTGGACGCAAACAGCGTATCTCCGGTAAACAGAACGTTTCTGTAACGGATCAGGACACTTCCGGCCGTATGACCGGGTGTGTGGTAGATGTGCAGAGGAAATGAACCGATCGTCATATCCCCTTCCGGCAGATCTTCCAAAGGCGACCAGATGGGATATTCCGTCCCGTCGATCCTGCCGGCATCTTTCGCCGTGAGCGGAAGATCCCCGTGATTCATATATACGGGACATCCGTATTCATCAGCCATGTCGTCTGCTGCCATTGTATGATCGGAATGTCCGTGTGTCAGGATCACAGCATCGACTGTTTCATCAGACGAGATCTTTTTCATGATCTCCTTCCCGTATCTTCCGGGATCGATGATCAGCACATGACCGTTGTCATGCAGAACGTAGATGTTTTCCTGATACAGCCCGATCGGCAGTATATCGATCTTCATACCCGATATTCAAAAAAATAACCCGGCAGGTTATTTTTTCTCCTTATGCAGAGTTTTCTGATTGCATCTCGGGCAATACTTTTTGATTTCCATTTTCTCAGCGTGCTTGCGCTTGTTTCTTGTACCGATATAGTTTTCTTCACCGCAGACTGAGCATTTAAAGGTGATATTGTCTCTAGGCATTTTTTCAAACCTCCTGATTTACCTTGAGAGTATATCACATGTATTTTCTTTTTCCAAGGAATTCATTTCAAGCCGTGATAAAAAATAACACGGAAATAATGCATCTGAAGCCATTCTCCGGGCTTTTTGACATGCCTTCATTTCCATTCCGGGGATCTGTCAGGGAAAAATGTCAATTTCAGCGCACTTGTGAGATAATGTTTTGGGAGGTCATCTCATGAAAAGAACTGAAACACGCCCGATCTATGTCGGAGGACTGCAGATCGGCGGACAGGACGCATGTGTCATTCAGTCAATGACGAACGTTCCTGCAAAAGATATTGAAGCAAGCATCAGACAGATCAATGAGCTTGAAGCAGGCGGCTGCCAGATCGCCCGTCTGGCAGTGCTGGATAAGGAAGACGCGCTTGCGATCCCTTACATCAAGGAAAAAACAAACATCCCTCTGGTAGCGGACATTCATTTCAACTACCAGCTGGCATTGCTTGCGCTGGACGGACATGTGGATAAGATCCGCATCAATCCGGGCAACATCGGCAAACGTGAACATACGGAAGCTGTCGTCAAAAAGTGCCTGGAAAACCATGTGCCGATCAGGATCGGCATCAATTCCGGTTCCCTGGAACAGCAGTTCCTGCAGAAATACGGCGGACCGTGCGCAGAGGCGATGATCGACAGTGCCGACAGACATGTCAAGATCCTGGAAGACCTTGGCTTCCATGACATCTGCCTTTCATTCAAATCATCAAATGTTGCCCTGACGATCGCCGCGTATGAAGCTGCCGCAAAGCACTTCCCTTATCCCCTGCACCTCGGTGTGACCGAGGCAGGCGGTTTTGCGGAAAGCGCGGTCAAGAGTTCCGCGGCACTCGGAACGCTGCTGCATGAAGGGATCGGCGATACCATCCGCGTATCCGTATCCGGACCGCCGAAGGATGAACTGATCATTGCCAAACAGCTTCTGAAATGCTTCGGACTGTATGACAAGGTTCCCGATCTGGTCGCCTGCCCGACATGCGGAAGGATCCAGTATGATATGCTGCCGCTGGTCAAAAAGATGGAAGAATTCCTGGCGGACATTCATGAGGATATCCAGGTGGCTGTCATGGGCTGTCCGGTCAACGGCATGCAGGAAGCCAGCCGTGCCGATATCGGTGTTGCGGGCGGATATGAAATGGGCATGCTGTTTGCGAAAGGCAAACTGCTCAGGACAGTCCCGCAGAGCGAGCTGGAAGACGCGCTGAAAGCAGAGATCCTGAAGATCGTAGAGGAACGCAGACAGTAGTTGCAAACACGGACAACGCTCCGTGTTTTTTTCATGAAAAGGCCCTTCCTTCCGGAAGGACCTTCAGTGTATCAGTAATTTTCTTTTCTGACTTCGAAATATGCCTGCGGATGACTGCATACAGGGCATACTTCCGGAGCTTCCGGACCGACTGTCACATAGCCGCAGTTCCGGCATTCCCAGACAGTTTCCGTATTCTTTTTGAATACTTCCTTCTGTTCGATGTTCTTCAGCAATGCACGGTATCTTTCCTCATGGAGTTTTTCGATCGCGCCGACACCTCTAAACTGGGCTGCCAGCTCGGGGAATCCTTCCCCTTCGGCTTCCTTTGCCATCCGCTCATACATGTCTGTCCATTCGGCATGTTCACCTTCAGCCGCATGCAGCAGATTCTCGGCTGTATCACCGAGTTCACCCAGCGCTTTGAACCAGAGCTTCGCATGTTCTTTTTCATTCTCAGCTGTCTGCAGGAACAGCGCGGCGATCTGTTCGAAGCCGGCCTTCTTCGCAACGGAAGCGTAATATGTATATTTGTTTCTTGCCTGTGATTCACCGGCAAAAGCTTCCCGTAGGTTCTGTTCTGTCTTTGTACCGGCATATCTGCTCTTCTTTACCGGCTCAGGTGTCTCTTCAACCTTGATGAAGACTGATGCAGGCTGTTTGCATACAGGGCATTTCTCGGGAGGTGTATCCCCTTCGTGTTCATAACCGCAGATCGAGCATTTCCATTTTGTCATTTTGCATTCTCCTTCTTTCACTGTTTCATTGCATGGAATCGATTTGATGAGTTTCTCTGCTGCTTCCGCAGGGAACTGCGGGCCGGGCGGGTGTTTGATCATGTCCTGTAGCAGTTCATGCGTATTGCCGCTCTGCGGCAGCATAAACCCTGCTTCGCGCATGATGTCTTCGGCAATCAGGCGCTCGGACATGGCAACGGCTTTCATCAGCCGTTTCAGGCCTTCCTGATCCGTCTGTTCCGCGATCTGCAGCGCGGCAGCTTCGGCGTCTGCCTTGCTCTGGGCCATAGCGTTCAGCGCCTTGCGGACAGTCTCTGTTTTTGCCTGCTGGGGCGGATATTCCAGAGGCACCATACTGATAGCTGCACTCGGGCAGGCATCTGCGCACATGCCGCAGCCGATGCATCTGCTGACATCGATGATGCTGTTTTCCGTATCCGACGCACCGGTCGGACAGACATACAGGCACAGACAGTCTTTCGTACAGAGCCGCAGATTTCTTACAGCAACCTTTGTTTTCATCTGACTGCGCTCCTTCCGATCTTTTCAAACTTCCAGGACGGTACCTTGCATACAGGACACATTTCAGGTGCCTGGTCCGAGACCCATACGAATCCGCAGACCGTGCATACCCAGATGTCGGTATCCTCCAGCATGGCTTCTCCTTCCCTTAGGTATCTGCCGACAGTATTGGCCAGTACTCTGGTAACTTTCTCACCCCAGACACAGACACGCTGCGCGCCGCGGTCATTCTCACTGACAGCGGCTGCCCTGACAGAGGCATAACGTTCAATATCATCCTGCAGGATCCCGGCGATCATCTGTACACCGGCATTCGGTGCGGCCGGTACTGCAGAACGGAAATAATCGGATAATTCCCTGAAAAGCGCAGCTTCCTCCTGTTTGTACTGCTTCTCGCATCCGCGCGCGAGATTCGAGCATATTGCGGAAAGCTGACCGGGAGAATACGGTTGATCGGTATCCTCGTCATAAGAGGATGACAGCGGTACGGATGTATTTGCTTCGGCAGGCTCCTGCTGTTTCTCCGGCCGGAAATCAGACCGTGCCGCCCCGCAGAGCGGACATTTCCAGTCATCGGGAAGTGTGCCGAACAAAGCCTTTTCCACGGCTTCGTCATAGACATAGCCGCAGACCAGACAAATGTAGCGCATACGCGTTTCCTCCTTCTGAAACATGCGGACAGAACTCTCCTGACAACCACAAAATCAGATAACAATGGAGTTACCGGTTTCAGTCCGATGATGTCTGTCTGATGCAGGTTTCTGACTTAAGCATAACGTATATTGCGGTACATGCCAACAGGAACATCCTTTATCCTGTCCTCTGCATTCTTACATACAAAAAACAGTGCCTTATTCAGACACTGTCAGATGTTCCTGCCAGCCTTCTTCGTAAACACCCTTCCTCAGCATGGCGATCTCCTTTGCATAAGGAGGCTCTCCCCCGATATAAGGTGTTTCCAGTATTTTGGCGATCTTTGCGGTACGGGGATTCATAGTGATCCTGCGCAGTGTGTCGAAGCCGATCGTTCCAAGACCGATATTCGCATGCCTGTCTTTCCGTGCTCCGCGGATATTCTTTGAATCATTGAGATGGATCACACGCAGCCTTTCCAGGGAAAGGATACGGTCAAACTCATCAAGCACTCCGTCAAAATCATTGACATCGTAGCCTGCGTCATTGATATGACATGTATCCAGACAGACCCCGTAATGCTCCGGATGATCCAGGCGTTCCAGGATTGCCGCAAGTTCTTCAAATGTCCTGCCAAGCTCACTGCCCTTGCCTGCCATCGTTTCCAGGCAGATCATGATACTCTCCGGCAGTTCGGGCAGACCATTCAGACATCTGACGACAGTATCGATGCCTGTCGGTATGTCTGTCGTCGTAAAGCTTCCCGGATGAAGGACGATATAGGATGCACCGATGGCATGCGTCCTCATCACTTCGGAATACAGGAATTCCCCAGCCAGTTCAAACACTTCAGGCCTGACGGCATTGGCAGGATTGATCAGATACGGCGCATGGATGATCATATGCTGCATCGGGATCCCGTTCTGATGCATCAGTTCCTTGGCTTCATTGATGCGCATGTCTTCCAGAGGCCTGCGTTTTGTATTCTGCGGCGCTCCTGTATACAGCATCAGCGCATTGGCATCATAACCGAGCGCTTCTTTGACGCTGCCCTCCAGATATTCCGGGGCAGTCATTTTTACATGGCAGCCGATGATCATTCGGAATCCCCGGCGTTCTTTTCTCTCTGGGCCTGGCGGTATCTTGCCTTCTTCTCTTCTTTGATCTTGGCACGGATCAGCTCGCGCTTCTTCTGGCGCTGCAGTTTTTCGATCGCTGCCTGACGCTTCTTCTTATACCCGGGCTTTACCTTGGTATTCTTCTTTGTCATCATCTTGGAGATCTGTTTGGACAGCTCATCTTCCTGCTTTTGGAACTTCTGTCCGTAAGGACGCAGCTTTGTCCACTCGTCATTATGATAACGGCTGTGCTCAAAGCGGACACCGCGCTTCATCAGGGAACGGATCGCCTGATCGTCGGATTCCTGGTACAGCGCATAGCAGATACCGTCGGAGCCTGCCCTTCCCGTACGTCCCGCACGGTGGATATAGTATTCCAGGTCACTGGGGAATCCGCATGAAATAACATGCGTCACGGTCGGGATATCGATGCCTCTGGCAGCCAGGTCCGTACATACGACATATGTATATCTGCTGTCGGCGATCTCCTTCATAGCCTGCTTGCGCTTTCTGCTTTCCAGGTCGCCGTGCAGTTCCGTCACTTCGACACCCTCAGCACGCAGTCCTTCCGCGATCTGGGCTGCCATTTCCCTTGTGTTTGCGAAGATCAGGCAGACATACGGATTAAAACCCGGCATAATGGAACGGATCGTCTCAACGTATGTGTGATGATAGCACGGTACGAGGATATGACGGATGCGGGGATTAAAGTCCTCATCATCTTCGATCGTAAATGTAATGGGATGATGCATGTATTTCTTCAGGAACGGCTTCAGCTGATCGGGCATCGTTGCCGAGAATGCCAGCATTTCGAGATCCTCTCTCATCCTTCCGGCAAACGCATCGATCTCGTCAAGGAACCCGTATTCCAGCGTCATATCAGCTTCATCAACGATCAGCACAGGTGTTTCTTCAATACGGAGCGCTCCGGCATTCAGGAACATATCCTTGATCCTGCCCGGCGTACCGATCGCGATATGCGGCTGGGTGACAGACAGCTGCTGGATCTCACGGTCACGGTCCTGCCCGCCGATGAACAGACGGACACGGATCTGAGGATCGATCTCCTGCATCATCCTTGCCTTCTCATAGATCTGGGCAGCCAGTTCCCTGGTCGGAGCAGTAATGACTGCCTGGCACTGATCCAGTGACGGATCGATCTTTTCCATCAGAGGAATCAGGAACGCATGTGTTTTTCCTGTACCCGTTTTGGAGAGACCGATGATATCCTTACCGCGCAGGAATGCCGGTATGACTTCCTGCTGGATCGGTGTCGGTTCGGTAAAACCATTGAGACGGATAAAATCCATCGTGCTGCTCTTCATATTAAAATCTTCAAATTTCTTCATTGGTACCTCCTCATGTTCCTCTGACTTTCCAAACAGACGCAGTTCAGAGTACAATAAAACATGTTGGATCCGCTCAGCGGATGACAGCCAAATTATATCGGTTTTTTTCGTTTTGTGAAGAGGAGGAGCCTGAATGAAAATCATACCTGTCGTACCGAGAGGATACTGTCAGGGCGTAGTCAGGGCGATCAGGATCGCCAGGGAGACAGCCGAGCAGTATAAGGGCATGCCGGTATGCATGCTCGGAATGATCGTTCACAATAAATATGTTGTCAGGGAATGTGAAGCCCTCGGCATCCGCTTTGTTGAGGATTCCCATAAAACCAGACTGGAACTGCTTGATATGATCGATGAAGGCGTCGTGATCTTCACTGCCCACGGCGTCAGCGATGCCGTCAGGGAAAAAGCGGAACGGAAAGGTCTGATCACGATCGACGCAACCTGTCCGGATGTCCTGAAGACCCACGACCTGATCAAAGAACACTGCAGGAAAGGCGACGTGATCTATATCGGCAAAAAAGGCCATCCTGAAGCAGACGGCGCGCTCGGTCTCAGTGACCGTGTCTGGCTGGTGACGAATGAGTCGGATGTTGCTGCGCTGCCTGATTCACTGGAACATATCATGATCACAAATCAGACGACGCTCGGCATCCTGGATACGGAGAAAATACTGGCTGCCTGCCTGAAGCGCTGGCCCGATGCCCTTCCGGCTCCCGAGATCTGCGCAGCCACAAGGATCCGCCAGACAGCCGTCATGGACCTGAAGGACACCGATGTCCTGATCGTTGTCGGTGATCCCCACTCCAACAATACGAACCAGCTGAAGCAGATCGGTCTTTCTTCCGGTATCAAACATGTCTATATGGCAGAGACCTGCATGGACCTGAAGGAAGAAATGATAAAGGATGCCGATACCGTAGCGGTGACCGCGGGGTCATCCACGCCTACGATACTGACATCCCAGGTAATTTCATTTCTGCAGTCCTATGCAGAGACCGGTGAATTCACACCTCCTCAGATCCCGGATCACGTCTTCTGAGACTGCTGACTTCTTCATCCGTCAGTTCACGGTAACTGCCTGAAGGCAGGTCTGCATCCAGGACAAGGTCCTTCATACGGATGCGTTCCAGTCCAATAACTTCGTTATCGATCGCCTGGAACATCCGTTTGATCTGATGATACTTCCCTTCCTTGATGACAAGACGGCAGTGATGGTCATCTTCGATCGTATATGACGCAGGTCTGCATCTCTCTCCATCTTCAAGGATGATCCCTTCTTTGAACCGTTCAAGGTCCTCTTCAGCAAGAGGATCTTTTAATGTGACCGCGTATTCCTTTTCCACATGATGCTTCGGAGAAAGCAGTTCATGCGCAAGATCACCGTCATTGGTGATCAGGAGCAGGCCTGTCGTGTCCTTGTCGAGACGTCCGCAGGGAAACAGGTTTCTGTCCGGTTCATGGATCAGATACAGGACAGAATCCGGATCATCTGTAGAACTGACATAGCCCTTCGGTTTGTTCAGCAGGAAATACGCGTATCTGCGGTAGCGGACTCTCTCTCCGTCCACCGTGATAACATCATGTTCCTCATCCGCTTTATATCCCGGATTGGTCACGATCTGTCCGTTGACGCTGACGAGTTTGTCCTTCATCAGTTTTTTCACATCATTCCTGCTTCCGAATCCGGAGTCCGCAAGCAGTTTATCAAGCCTCATGTAGCTTATCTCCTGCGGAAGACACCGCCGATCAGCTGCTTCATGGACTTATGGAATACAGCCTGCGGTACTTTCATTGCGGCGGTAACAGAAATATAAACGATCATGCCGGCAATTCCGACAAGCGCAAGCTGTCCGAGACATACCAGTCTGGACGCTGTATTGAACGTAAAGCCTGCCAGTTCGATGAGGGCAAATACGCCGTTCATGGCCATGCATCCGAGGATCATCTTGAAGAGCCTGACCACAGTCTGTCCGTATGTCGCGCCGTATCTGTTCTTGATCTTGCCCAGACACAGGTAAATGATCGTACAGCTGCAGAGCACGCTGGAGATGATCGCGCCGGGATAACCGATCATGCGGATCACAGGATAGAATGTCGCGCACTTGACGACAAAGCCGATCAGTAGATAGAAGATGCTTTCTTTTCTCAGATGAAGCGTCATCATCATGGAACTGCATACCGGAGTGATCGTGGTCACGATTGCAAGCAGTGCTGCATAGGACAATGCCTGCGCACCATAATCGAGATTGGCATTTCCATACATGACGCAGTAGATCGGACGTGACAGTACACAGAGACAGAAGCAGATCGGCACACCGATGTAAAGCACTGTATCGAGGCACTCACGCACATAACGGCGCAGATCCTTCATGTTTCTGGTCTCCAGGGCTGTCGTCATATATGGGACGATACCGACGGAGAATCCCGCGCCAAGCACCTGCGGAATAGAAGTCAGCTTATCGCACTGGACTTCGATAATGCCGTAGATCAGTGTCGCTGTATCATACTGCATGCCGAGCTTTGTCATGGTCGGCACAAAGAAATTCGTATTGATGAGTGTCTGGGAATTGCCGAGGATCGCCGCAAACAGATACGGCAGACCGAATGCGAACAGTTCCTTGAGGATATCGTTCCTTCTGACCGCAGGTGTTTCCTGCGCACGCGCAGTTCTTGCGATCGCACCGATATGGCGTCTGTCGAACCGGCTGTAGAACAGGATCGCGCATAACGCACCGATCGATGTCGCGAGGATCGCCATGTACACAGCCCAGATACTGTTGAAGCGGAGGATCCTGACAGTCACATATCCGAGTCCCAGCAGCGCGGCAACTCTGGCGACCTGTTCAAGCACCTGTGAATCCGCATAAACACGCAGTTCCTTCATGCCCTGGTAGAATCCTCTGTAGGAATACAGGATCGGTACAAGGAACAGCGCGATGGCCAGGATCATAAAGCAGGTGCGCATCTGGGAGATGTCCAGACCGGTGGCCTGTGAGCCCAGGATGGCTGTTGCTAGAGGCTTGGAGATGAGGATGAATACCATCGCCATCAGGAAGCCCGATACGCTCAGGATCGCTGTGGACAGCCTTCTGATCAGCATGACCGTTTTATAGTCATTGCGGGTAACATATTTCGCAACGATCGCAGCGATCGCATACGGCAGACCGGCAGAACTGATCTGCAGCAGAACATTGTAGTATGTATAAGGCGCAGAATAAAAGATCATGTTCTTTTCACCGGCAAGCGCGGTAAAAGGAATGACATAGAACAAACCGATCGCCTTTGCCAGGAATACGCCTGCGGAACTTGTCAATGATCCGGCCAGAAATGACTGTTTCACTCTTGAAGATGTTTCAGTGCTCATCGGTTCCCTCCTCAGGCAGTGCTGAAGGTTCAGCAGTGCTCTCCGGTACCGGTTCTACGAGCAGTTCGCTGGGATAAATAAATCCGTCTGTTGTCAGTACCATTGATATATATTCACGTGTAACTCTCTCACGGTTTCTGTCTTTCCATTCGACCATCAGCTTCAGCTTGACTTCCTTCTCCTCGCATTCGCCGCCGAGCACAAGGCCTTTCACATAGCCGGCATCAGCGTTTGCCTGATAAGGGATCAGACTGTAATCCCTTGAATCGAAGATGCCTACGCTCGGCATCATTTTCTTCGAATCTTCAAAAGGAACATCGTTCTCAACTGCCATCATTGTGACATCGTACATGGAAACCTGCGCGTTATCGAGAAATACGTAGTAACGGTGTGTTCCGTCAGGCATATTGCTCATCTGTGCGCTGATCGTATAGTAAAGGGATCTTCCGATGAAGCGTTCATTATCTTCGATCGCCTTATAATATCCTTCATATGCGGTCTGTGCCGCTGTCCCACTGTCATTCCTGCGGATCACGCATCCGGACAGTATCAATGCAAATGAAAAAAGACAAATCAGTAATCTTCGCATAAAATACCTCCATGTGATTATAACATGGCTGTCACTTTCTGACGGAACAGATTCAGCATACATATCCGTATTTTTGATCATGCCTGAAAAAAAGCACATCCCCGGGGATGTACTTTTGATGCTTATTCGCTGAATGTCAGGATCGTGTAGTTTTTCTTTCCCTTTTTCAGGATCGAGAATTCCTGATCGATCGCTTCTGCCTTTGTCAGCACGGCACCGATATCAGTGACCTTCTGACCATTGACCTGGATGCTGCCCTGCTGGATCAGTTTTCTTGCGTCACCCTTGGAGCGGGATACACCTGAAGAAACAAGCGCGTCGATGACAGTTGTTCCGTCCGCGATCTCACTCTTGGCTGCGTCCTGCAGTCCTTCCTTGATCTCGGCACCGCTCAGCTTCATGATGTCGCCGCCGAACAGTGTTTCGGAAATACGTACTGCTTTCTCAAGACCGTCAGCACCGTGTACCATTTCCGTCAGCTCTTCTGCCAGTGCCTTCTGGGCGCTTCTGAGTTCCGGATGTTCCTGCATCTCTGCTTCCAGAGCCATGATCTCTTCCGGAGAACGCAGGCTCAGACGCTTCAGGTAGTCAACGACATCCGCATCCGGTGTATTGAGCCAGAACTGGTAGAACTCATATGCGTTGGTACGTTCCGGATCAAGCCAGATGTTCTTGCCCTCGGACTTGCCGAATTTGGAACCGTCAGACTTTGTGATCAGCGGTGAAGTGATGCCAAATACCTGTGCTGCGTCCCCTTCTTCCTTACGGATCAGTTCAAGACCTGTCGTCAGGTTGCCCCACTGGTCGGAGCCGCCGATCTGGATCTGGCAGTGATGTCTTCTGTAAAGGAAGAGCCAGTCGATCGCCTGCAGGATCGTGTAGCTGAATTCCGTGTAGGAGATACCGGAATCAAGACGTTTTCTGATCGTGTCCTTGTTGATCATGTAGGAAACATTGAACAGTTTTCCGAAGTCTCTCAGGAAACTGAGCAGGTTCATGTCACCCAGCCAGTTATTGTTGTTTTCCATGATCGCAGCATTGCCGCCTTCGAACTTCAGGAACTTCGCAAGCTGTTCCTTGATGCACTCCGCATTGTGAAGGACTTCCTCATGCGTCAGAAGTTTGCGTTCTGTCGTAGGACGGGGATCTCCGATCATACCCGTAAATCCGCCGCAAAGAGCGATCGGCGTGTGACCTGCGTTCTGATACCTTCTCAGCAGGATGATCTGCTGCAGATGACCGACATGGAGGGAATCAGCAGTCGGATCGAAACCGCAGTAAATGGTCGTCGGTTTCTTCAGCTGCTCGACAAGTCCGTCATAATCGGTGCAGTCTTTCACAAGGCCGCGCCATTTCAGTTCTTCAATAAATTCCATTTCCATTTCCTCCCTGAGCGCATCATAAAGGCGCCCTTAAATTCTAAGGACGCCTAAAGCGCGGTACCACCTTAGTTCATGATCTCCGGATCATGCACTCATCTATGCCTTTAACGCAGGCGCGCACGCCCTGCCTTTTGAGACAGGAAGCTCCGGGATGTATTCCTTACATGGTCTGCCGGTCCCTTTCACCGCCCGGGACGTCTCTTGTACGGCTTCGCATAAAGTACTTATTCCTTTCACAGCCATAACGACTATAACAGCCGTTGTTTGTAATGTCAATTCTTCGTTGTCTGACGCGGGGTAAACAGGTAGCTCAGCTCTGTTTCCGGATGTACGTCAGTCTGGTTGTTCAGCATCTTGGTCATGATCCTCATGGATACAGCACCCAGGTCATATGACGGAATCGAGAAGCTTGAGATCTGGGGACGCATCATGGAGTTGTACTTCGTGTCAATGACACATACGACTTCCATATCGTCCGGAACTTCGATGCCGTTCTCTCTTGCTGTATTCACGATCGCCATTGCCTGGGAATCGCGGTTGCCGATCATCAGATCATAGTGATGATCCTTGAGCCACTTGCTGAGGAAGGCATAACTCGTCCTTGTATCTGAAGGGATCTCCAGATAACCGCCAAACTTCATACCTTTCTTCGCGAATGCGCGTTCTGCTCCGCTGACCATCTGCTGGCTTGAATAATGGTTCTTGCGGTCTTCAATGATCGCAATGTTGGTCTTGTCTTCTTCCAGATACTTCAATGTCAGTTCATAAACCGCCTTCTCGATATCTACATAAACACAGCATACATTGTCAGCCCGTACACGGTTGCCGATCACGACGATCGGGATATTGTACTTCGACAGCTGTTCGATCTCAGGCATCATCAGCTTATCGTTATAAACGATCACACCGTCGACACGGCTCTTGATGATCTCTTCAACGATCTCATTGACATCGGTAATGCCCTCTGTGATCGTATGCAGCATAATGTTGTAGTTGTAGATCTTGGCAACATCGATCAGACCATTGATAATCTGGCCTGTGTATGTGAAACTGGCCTCCGGTACGACAAGTCCGATGGTCGTTGTCTTCTGCAGAGCAAGTCCCTGAGCGATAGCATTGGGTTTGTACCCGAGCTTTTCGATCGCAGCCTGAACTCTTTCCTGTGTCGGCGCTTTAACAACATCGCTGCCGTTGATCACACGGGAAACAGTGGCCAGGGAGACACCGGCTTCTTTAGCGACATCATAAATAGTTACTCGTTTCATTTCCGGCCTCCTACTGCATCCGCAGTCTTACTTTTTGAAAATATTCTTCAGTGTTTCAACACCCTTATCGTAAACATCCTTGGCAGTATCTGTAATATTGTCGAGTTTTTCTCTGACTTCCGGTTTGGAAGCGAAATCAACAACTGCCTTCTGAATGGTCTTCGCACCTTCCGTAACAGCAGCACCGACTTTCTCAGCTTCATCCTTCAGTTTATCAACTGTTTCATTCAGTTTTTCTTCAGCTGTTTCTTCTGCATGTTCTGTGCACTCTGAAGGCTCTGTTCCTTCTGCAGGCTCTTCAGCTGCAGCACTGCGCTCAACACCCGTTCCTTCGTCTTTACCGAAGCTGCTCAGTTTTTCGCTCAATGCTTTATATGCTGTACCGGCAAATACCTTTGCCTTCTCACCGGCATCGCTCAGGCTCTGTTTCAGATCATCCAGATCCAGTTCATCAAACTTTTCCTTGACGTTTTCTGCCAGATCATTGAGTTTTTCTTTTGCCTTGTCAGCTGTTTCGTTCAGTTTTTCAGCAACGGACTCTTTTGTGTCTTCCGCTGCTTCTTTAGCATCCTCAACAGCTTCAGCAGCATCCTGTTTTGCTTCTTCAACTGCTTCGCACGCTTCTTCTTTTGCATCTTCCAATGCTTCTTTAGCATCCTCAACAGCTTCAGCAGCATCCTGTTTTACTTCTTCAACTGTTTCGCATGCTTCTTCTTTTGCCTCTTCTACAGCCTCTGCTGTATCTTCAGCAGTATCCTTTGCCTTATCTTTCAGTTCTTCGAACTTTTCCTTTGCTTTTTCAGCGGCGTCATTGACTGCTTCTGCCAGCTGCTCAGCTTTTTCACCGGCTGCCGCCTTGGACTCTTCAGCAAATTCTTCTGCCGCATGCTTGAGCTCTGCAGCCTTTTCCTTGGCAGTTTCTGTCCATTCACCAAGCGTGTGCTTTGCTTCCTCTAAGAATGCCTCAGTTTTGCCGGCTGCTTCCTCGGCAGCCGCTGTTACCTTTTCCGCTGTTTCACTAGCTGCTTCTTTTCCTTCTTCAGCAAGTTCTTCAAGCTTTTTCAGTTCATCACTCATCGTAATTATGCCTCCTTGTGATTCTGTATGATCTGATCATCGGAAAATCCGATGTTTTATCCATGACGGATCATTCAGCGTCTTTCGGATCTTCAGGATCCTTTCCGCCGAATTTCTCACTAACGTTTTTGTACGCCTGTTCTGCGTATGATCTGACTTTCGCCCCTGTTTCAGCCAGCGAATTCTTCAGTTCACCTACATTGATGCCTGCAAGACCGGCGAACTTTTCCTTTGCTCTGCCGGCTGCTTCATTCAGTTTTTCTTCTGCAGACTCTTTCACTTCTTCTGCTGCTTCTGCTGTTTTTTCGATACTTTCTTCAGCTGCTTCCTTTGTGCCCTCACGGAGATCGCTGATCTTCAGGGAAAGCGTATTGTAAGCATCCGCGGCAGCTGACTTTGCCTTCCCGGCAGCACTTTCAACAGTTTCCTTCAGGTTCCTGTCATAGAAGTCTTCCAGTTTTTCAACAGTTCCGGAGAATGTCCTTGTGACAGTTTCACCGGTCTTTGATCTGAGTTCTTCCAGGGATTTGTCTTCCGCCTTGACCTGTTTGAAATCCGGAATGGAGAACTTTCTGTCTTCCCGTTCGACGGTCTCCTGTACGCCTTCCGTAAGGTCTGACAGCTTTTCTTTCAGTTCCGCAACCTTTTCTTCCACTTCAGAATAATGATCTGCAGACTGTTTCAGTTCATCACTCATTTTCAACAGCCTCTTCTTCAGCTGATTCGCTCTTGTTCAGCTTTGTCTGGACAAAGCTCTTCAGATTTTCCGTACTTTCAGCTGTATTATTTGCTATACGGGCGATGGATTCGGCAGTCTTTTCCCTGACATCATCAACTGAATGGCTGAGTTTGACTACGGTATCGAGCGGTGCCTGTACCTTTTCAATACTCTGGTCAACGAGTTTCAGTGTAGGGCTGAGATTTTTGACTGTGGCAGTGATTGCCTCAAGCAGTTTCCATAATCTGTTCAGAACGATGCACAGAAAAATCAGTGCGAGCGCGCCGGCGATCGGTACTACCTGACTTGAAACATTAGATAGCGCAAGTAATAATTCATCCATAATTTCATACCTCTGCTCTTTTAGTATAAGACTTTATGAAAATCTTTTCAACATTGGTGGTAGCGCTTAACTGAATTTATTACAGCGCGGTTGATGTTAAAATAAAAGCTGATTTCAGGCATATTTAAGGGATATAAAACAAAAGGCCTTTTCAGGCCTTTCGTCTTCAGTTGTGTTTTTTCACCAGATTTGCAAGCCAGTAGATGTCTTTGCTTGACATGAACAGGAATACGGCGGGCTTTTCTTCTGAAAGAACCTTTGCGCCTGTTTCATCTTCGCTCAGGACGACAGATCCGGGAATCCGTTTCTGCAGATAAGTAATGTCGATATCTGTTCCGTCCTGCTTGTCATCAATGCTTGTAAAGTCGCAGAGATATACTTTGTCAGCCTGTTTCAGGGCATCGGCAAACTGGTCTGCGAAATACAGGACTCTGGATGCGCGGTGCGGTTTGAATATCGCAACGAGCTTTTTATCCGGGAAGCGTTTCCTGGCGGAAGCGATCGTCACCGCCACTTCCGTCGGATGATGCGCATAGTCATCTACGTAGATATTATCGCCGTCATACTCAATCACGAATCTGCGCTTTACGCCGGTAAATGTGCACAGGCCGCGTTCAATGTCCTCTGCCGCCATGCCTTCCAGCAGTGCCGTACTGATCGCTCCGAGCGAATCCAGCAGCATGTGATGTCCGACGAACGGCAGTGAGAAGTGTCCTTTGAATTCACCGCGGAATATTACATCGTAATCCATTCCGTCAATGCGCTCATCTACGTTCACAGCCCGGAAGTCATTCCCTTCCGATTCACCGAACCAGTAATGCTCAATCGCCGGATTCAGCTTCAGCAGTCTGGCTTCACTGTCATCACCCCAGAGTACCATTGCTTTCCTGACGTTGTATGAGAATTCTTCATAGGCGCTGCGGTAATCCGCTTTATCCTTAAAGTAGTCTACATGATCGATCTCAACGTTATTGATGATCGCGTAATCAGGCGTATAGGCGAGGAAATGCCTGCGGAATTCATCAGCCTCCAGGCAGAAGTACTCCGTCCGGGAATCGATGTGGCCGTTGCCGTCACCTATCAGCCAGCCGGTATTCCCCTTTTCCTTCATGATGCAGGACATCATTCCGGTTGTTGTCGTCTTGCCGTGGCTGCCGGCGATCGCGATCAGATGATACGGCTTCAGGAATGAGCCGACAAATTCGTGATAGCGCATGCATGTGCATGTCGGGTTTGATCTGGCAGCGATCACCTCCGGGAAGTCCTCCAGGAAAGCGTTGCCGATCACGATGGATGCATGATCCGGAATATTGTCCGGTGAAAACTCAAAGAGCGGAATCTCTCTTTTGCGAAGTTCATCTTCCGTGAAGAAATGCTTCGCCAGATCGCTTCCGCTGACTTCATTTCCCAGATCATGCAGCATGCAGGCAAGGGCAGCCATGCCCGTGCCTTTAATGCCGATGAAATAGTATTTCATTAGTTTTTCCTTCCAATCGTTCCGTAAGGAGTGACATTCCTGCTGTCGACAACTGTCGTTTCATCGGGAACTTCTTCATCACTGCCGTCGAGATCCGGGAACAGTGACTGCATGACCATACGGTTATCCTTTGCGTACTGCTCATCGCCGACTCTCAGGATATCATCCAGGGAGAATTCCGGAACATCGTCTTCAGCAGCCTCTGCAGGTGCAGCTGCCTGAGGTGCAGTAAAGACTGACTCCTCAGCGCGCTGAGTCGGCTTCATGGTAGCTGCCGGTTTCGATGAGGAAGCGAGCAGTGATTCTTCTTCTTTTGTCATACCGTAGATCGGGCTGATGACTTTCGATACATTTTCATCATCCTTCTTTCCTCTTCTGGAGCCTACGGTCGCCTTGACGGCATTCATATCTGTTTCATCCACGCCGAAGATCGGAGAGATCACAGGTGAGAAATCATAACCTGACTTTCTCTGACGGGACGTTTTTGCAGGCGCGGGTGCTGCCGGTTTTGCAGGTTCCGGCTGTGCCTGCTGCTTTGCTGTACCTTCCAGTTCATCAACTGTCAGGCCGAGTCCCTTCGGTTTTTCGGGTTCAGCAGGTCTGAATACAGATTCGTTAGCGGCTGGTGCAGCACTGCCGATCGTCTGCAGCGGCTGTGTAACGTCGATTCTCTGCATTGTTGTCTTGGTTTCTGCCTGTACCTGCTCGGTCTCGACAGGTTCGGGTCTCGTTTCCTTCTTGCGCCTACGGACAGGCTCCGGCTGCGGTTCCGGTTCTTCAACGATTTCCTCTTCTTCAATTTCCTCTTCTTCAAATAAGAGATTCTGCAGTTTTTTCAGCATGCTGTTAATTCCTTTCTGTCACTTTTATTCTAAGACAATTCATCTTTCTTGTTAATAGTCATCCTAACCGGGATTGCCTGTTTCCTCAGGCTCCGCAGTTTCGGGATTTTCCGTTTCACTGTAGACCGGCCACAGCGGTTCATCGGGTGTCGCTGACGGCGAAGCTTCCATATAATCTTCGTTATCACCAAGCTTCATCCCGCCGGGACTGCTGTCGACAAACAGCTCATCGATAACACCGTTCACCGGCGTTATATTCTGGAAGAGTTCAAGTTTCTTCTTCTGATAGGATATCACACTATGGCTTGAATAGCGGTCCAAAACTTCATCTTTATCCACATCAAGTGATTTTGCGATCACCAGCATTTCATACGCGAGCGGAGCTACCTCATAGTACCTGCTGACGGCGAAGAACTCTGCGTAATCGGTCGTCATGATCGTAACATATGAAGAAGATGATCTGTAGATCCTGCAGACATATGTCTGCTGGTCTCCGTCGTAGTTCTCATACGTTCCCGCTGTTTCCAGTATGATGGAAGCACCCTTTACATTCATGCCCCCTACTGTCTGGCCGGGATAATAAGCCATGTTGATGATCCCGGGGACATTCAGGTTCATGACAAACTGTGTACCGTTCAGCGCAAAAACGTTGCTTGTCAGGTCTGATGTGATCCTGCCGACATACGGCTGTTTGTAATACATATAACAGGTACTGTTGTAGATCGGCTGATGCGCCGGTATCTCGACCGCTTCCGCAAGTTTTCTGTTGACATCGGAAGCTACATCGATCCGGTCTGTGCTGCATCCTGCAAGCATCAGAAGCGATATACAAGCTGCCGCTGTTTTTTTGATCAATGAATGCTTCATAGATGCAATTTTAGCACACTTGTGAGGATATTTAAATCTTGCACACGGCTGTCCCGGAATTTTTAAAAACCCCTGAAGTGAAAAGTTAAGTTCCACTCCCGAATATGTGAAGTGGAAATTTGTCTTTCCCAAAATTCCACTAGATGTTGGTCTTACAGATTTCATACATAATAAAAGTACACAGAACATGGCGGCCGCTGTAAAGGAGGTT
>JAFRJJ010000068.1 GCA_017432325.1 Solobacterium sp. | reverse complement strand
GCGAGAGTTATGCTGTAAAGGGTGGTTTAACCCCCACCTGAATACAGCATAGCTGACGGCTTGTCTGTGGCAAGATGGATTCGCAGCTATGCGACAACCATCAAATGCCTTGATAGGCAAATAATACCACAGGAGGAACGAAAATGAAATCACTATTTGAGGAGCATGGCGGAAAGTACATTCAGTGCGGTGATTACCTGATTCCAGACCTGGGGCTGACTGAGCAAGAGCAGAAACCCCTTGGAAAATACGGAATGATGCGCCGAAAGTATCTGGAAGAAAATCGTTCAGGGCTGTACACGAGAATGATCCTGGACGGAACACTGATGGCGCATCTGCAGGAAATTGATGAAACCTGTCACAAACGACTGGAACAGATGATTCCGCAGATGGCTAAAGCCGAAGGAGTCACTGAAGCTCTGAAAGCAAAAGATCAGATAGCCTGGGTGCAGAAGATGAATTCGCTGCAAGCCTGCGCTGAAGAAATCCTTCTAAATGAACTGATATACATCTGATCATTGATTTACCCTCGCCGACCACTTTTTCTCGGCGGGGGTTTTTGTTTGTTCCCGTTGACTTCCCGCATTCTCCCCGATACACTATTCCATGGCAGTCCCTGAAGCACATTTTAAGGAAGGCCAAAATAACCGGAGGTACACGCCAGTGAAAGATGACGAATCCAGAATGGAAGAAGAGGAACTGGACGACATCGAAGAACTCGATAAAGTCTACAGCAATATGTTGCGAAAGGTAAAAAATGACGAAAGTGAGGAAGAATGTCCTGACAGCAGTGATGATGTCCAGGAAAAGATCATTGACAAGGATTTTTATGACGATGCATCTTATTCCCCGTCCAAGGTGACAGATTGGCAGGGTCCGACTCATACACAATATGATTTTCTGGTATTCCTGCCCAATCGGGTAATCCGTATTGCACAGGATTCATATTTCTCCTGGCTGACACTGTTCTATGCTCTCCCAAAGGAAATAGTTATTAAGCGGGCCAAGTATCTGGATATACCGCGCAACGTATATGAGCTTCTGAATAGCAAGGAGCACATGGCTCTGATTGAATCAGATGTGTTTGAGGAACTGGTATGGGATTCTTTTGCCTGGGGTATCTGGCAGGCGTTTAACGTTCCGGATGGAAAAGGTGGATACAAATCGATTCCCGGGAACTGGCAGAACTATTCCGGCGATTTTCCGCTCTGGCGTCTGAGCTATAATCTCATCCGTTATTTCCGCCGGTCTTTTGAAGGAGAAATGGAGCTCAGTTTCCAGCGCTTATTCTTCATGCCTCCCGGAGCCAAAGTGCCTTGGCTGACTTATCGGCATTGGAGCGACCTGATCTTTAACTTGACAGATCGCATTGTCGAGCAGGAAAACCTTCAGCCATTTATTGATGAGGTATGGAATAATCGTCAACCGGAAGACTATAATGGAAACAACATTAAGAAGAAGGAATTCCTGAGATCCTGGTATCATTCCCGGAATCATCCGCACTTCAATATTGATCAGATGGAGCAGGACGGTATTCAGCTTGCAGCCAATGATGCCGTTGAAAAGGACGCCACAGGCAATCTGGCTATTGAACAATTCAAATCCAGACTGACAGAAACTGATAAGAAGATCCTTGAAATGCGGATGCAGGGATATAATCTGGAAGAAATCGCGAAGAAAGTCGGTTATAAGACAGCTAGCGCTGTCTATAAGCGCATCGAAAAAATCTCCAGAGAATATGAAGCCTTTAGCAATTCTATACTGGACGATAACGGAATCCGTGCATA
Source organism: Solobacterium sp. (assembly GCA_017432325.1). GTDB lineage: Bacteria > Bacillota_I > Bacilli_A > Erysipelotrichales > Erysipelotrichaceae > Bulleidia. The sequence continues at coordinate 12,094 of JAFRJJ010000068.1, read as the reverse complement.
TAAATAAGCTCATAAACATTAAGTGCACAATACAGATCAAACGGATTGAAATATAATGGCTTTGTGATTCCAGAAAATGGACTACTCTTCAACGCAAAGTCAGAGACATCAAATTATGCCTCTAAGATTGTTTTTATCTGCTCCTTTTTAAAAACCACCCTGTTCTGGAAGTGAAAAGTATGTGTTAGAATGGCTAATGCTTTTTGGCATAAGAAGACAACGAGGCTAATTGAGACTGATAAGTTTCCAGAATACAAGGATATTCGGAAGGGCATCGCCTGCAGTCCTTCCAGAAGGCATTCGGTATTCTCACCGTAGTTCAGCTGGAGATAGGCACCGTTGCTGTAGGGAAAACTGAGAACAAGGTATTTGCCTTTTTCATGAAATTTCCCATTTTCGTAGAAGGCCGAGAACCCGAAGTCGGCCTGGCCTTCTCCAGGACGGTGAATCAGCGGAATGTAGGAATCTGTTTTCTTCAGCCTCAACTCCTTTTTCTTCGCGGACACATATTCTGCGGTCAGGCGGTAACTGCAGTTGTAGCCAGGGACTTCCTTTTTCAGTCGCTTGTGGATTTGCTTGGCTGTATGCCGCTGTTTTCTGGGCGTACGTTTTTCAGTATCGCCGATCAGCCACTTGTCAATGAGTGGTTTGAAGGGATCGAGCTTTGACTCATGTTGAATCTTGCCTTTGGGCACCGGTTCCGGTGGACTGAAATCCTCCTGGTCAACGTATTTCCTGACCGTACGCCAATCGCAGTTCAGCTTTTTAGCGATATCGGTCAGGCTAAGACCTTGATTGTAATAAAGGTCTCTGATAGTATGAACCTGATCCATTGTGAACATTCTCCTTCCTCCTTGTAGTGTGGTTAGGCTCACACACAAGGATATTGATTAAGGGGTTTGTCCGCAATGGATCGCGCCGCTTCCCGGGCCCCCGGTACCGGGGGCCCGGGAAGCCTCTGCAGCAGCTCCTGCAACAACCTACAAAATGCAGGTGCAACAACCTACATTTTTGGTCTGCAACTTTCTACATTTTCATTATGCAACAAATAGTAAAAATGAACGCCCATCTTATATCGGACTCCGTTGCTATATTTGTCTGTTTTCTTGTAACCTAATAGTCACGAGCCCGAGCTGCAAGGACTGCAGCTCGGCCACCATAACAACAATTTTTCGTAGAAGACCGGTTTTACAAAAAAAATTCACACCCTATGTTCATTCTTATCCGCCTCTTTCATTTTGTTTTTTATTCTTACTATACATTTCTCAACATCACTGATTTGCACAGTTTTTTTCTGGTAAGTATCTTCCATAATTTGCTTCGCCTGATTCAGCTTATCAAGAGCTTCCTGATATCTATTATCTTGTTCAAGTCTCATTGCATAATTATTCAGTATCGAAGCTAGTCGAATATGGTGTTCACCCCACAATATTTTAACTTCTTTCTCTGCCTTTATAAAATACTCATATTCTCTATCTTTGTCTTTCAGATGTCCATATGTGACAGCCATTTGGCCATACAGAGTTGCAATGTTGGCCGCGCATACTTCCTCATCTTTTTTATATTCATCTAGAGCTAGCTTATAATAATAAATAGCGTTTTTAAATTCTTTTAGTTCGTCATAGCATTGACCCTGATTACTATAAAATGATCCTAGGTCATCATGATGGGCTCCCTTCAGCTTACCTAAAATATCTGATGCCTTCCTGAAATAAGTTAAGGCTGTATCAATATTTCCTTCATTAAATAGACAAAGTCCGAGATTGTTCCATGCAGCAGCCGTGGCGGGACTGCGCTCACCATAGGTATCCTGAGCATTCTTCAGATAATCTAGAAAATACCTTTTTGCCTTGGTAGGATCCGTAAACTGATTGATTAATCCAAGCGTGTTTTTTACATCTGCTGTTGTCGGATTGTTTTCACCAATCTGTTCAGAGAATATATTCAAAGATTTTTTAAGCATTTCCTCCGCTTCTCGATAATTTCCGCTCTCAAAAAGGAAATTACCAAACCCTTGGTATTTATCTGCCAGTACCCAATGATTGGATGAGTACTTCTTCTCCTCAGCATCAATGACTTCATAAAATATTCTTTTCGCTGCATCAGGATTGCTGGTCGATATACAATTGGCGAGTTTAAATTTTATATTGAGAGTTCTTGGATCATCTTCCCCATACTCTTTTTCTGCTAATCCAAGTGCTGTGGTCAGAAACGCATAGGCCGTGCCATCAATTCTTGTTCCTTCGATAGCCATATAAGTCGTACCAATATTGGTATATAATGGTATCCAGTCATTTGGAGAAGATGCAACTTCCTTCATAAGCTTTATCGCTTTTTTATATTGTGTCAGAGCCGGTACAAAAGCATATGTGTCATTAAAGACAAGGCCTATCGAATTATATGCATGTGCCAACTTTTGTATATTAGTTTCCGACTGTTTCCGATATATCCTGACGGTATGTCTCAACAATTTTTCAGCCTGCGAATAATTGCCTATATCCATATAAACACGTGACAGGAAGTATAGGAAATCCGCATCAGTTTCATCACGCAGATTTGTTTCAAGCAAATCATTGACTGACCAGCTAAACTGAACAAGATCAGCTTTGGACGATCCGTGCTCATCTTCTCCATATTGAAGCAAGCCGATCAGAGAATGAACAAACCCCTTGCATCGGTCATACAGAACCGACTGATACTGATGACGAACTGCGGAAGCAATTACAGAATGCATTACATAATAAATACAATCGCCTTTCTGCATGGACTGTAGCCACCCAGATTCAGACAGCTTCTTCAGGATTGATCTGTCTTTTTGCTGAAACCAATCCCGTGCCTGTAGAAAGCTGAATGGAAGAGAAGGAATTACCGATATAGGAATCACCACATCTGTCTCCTTTTTTGTTAGTCGTTGTACTGAAAACAGTACCGATAGCTGTTGGATGATCTTCTCTTCTTTTTGAAGCCGTTCATGGGGTACTGCCGCTTTTTCTTCGCTTAGATTAAAGCCCAACTCTATCAGTCTCTGATGAAAATCTGGCAGCTTCATTTCTTCAACCTGCGCTATTTTTGCCAAGAGTTCAATGGTAACCGTATGCTTATCCGCCAGCTTAATTATATCCTGAATAATGTATTTAGGTGCGGGACGTAATCTGTAGTGGAACATAAATAGTTCTATGCATTCATTAATAGTCAAACTATTCACTTTCAAGGTTTGAATGGAAGAAATCTTACCTACCCTGCTAGTAAAAAGCAACCTGCACGGAAGATCTGCCATTCGAGACAGATTCTTGTCTTCAATCGTTTCCACGTTATCAATAACCAGCAACAGATTGTGCCTATACTTTTGAATAATGGAATAGGCTTTATCCCATGCTTTTTCATAATCTTCTATATCTCGGGTCTCTCTGAAAGATTGGGTTATGCTATGATATACATTATGATTGTCATAATTGACCCATGCAATGTGAGTGATTTTATGGACATCGCAAGACGTATTCTCAATGCCGTTTATAACAGCCTTTGCAATCTCCGTTTTTCCGATACCACCAATCCCCCAAAGCGTCAGAGATGATTGTATATCAAGCTGTTCCCTGACTTTTTGGACAAAATGCTCTCTGCCAAAAAAACTTTCCGTAAGATCATATGGTCGATCCGACAGGAAGATCGGATAATTATTCTGATAATCTGTTGCAGACTGGTATTTCAGTTCGTCCAGTTCTCTACTGAGTTCATCAAAAGAAGCACGAATTAATAGAAGCCCATTGAACAGGAAAGATGAATCTTTAGATAGACACTGAATTAACTTAGGAAGTATTGACTTCAGGAGAGATAGTATATATTTTCTGTTCTCTAGATGGGAACTGTTGCATGCTTTTTCATATTGCTCCATCAATGCATTTTCCAGTGAAGTATTATCGAATCTTTTCCGACTTATTGTGTCAATGGTAATAGGTACTTCTTCAAGTATCCTTTTTGTTTCAGCAACAACATTTTCCCTCGCATCTCGTGGAATCTGGTGCTGTTCTAGCCGGCTACCAGAAGTTTCCTGCTTGATTAGATTCTCAATGTTCTTCGTCAGCGTATTCTGTGAACTGGAATAAAAAGCAGCGGCCTCATTAACAAAAGTGTCAAAGGATTCTTGTAAGAATATATTGGGAACATATAATGCACAGGCAATCTTGAGGGCTGTTGTAACAATACTGATACTAATTGACAATGAAGCATCCTCCGTCTCATCATTTTTCTCAAAGCCACACCAATTTATACTGACTACAAGTATATCAAAAAGCGACATGAATTCCAATAATTTCCGTCAGTCGTAAGCAATAACAAACTGTGACATTGCACTGCAAAGCACCTTTGTTGAGAATGCTTTTCCGGTGAAAGATTCTTGTTTTGTTCCTGTTGACAGCCCCATCCTGCCAGCATACAATTTGAAGGAATCCTTTGCAGATAAAGCTTTTGCACGATTAAAACGGGAGGATTACCAATGCCCAGCACCAATGAATATGACGTCCGGCCTCATGGTAGTCATGATGTCAGCGATGAAGAATACCGCCAAATGCGAGCTGCAGAAGATGATGACTATAAACCGCCGCGTGAGAAAAAATCATCCACAGCCAAAAAGGCTGAATCTGATATGGACGACGGTTATACCTATCCGGACCCGACAACTATTGATCCTGAAAAATATGACGAGGAACACAGGCGTATTATATATGAAACAGCTGGTAAAAGCGGGAGATTCATCATTCCGAATACCAGTTATGTGAGATGGCTTCCGCTGTTTTATTTTATTCCCCAGCAGCTGATCTCCGATAAAGAGCTTCTGGAAATCCCGCGCAATATGAAACTGATGCTGAAAGACCCGGATCATGCGGGACTGGTTGTAGAGGATCGCTTTTTACTGGCAGTTATGGATGTTTACAGCAGCGCCATATGGAAGTTTCTCAAGGTTCCGGACGGAAAAGGCGGTTACAAATCAATTCCGGGCAGTTGGAATAATTACTCCGGATATTTCCCGATGTGGAAAATGGCATACATGATCGCCGCTTATTTCATTGATCTGTTTGATGAGATTCTCAAGCTGAATATTCCTTTTCTGTTTTCTATGCCAGAAAAGCAACCCTTCCCCTGGGTGCCGCTCACACTGTTTATCGCGACGGTTGATAAAATGACGGAAAAAGCGGTGGCCGATCTGAACCTTCAGCCGAGCATCGATACAGTATGGACCAACCGCCAGCCGGAAGATTATGCCGGATTCAGCCAGAAACGAACAGAGTTCCTGCGCTCATGGAATCATTCCCGGAATCATCCGCATTATTCTGTCGAACAGATGAATGAATACGGCGTGGAGTTGACTGATCCCACTCAATCAGTTGAACAGAAAGTTGTTGAAGAGCGGAACATCGAACAGTTTAAAGCCAGCCTCTCAGAGAAAGATAAACGCATTCTGGAAATGCGTATGCAAGGGATCAAGCTGGAAGATATCGCAAAAGCCGTTGGCTATCAGACGCCCAGCGCTGCGAAAAAGAGAATAGACAGACTGGCAGAAGTCTATGAACGCTTTATCAATCCCCCTCCTGACGAGGATGGAATCCCGGGGGATGGGGCATAATTGCCGAGACCTGAAAAAAAGTAAAATATTTTTCGTTTGCCTGGAAAAAAACGGCCATTCTCGTGCCATTGTATAGTGAAGGGGCAAAAAACAGACGGATTGGAACTGACCCAGCGATCATTCTGACGCAGCCATGAACGCCATGGCTGTTTTTTGTTTGACTTCAAATACATTGGGATCACGCGTCCCGGAAAGGAGGAACCCATGCCCAAGGAACCTTTGGAAGATCTGCCGGATGTACTGGATGCCGGTCAATTGGCGGAAGTGCTTCATCTGTCCCGAAGTGGAGCGTATAACCTGCTGAATAAGCCGGATTTCCCTACGCTTCGCGTTGGCGGGAAGAAGATGGTGATGAAGCAGGAACTGATTATTTGGATGCATCGGAATACGAATGCACCGAAGAGCTGAAAGGGGATGTCGTAATTGTTGCATCTGTATCTACCCCTCAGGAAACCAACCGAGAATGAAAGGAGGCGAAGAGCCATATGCCTAAGGCATATTCGAGCGCCGGCACGTTTGCCCGCCGTATCGGCAGTACCAACTACAGGGTAGTCGTCCATTATTGCCCGGACGAAAATGAAAACTTCGAAAGCAAGGTAACCCGGATGATCCGGAATGACCTTGCTTTTTTTGATTCTGAATCTGAAAACGGCTTCCAGAACAGCCCCATCTGTGGTATGATATCCATGCCACAGATGAGCCGTTCAGCCTGAAAGGAGTACCTATGGAAATCAGGCAAACGGGTCAGAAGATTACGGCGCTGTATGAGCGCCTCTCCCGGGACGATGAAGTCTCAGGAGAAAGCAACTCCATCATCAATCAGAAACGGTATCTGGAAAGCTATGCTTCCGAGCACGGGTTTGATCATTGTGTCCACTATACCGATGACGGGTACAGTGGAGCCAACTTTGATCGCCCTTCTTGGAAGCGGCTTGTTGCTGATATCGAGGATGGAAAAGTCGGAACGGTGATCGCCAAGGATATGAGCCGTATCGGACGTGAATATCTGTATACGGGTTATTATACGGAGATCTTCTTCCGGCAGAACAATGTCCGCTTCATTGCCGTCGCTAACGGGGTTGACAGCATTGACCAGAGCACCAGTGAGTTTGCGCCGATGCTCAACCTGATCAATGAGTTTGTCCTCCGTGATTTGAGCAAGAAGCAGAAAGCCTCTTATCAGGCACGGATCAAGGCCGGCATTCCCACAACCAATATGGTGATCTACGGGTATAAGAAAGATCCCGAGAAGAAACACCATTGGCTGATCGATGAGGAAGCGGCTTCCGTTGTACGGCTGATTTACCAGATGTCTGTCAACGGATACGGCCCAGCGGTCATTGCCGCAAAGCTCAGGGACATGAAGATCGAGTGCCCATCAGTGTATCAGGCGAAGCACGGAATCAATGTTAACCGTGCTGATATGACCAGACCGTATGACTGGGCCAGTTCCTCCATTGCTGAACTGATTCCTAAGCAGGAGTACCTTGGCCATTCTGTAAATCTGAGACACCGGAAGGAATCGTATAAGGATAAGAAGATCACTTATCTTCCTCCGGAAGAATGGATTATCATGGAGAATACCCATGAAGCCATTATTGATCAGGAAACATGGGATCTGGCCCAGCGCACGAAGGACGTAAAGCACCGGACGGACACGATCGGCTTTTCCAATCCTCTGACCGGCCTGGTGTACTGTGCGGACTGCGGAGCGCGGATGTATAATCACCGGAAACGCTGGTCGCCTAAAAAGGAAGAAGAATCCAATCAGGCCACGCTGAAGGTGTATAAGGAAGATCATTATGAATGCTCCACGTATAACCGGACAGACCGGCACACGGATATAGTGTGCAGCCGGCATTACGTTAATACGCTGGCGCTTCATGAACTGATCCTGGAAACGATCCGTTATGTTGCCCGCTACGCTCTTGAAAACCGGGAAGCTTTTGTCGAAAGAGTCCGCGCGGAAGCTGCGATCAAGCAGAAGGAAACCGCCAAGGAACTGCGGAAAAAGATCGGGAGATCTGAGAAACGGATTACCGAGCTGAACACTCTGATCAAGAAGCTGTATGAATCCTTTGCCACGGGACGAATTTCCGATGAACTGTTCGATTCCCTGCTCGCGGAATACGATAAAGAGCAGAAGGATCTGAAAGCAGCCATCGAAACCGACCGGAAGCATCTGGAGGAATACGAGCAGGACACGGAAAATGCTCATCGTTTTCTGGAACTGGTCGACAGGTATACCGAGTTCCCCGAGCTGACGCCGCAGATGATCAACGAATTCGTTGACAAGATTGTCGTTCACGCTCCGGAGAGGATCGATGGTGACCGTACTCAGGAGATTGAGATCTTCCTGAAATATGTCGGCAAGTTTGAGCTTCCGGTTCCCGAACCCACTGCTGAAGAGCTTGCCTTGGAAGAAAAGCGGAAGAAGACCAGAGAAAAGAACCGCCGGAAATACGAACGGCGGAAAGCGAAACAGCAGGCTGAATCCCAGCCGGCTGAAACTAAAGAGCCTGCGTAACAGGCTGTTTTTGAGAAACGGTACGTAAACAACGCGTACCGTTTTTCTTTACCCATTTTTTACCCTCCCCGGAGGTTACGAGGGAAGAAAGGAAGGAAAATGAAAAGGTATAACGATTATTACATTATCGGCGTTGACGCCGGTTACGGAAACATGAAAACGGCACAGTCCATCTTCCCGACCGGACTGATTGCCCTGGATTCCGATCCCATGTATAAGGGAAACTTCCTGAAATACAACGGGATCTGGTATCGGATTGGCGCGGGCCATAAGCCTTTCATCAATGATAAAACCGAGGACGATGAATTCTATATTCTGACGCTGGCTTCTATTGCCAGTGAGCTGAATACAGTTCATGTTTCCAAGGCTGATGTGCTTCTGGCTGTCGGTCTCCCGACGACGTGGACCTCGCGCCAGAGGGAAAAGTATCGGGATTATATGCTGAAAAGCAGGGATGTGAAGTTCACTTTCAACGATGTGGACTATCGCGTTCGCTTCGTGGATTGCATGGTTTTCCCGCAGGGATATTCCGCTGTTGTCCAGAGCGTTGACAACGATCTGAAGAACAACGGATTCAGGATTTTCAGTGGAACAATCATGATGACTGATATCGGCAACGGCACGATGAACATGATGCGTCTGCAGAACGGCCATCCAGATGAGCGGTTCATCTGGACAGAAACGCTGGGCGTAAATCAGTGCGTGCTGGCTGTGAAAAAGCGGATGATGGATGCTTTCGGACTGGATCTGCCGGACGAAACCATTGACGAATTTCTCCGGACGAAGACCGCGAATCTTCCGGAAGAGTGCGTCGCTGACCTGACCAATGTTGCAACCCGGTATGTTACCGGGCTGTTTGATTCGCTTCGCTCTCATGGATATGATCCCCGGATCATGAAGCTGATCATTGTCGGAGGCGGCGGATGTCTTGTGAAAAACTTCGGCAAGTACAATCCGGCTTCTGTTCTTTTTGAGAACGACATTCATGCTTCCGCTAAGGGATTTGAGTATATGGCGCAGGGCGTTCTCTGGAAAAAGGAAGCTGGCTGAAAGAAAGGGGTCTGATCTATGAGGCGAACCATCACCGTTCATCTGTATGACGAGTATGAACCTGATAAACAGGTTTACGATCTGATCCACGGCATATGGGAAAAGACCCATAAGCCGTATGGTCAGATCCTCGTCGAGCTGCTCAGCCCTCTGGCTGAAAGAACAATCAGCCTGTCAAAGGACGATCAATCGTGGATCGCTGCAGCAGTTTCGAAAAACGTTCTGGAAGGAATGAAGCAGTTCTTTGCGGCATACGCCGCAGGCTATGCCGAAAAAACTCCCGCTCCCAGACAAATTCCAGAAACGGAAGGCGATCTTTCGGCTGCGATTCCGGGCGATCTGAATCCGGAGCAAACCAATCTGGATTTCAGCAACAGCAGTATGGACTTTGGTTTTATGGGCTCGTAACACGGGCCTTACATCAGACTGCATCAGAATAATGCAGCCTGATGCAAAAAAACAGTATTCTGCATCAAATTGATGCAGGCAGGAAAGGAGGAGTGACCCATGAGCACCAGAATCATCCCGTCGTCTGATCCGGAACAGGCTCGGATTCAGGCTCAGCATCGGCTGGAAGAAGCGCAGAACCGTGACCGTAAAGCGGAACGGAATGCGCGGACACGTCGGCTGATCCAGGAAGGCGCGATCCTTGAGAAAGCGTATCCCGAAGCGAAGGAAATGGAACTGGAGGCGTTGCAGTATGTTCTGGAAAACAAGCTTAAGTCCTGATGCAGGACTGAGGGGAAGCCACAGGGCATCCGGCGAAAGTCGGGTGCCTCTTTTAAAAATCCCGTAAGGGCGCACTTACTCGCCACCCTAAACGGGCGGCGGTAGTCCCTTCGGGACACGTGCGCTCTCCGAGGGGGAGTTGCGATCTCTGCGGAGATCGCCAGCCAATGTCGCCCTGCCTGCGGACACGGCGAGCATCGGCTGCGCGGTTGACGCACATTTCCCACGCTGATTCCGATCAGCACGGGAAATATGCAATCGGCATGATTCTCATGCTCGTCAACCGCGTTTGCAAACCTGCCACCGGCAGCTTTGCCGGGGAGGATGCCTGCGGGCATCCATCACTTCTCTTTTGAAAGAGAAGCAGAAACAGGCTCTGCGGAGCCGGAAAGGAGGAACGAATCATCCATGGCAATCTACCACAACGAAGTGAAGATCATCACCCGGGGCGAAGGCCGGTCTTCCTGTGCCGCGTCCGCTTATATCAGCTGTTCCACCATCTACAATGATTACGATGGCATCCAGCATGATTATACCCACAAGGGTGGCCTTGTCTGGGAACAGGTATTCCTACCGCCCATGGCGCCGGAAGCCTGGCAGGACAAGGAGCAGCTTTGGAACGCGGTGGAAGCCGCGGAACAGAGCAAGGAAAGCCGCCTTGCCCGTGAACATATCGTCGCGCTGCCGGTTGAACTGAACAAGGATCAGTGGGTTTCCGTCCTGACGGAATACATTCAGACGCAGTTTGTCGATGAAGGCATGTGCGTTCATGCGGCGATCCATGATACAGACGGACATAATCCCCATGCTCACATCATGACAACAGTCAGGCCACTAAACCCGGACGGTACATGGCAGAACAAAACTGAGAAAGAATACCTGTGCATCCGGAACGGTGAAGAACGCGGATTCACTGCTGCTGAGTTTACGGAAGCCCGGAATGACGGATGGGAAAAGCAGTATCCTTATTTTGTCGGCAAGAAAAAGGTTTACATGCCGATGTCAGAAGGCGAAGCGCACGGCTATGAACGAACCAGCAAGCATCCGAAGAACACACGATACGGCAGGCAAAATCCCATCGCAGCCAGGTGGAACAGCGAAGAGCAGTTACAGAAATGGCGTGTCGCCTGGGAAGATATTGTCAATTATCATCTGGAGCATGCCGGGAATGAAGAACGGATTGATCACCGCAGTCATGCGGAGCGGGGCCTGGACGAGCATCCAACCATTCATGAAGGCACTGCTGCCCGGATCAAGGAAAAGAAAGGCGGCAGATCTGAACACTGCGAACTGAACAGGCAGATCCGGAAGGAGAATCAGGAGATCCGGTACTGGAAGGCTGTGATAGAGAAGCTGAAACAGGCTGCTGTTTCAGTTGTGGATACAATCACAGATATAGCAAAGAGCATTGAAATCAATCGACAGAAACTAATTGCGAACTACTATTTCCTTGTACACAATGATCGTAGCACTGAAGGCAATGAGAAATACATTGCCTGGGTGGAACCGCTGCTGTCTGAATATATGATTCGTCATGACAAACTCAGAAACGCGATCAAAGCCAGAAATGAGCTGAAAGATGAATTGGATTCTGTGTCTCTGGTACATGTTTTTAAACGCAAGGATCTTTCTAACAGGATCGAAACACTGAATGGAAAAATCGATAAAATGAAAAATAAACAGGCTGCTGTCAGGGACAAGTGCGGAAAAACAACACATGCTGAAATGAAGGAACTGCAGACTTTTGTTTCGGAACTCAAGACCAGTATACAAAAGCATCCTGAAAACAGGGCCAAGCGTGTGTCAGCAATAAGCTTAATCATTCAGACATTAAGAGATCTCTATACTCGTGCAAAAGTCTTTGATCCATTTGCGCTGAAGGCAGAAATGAAGAAAATCCGCACAACACTCGACATTCAAGGCAAGGAAAGAATAAAGAAAAAGCTCAAACGGAATCCCAATCCTGAACTGTATAAGCAGAGCGCTGACAAGGCAGATGAGGTGATCAGCGATCTTGATATTGAATTCATGCCGCCTGAAAATAAAAAGCCGTCCCGCAACAAGGAACAGCAACGGGCCAGAGAATCTCAGAAATCAGGAGCCAAGCAGCCAAAAGGGCCGGAAATGATTATATAATTGCTTGACATTCAGGCACGATTCAATATAAT
>JAFRJJ010000067.1 GCA_017432325.1 Solobacterium sp. | reverse complement strand
CATTATCTTCTGTAAGAAACCATATATAATCCTGTGTCATTTAACAAATCCTCCAAGTATTTCTACCTGGAGGATATTTGTTTTCAAGGAATCAGATAAGTACTTTTTTATTTATTGTCCTTGACACAGGGCCCACTTTACTTTCAATTTGGTTATAGCACTTCTTTTACTCTGCTGATTCTTTCAGCCACTGATCAAACCATGAGATCATTTCATTCAGAAACAGCATCTTGTGTTCAGGTGATCCGGCTGACAGGAGCGTATGCCACTCCCCTTCAAATGTCACCATTCTGGAAGGAACGTTAAAGTACTTCATTGCCCCGAACATCTGCAGTCCCTGATCAAGCGGACAGTTATGGTCTTCGATTCCGTGCAGGAAAAGGATCGGTGTTTTTGCCTGGTCGGCATACTTCAGAGGACTGTGCTTCCATACTTCGGAAGGATCATCCCAGCATGTCGTCTGAAGCTCATTGAAGTCAAAATTGATTCCCAGTTCACTGGTCATCGGATCATTGAAGAAATTGGAAATAGAAGCATTTGATACGATAGCCGCAAAGCGGTCTGTATGACCTTCGATCCAGTTTGCCATGAACCCGCCGTATGAACCGCCGAACATACCGGTTCTTGTTTTGTCGATCATCGGGTATGCTTCCAGGACTTTGTCCGTAAACAGCATCAGATCCTCAAAGTCGATCTCTCCCCACTGTCCTCTGAGATCAGCGAACTTCTCACCGAAGCCTTCCGAACCATGCGGATTGCAGGTGAATACAAAGTATCCCAGGGCATTGAACATCTGGATCTGGAATGTATACATCGGACCATTGCAGGATCTCGGTCCGCCATGTACCATCAGCAGTCCCGGATACTGTTTTGTTTCATCGTAGTCATGCGGCTTAAATACCCAGCCATGCACCGTATCCCCTCTCCGGTCAACAACGTTGAGCGGTTCTGCTTTGGATACGGTATGTGATCTGAGAAATGCCTGATTCGGATCATACAGTTTCTTCATACCGGTGTCATCGATCCTGTAAAGACAAAGTGTTTCATCCGCAACGGATGCCGTCACATACAGGGTATTGCCGACAAGGTCCATGCCGGAAATATTGCCTTCAATATCCGCCAGGACATGCATACCCTTATCATTGATCCTGACTGCTTTGGTATGTGTGCCTTCCTGTACTCTCAGATACAGACCGGATCCATCCGCTATGAAGAACGGATCTCCGCCGGCTGTCGTATCACAATACAGTGTTTTGCCGAACGTATAATGTTCATCACAAGACATCAGCATTTCTCCGTTCTTCCAGATATCACTCAGCTGATGATTTCCGTATTTCTTCATATCACTGCCAAGCCAGAAGACATCATTGCCGCATGCCGCAACAGCATCGATTCTCTGCAGCTTATCTTCCAGGATGACCCTGGTCTTCTTTTCTTTGAAATCATATGCCCTAAGCTCTGCGGCAGGTCCCATGACAGTATCAAAGACTCTGCCGGAATAATACAGACAGTCTTCCGTCAGCGCGCTGGCAGCCACATGTACTTCGCCTGTCAGTTTTTCCATTGTCCTGTCTTTTACGGAATACAGATAAAGACCGTTTCTCTTGCCGGAAATGTATCCCCTGCCGTCTCCCCAGTAAGGGAATTCCTCCAGGATATGGATCCCTTTTCCTTTTGTTTCTTCTTCATGCCTGTCTTCCACATGGGAAAGGATCCATTCCTGATCATTCCGGATATACTTCAGCGTATATCCTTTTTCCAGCTCATATGTTTCTTTCAGCTTTCCGGTACTGACTTCATACCGGCATACCTTAGCAGTCTTTGCCCTGTATGCCGGGGCATACTGGATCAGCACATCACAGCCCGAAGCTGCCATTGCCGTGATCTGTTTCCTGCGTTCGAACATATCCGTTCTGCCTGTTTCAGTATCCAGAATAATGACGTCACTGTTTGTCCTGTAGACTTTACGGTCGGAAACCGAGGTCAGAAATACAACATATCTGAGATCTTCTGTATGTACGGTATTTGTGATTTTCTTAAGACGGAAATAGTCTTCGGGTCTGATTTGATTCATGTTACCATCCTCACTTATATGCAATTGTACAAAAACATACATGCATTGAAAAAGGCAGGACTTCATCCTGTTAATGATTCTTCTTGACGATCTGATACAGTCATGAAAACTTTTCAAAGGCACAGGCACAGGATCAGACAGCACCATCCCGGAAAAATACCATACAGCATCCAATGTTCTTGAAACAGACACTGTATCTGAGATAACGGAAAGTCGCTTGATAACCGGGCGGATAGTTGTTTTTCATTTCTTTTCACACAACACACATCTGTCAGCAAAAATGTGAAAAACCATTCATTTGGAACAGCAGAATTCTGCGATAATAAATAAAACGGATCCGGTATATACCGGACCGGACACGACACGAAAGAAGGACCAGATCATGAGCGAATGGAAAAATGAGTTCAGAAAAACAGCAAAAGAACTGCTTCAGCGCAAATACGATGAGGAACACGACAATATCCCTCTGCTGAAAGAACCGGAAAAACCAGATCCGGAAGTTGGAATTATCCTACTGGCTCTGCCTGTCGGCATCTTCCTCTTCCTGAACGGGTTTGTCTTCCTGTTTTCAGGATTCAGGAAGTTTATCAGGTTTTTTCCCGACAATCTGATCATGATACTGATCATTCTCGCAGCAGTTGCTTTTCTCATATGGAGACAAGGCAAATACAGAAATCTGATGAAACAGTATGAGGACGCAAAGAAAGGCTTCCCGGAACTGAAGAAAAAACTGGATACGCTGGCTGCCGACCATCCGGAAGTACCGCGCTGGTGGAGCGGACTTCAGATCGCCGAACCAAATTCTGACGACGGATCAGGCAGCGGTACCTTCAGCTATGGTCCGTACCTGATCGGTACCAAGGACGGATATGACGCCATCAATAAGGAACCTTTGGAAGTGAAAGCCAGCCATATCAACTGCCTCCTCGAGAAAACAGATGACTTCTATATTATCACGCAGAATGACAACGCCAGGATCACCGACAATGGCAAATATCTCCTGTACAGCGCAGGAACAGTCAATTCCACGCAGCTTTACACACAGCACGTTATCCCTCCATATATGGATTTCAACCAGTATGTTGCGCCTGAAATACAGTATGCCAGCCTGATATCAGATGCCGAGCGCAGGATGAAGACTCAGCTGAAACTGACAGATGCCCTCTCGAAAAAGGAACCCGGACAGACCGGACTCTCACCGGAAGCTGCCCGGCTGGAAGAAAAACTGAAAAGTCAGAAGACAGAGGAACTGCTTGCGATCAAGAACAGCTATGATAAAGGAACACTGCCTCGGATCAAAGAATCTGTTGCACTGAGAAACTCATCCACATTCTGCTGCCTCGGCTATGCGGTATGTCCGAAAGAAAGACCCAGAGAGCCAATCGCCTTTGCCCTGTTCAGAAACAGAGAAGATGCCGATAAAACAATGTTCAGACTGCTGAGTGTCAGGATCCCTTCCGAAGATCCGCAGGGAAAAGACCAGCATATCGGCAATGTGGTCGGAGCTTCGGTCTCTTCCACTATGGACGAGATCGAATGGCGGAGAGAACTGAATGCCTTCATCCGCAGTTCCTGCGGATGGATCGATACGGATTTCTCGGAAAAGATCAGATGGGGTATGGACCTCACACAGTGGCAGAACTTTATCCTTTCTCATACGGACAAACAATGACCGGACAGGAGGATACCGGAATTGCTCAACAGTTTATTATTTGGTGCCGACGGCCTGTACTACGACGCGGAACAGCTTGAGAAAAGCGGAAAATACAAAGAAGCCCTGAAATACTACCGCAGGGCTTTTCAGGGTGGAAAACATAAGGCTGCCGAAAAGATTGCTGAGATCCATTACCGCACCAACACCGGAGAACATGACTATGCTGAAGCACTGTCATGGTTCATTAAAGGCGCTGAAGCAGGTCTTGACTATTGCATGTACTCGGCTTCCTACATGTATCTGCACGGTCAGGGAACCGATCCGGATCCCGAAAAAGCCCTTTACTGGGCAGAAAAGTGCGTTAAAACGGAAAACGGCGCTGATTACAGAAACCATCTGCAAGCAGTGCGGAAAGAACTGCAGGCTTGGAAAACGGAAGAGCCGCTCAGAAACGCCTCCGCTGAAGAACTGTATGAACTGGCCTATCGGTTCTCCAAAGACAGCGGACAGTATGATCCCGAAAGATTCCTGTACTGGCTGAAGAAAGCAGCTGATGCCGGAAACCGGCAGGCTGCCCTGGACCTTGCCATGACGATGCTTGACGGTTTTTCCGCCAATTATGACCGGTCTGCAGGCATTGAAGCACTGAAGAAACTGGCCGAAGAAGGTATGTGGGAGGCAGCCTGGGAGCTTGTCGGTATTTACCGGGAATCCGACCCGGCAGAAGCGTTCCACTGGCTCAGTCTGGCCTGGCAGAACGGCGCTCCCCAGGCATCCTATGATCTTGCCGAACATTACGCAAAAGGCACAGTCTGCCCGGAAGACCCGGAAAAAGCCTTTTCCCTGTATCTTCAGGCATGTCAGGAGAACGATCCCCGCGCATATTTCAGGACTGCCATGTGCCTTATGACCGGGAACGGCTGTCCGGAAGACCGCGATGCGGCGGCTGAATATTTCAGGCTTGCGCTGAAAGTATTCGACCGTGATGCGGTCACTTTCTACGTGCAAGCCCTTGACCGCGGAGTCGACCTGGCGAAGGATATGCGTTTTGCATATCTGGTGAACCGTCAGCTCGGGGAGGAAGGAGACGTAAGGGCAATGAAACGCTGCGCGGACCTCCTTGCAGAAAAGAAGATGGATTCAAAGCTGGAAGACGCTTTTTACTGGTATGAAAAAGGCGCGCAGGCACTTTACCAGGCAGGAAGCGATGAACAGTGGCCGATAGACGGCCTGACGGACTGGTATCTGGAGCATATGGAAGTTCCTCTTTCAGAAGAGGAAGAAACACGCATCATCACCTCTGCTGTATTTGAAGAAAAGGATCATCTTGCCATTGCGCAGCTGTACGCTGCTGCTTTGAACGGTTCCCTGACTGCCGCAAAGATCCTTTCTGACCTGCTGATCTACGTCGAACAGGCGCAGCACTTCAAATACGGTCATTACCTGCAGTCCAACAGGAAGACCGGAGTGCCTGAAAAGCTTGTATCCGTCCTGAAGATGCTGGCACAGGCAGGAGATACAGAGTCGATCACCCTTCTGGCAATGTGCTGTCTGAAGGGATACGGAATGGAAACAAATGAAGACACAGGCATGAAACTGCTGGAGATCGCAGCAGACCGTGGAGATGAAACAGCCGGGAAACTGTATGAACTGATGAACAGTCCGGCAGAAGAAACAGAGAACTTCATAAACAGATGCCGGGAATACAGCAATTCAAAAGATCCCGCGAAACTGTACCAGTGCAGTCAATGGGCACCGCTTGCCTTCGGGACTCCCTTCGGCAAAGCAGCCGGCCTGTATTATCTGGAACAGGCAGTGAAAGCCGGAAATACACAGGCTATGCTGGAAGCTTCTGATTTCTACCATGACAACATTGCCGTCTGCGATCTCAACAAGAGCATGGCTTATGCACAGCAGGCCGGAGAACACGGCCGGGCAGAAGGCTACTATAAACTGGCCCTGATGTATCTTGAGTTCTCTTCAAAACATTTCAGCAAATATGCCTGGCAGTATTTCCTCCTTGCGGAACAGGGAGGGTATACGGAAGCGATTCCGTTCTGCAGCAGGCTCCGCAGCAGCAATGAGCAGATCTTTGCGGAGGGAAAACGTCTGTACGAAGACGCGCAGTATCAGGATGCGTATGACACGCTGTTTCCCCTTCTTTTCCTGAATGATACCCGGGCAGTAACATACTGCAGCGATATGATCCTGTACGACCAGGTAGAGATCCCTTCCAGTGAGATTATCAAGCAGATCTTTGAAAAAGATTACGAACTTGCCGGGAACAAGAGCGCAACCCAGATCCTCTGCCGGATCTATGCGGACGAAAAGAATGAACAGAAGACCATCCTCTGGGGTGAACGGGCTGTAAGAGCGGGATACCCGCAGTGCTACAGCGTGATCGCAGGTCTGTATCGTCCTTATGTAAAGGAAGAAAAGCGATCCTATGCGGAATGGATCAAAAAAGGCGCGGAAGCCCGCGTCCCGGAATGCTGTTATATATGCGCATCCTCGTATTATACACATGAACTCCCTCTCATTATTACCCGCGGTGAAGCGAAGGACTATGCATTGACCGCCCTATATGGTGGACTCCGCAATGCGGAATGGATCATCAACAGGATCGCTGAGGAAGAATTTAAAGAAGAGCAGAGGCGTGCTGAAAATCAGGCTAGGCAGGAAGCAATGCGCCTGGAAAGACAGGAACGGGAACAGCGGGAACGGATCGAATCCCTTCAGGATCTGGCAAAAGGCCTGTTGGATCTCAACAAGCCTTTCGAAGCAACAGACAGCCGGGGAAGATCCGTTACGATAGATCCTCTGACCGGCAGAGGTGAATACAACCGTGAATCCGGCGGCGGCATCATAGATCCGCATGAGCTTTCAAGACTGCAGGGAGAACGGCTGGCAGAGGTCCTCCGCGGATCACACTGAGCAGAACACTTTTTCAGATACGTACCGGTCAAAGAATACATATCACAGATAAGAAAAGAGACCAAAACGGTCTCTGCTACAGGTGTGCACACGATTGGTACACCCGGTTGATAACGGTGTTATAAAGGCTTGTTTATGCGTTTTCTGTGATTTACCCCCCTCTGTAATGAAGCACATGGGTCAAGGTAAATCAAACATAGAGATCATCCGGAGAATATCTGATCATTTCTTCATGTACATGATCTGTGAAGTATGATTTGAAAAAAGTAATATTGATAGATTGCAGATCGGCTGTGCGAACCGGTTCAATTCTTTTTGTACCGGTCCGTCAGTGTCAGATCTGTTTTTTGATTTTTACTGAATGCTTGTTCAGAGAAAAATAATTCAGAAACATTTTGATGCACGTAATAAAAACACAGCCGATGAATGACTGTGTTTGTGTGTAAGTGTGCTTATTTGAAATATCCGTTCAGGTATTCTGTAATGTCCTGTTCGATGATCGCAGCCTGTTCCCTGGTCGGTGCGGATACCGAGATGTATGTCTTGAGTTTCGGTTCTGTACCGGACGGTCTGACAACAACGGAACAGTGATCTTTCAGGATGAACTTCAGTACATCCGATTTAGGAAGACCGTTCAGTCCTTCCAGATAATCATATGTATTCTGGATCCTTCTGCCTGCGATATGCGTCATTTCCATGCGGAAGTTCTTCATGATCTCCTGCATCTTGGCAAAACCTGCTGATCCTTCGAATTCATAGGAATGCAGTGTATTCAGGCAGTACCCGTATGTATGATAGATCTCATTCAGTTTCTCCAGCAGTGAGATCCCTCTTGTTCTGTAATACGCAAACATCTCACAGATCATATATGCCGCATTCACAGCATCCTTGTCCCTGACATAGGTGCCTGTCAGATAACCGTAGGATTCTTCAAATCCGCAGATATAGTCTGACTGTCTGCCCTGTGCTTCCAGTCTGCCGATCACTTCACCGATGAACTTGAATCCTGTCAGTACATTGACTGTTTCCACGCCATAGTGTTCCGCAATGCGTTCCGCCAGGTCCATGGTAACGATCGTTTTGACAAAGACCGGGTGTTCCGGCATTGTCCTGTTTCTGATCCTCTGGGAACAGATGTAGTCCAGCAACAGCAATCCCACTTCATTGCCGGTTAACAGCTGATAGTCATTGCCGTTTCTTACAGCAATACCGCACCGGTCGCAATCAGGGTCAGTTGCCAATAACAGGTCGGCATTGTACTTCCTGCAGTACTCCATGCCTAGGCTCATGGCTTCCCGGATCTCGGGATTGGGATACGGGCATGTCGGGAAATTCCCGTCAGGCTGTTCCTGTTCTCTGACAACTGTAATGTTTGTAAATCCTGATTCTTTCAGGGCGCGTGTTACAGGCTTCAGTCCTGTTCCGTTCAAGGGTGAGTACACGATCGCGACATTGCGGTCGATCTCGTCATTCTCTCCCAGTACGCTTTCGTGCTTCACGCATTCCGTGAATGATGTATAGACATCTTCCGGAATATATTCAATGAGGCCTGAAGAAAGACCTTCTTCAAAGCTGATCGTCTTCACATCCTTGAAGCAGTCCAGCTTCTCGATCTCAGCCAGGATCTCTTTGGCTGCCTGTGTTGTGATCTGGCATCCGTCGCTTCCGTATACCTTGTATCCGTTGTATTTGGCAGGATTGTGGCTGGCAGTCACCATGATGCCTGCTGAGGTATGCAGGTGCCTGACCGCATAGGAAAGACATGGTGTCGGCATCAGCTGCCCGTACAGGTATACATGGATCCCGTTTGCCGCAAAGACAGCGGACGCTGTCCGGGCAAAGAGATCTGATTTGATCCTGGAGTCATAGGACACGGCAATGGAACGCTTCCCTTCCGGGAAATGACTGTTCATATAGTCTGCCAGTCCCTGTGATGCCTTGGCTACCGTACATACATTCATTCTGTTTGTACCGGCACCGATCACACCTCGTAATCCGCCTGTACCGAATGCCAGGTCTCTGTAGAAGGCATCTTCGATGGCAGCTTCATTGCCTGCCATTTCATTCAGCTGGACATTGATGTCTTCATCACTGAAGACATGTTCACACCATCTTTGATATTCATCCATCCATCTTGTCATACGTTTTCTCTTTTCTAGCAGCTGACTCTCAGGAACTGCGCCGTGCCATGGAGCTGAACAGGTACGGAGTCTGCCGGAATGAAGATGCAGTCTCCCTTGAAGAACGGGAGTATCTCATTCTCATATCTCAGCATGCCGCTTCCTTCCAGACACAGCATGACCATAAAGCTCAGGCTGTCAGTCTGCACGGTTACCATTTCCCTGATCCGTTCTGTATTCAGCAGGATGCGTTCTGTCTGGAAGTATTTGCAGCGGTACAGGAACTCGCTTGCCCATCCCCTTCTGTAGTTCAGAAGACGCATCGGCTGTACCGGTCTTTCCGCTGCATTCAGGTCTGCCACAGAAAGCGCCTTTTCGACATGCAGTTCCCGTTTACTACCGTTCCTGTCGGTACGGTCATAGTCATAGAGCCTGTATGTCAGGTTGGAGCTTTCCTGTACTTCCGCTAACAGGACACCTGCGCCGATCGCATGGATCGTACCTGCCTTGATGTAGAAGACATCATTCTTATGCACAGGCACCTTCTGCAGGTATCTGGTAATACTGCCGTCCTCAATGCCTGCTCTGAGTTCATCCTTCGTCACGGTCCTGTTCAGACCATAGATCAGTGTACTGTCCTTCTTTGCGTCCAGAACATACCACATCTCATCCTTGCCAAGCTGACCATTCTCATATGTTTCCGCATATACGTCATCCGGATGCACCTGTACGGAAAGATCCTTTTTGGCATCGATGAGCTTGATCAGGATTGGCAGTTCCCCTTCTGTATGGGGATGCGTACCGATGTATTCAGGATGTTCCTTCAGAACATCGCTCAGCAGTCTTCCTTCATAGATACCGGAAGATACGGTACTCGGTCCGTCAGGATGCGTACTGCATTCCCATGTTTCAGCCAGAGGCGTCATGTCGATGTTCTTTGCGTAGTCATCGTTCAGACGTCTGCCGCCCCATAGATAGTCTTTGCCTGCAGGCTTCAGAAAAAACGGTATATTTGTTTTTCTGTTTTCTTCCTGCATCTTAATACTCCAGCGGGAACTTCTGCTTGTCTTCCCTGCTGATCTCCTTGCCTAACTGTACTTCGATCAATACCAGTTCCGTATCAGCGATCACCGTATGACGGCATCCTGCCTGAATGGTGATCACGGAACCGGGTGCCACTGCCTCTTCCATGCCGTCAACGATCGTTTTGCCTGAACCTGAGACAACTGTCCAGACTTCGTTGCGGTGCTGGTGGCTGTGGTAGTTCATACGGTGTCCGGGATTCAGTGTGACCTTGACTGTCATGGATTCCCTGTCGACATCCAGTACGCGGTAGGAACCCCATGACTTCTCGGCAAACATGATCTGCTGATCAAACCTGTCGACATACGGTTTGATATAGGAACTCTGCTGCTTGTCCGTTACCAGGATCCCGTCCGGGCTTGCTGAAATGATGACATGCGAAAGACCCATTGCCAGAACAGGCACATTGAGTTCATTGACGATATGCACATCCTCGCATCTGTCATTCATAACGCCGTCACCGATGACGGGTTCTTCCATGGCTTCCGTGAGCGTATTCCATGTACCGAGGTCTTTCCATTCCCCATGGTATCTCATGACCTGGATACTGGGTTCTTTCTCTACCACAGCATAGTCAAAGCTGATCTTTGTCAGGGTGTCATATCTGCTGTAGAGGTCTTCATAGTCTGTGTAGTCCAGCAGTGTTCTGGCGATGTCCAGTACGTACTTGAGTTTGTACGCGAAAACACCGCCGTTCCATAACGCGCCCTGCGCGATATAGGACTCTGCTGTTTTCTCATCAGGTTTCTCTTTGAATGTTGAAACAAAGGATACCTGTTCCTCCGTCTTCGGAATGATATAGCCGTACTTGGCGCTGGGATAGGTCGGTTCGATCCCCATCAGCACCAGGTTGGCTTCGCCCTTCTCCGCCTGCGCGTGGAGCTGTTTCAGCGCTTCAAAGTAGCTGTCCTCGACATAAGGGTCTACCGGACATACGACGACTGCTTCGTTCTCATCAATGCCTTTGACATCATGCAGGTAAGCAGTAGCCAGGGCAATTGCCGGGAATGTATCCCTTCTGGCAGGTTCCACAGATACACCGATATCCTCTCCCAACTGATTGTGGATCGCGGAAACCTGGGAACGTGATGTGGCTATGGTAACAGACGCGTCAGTATCAACGGTCTTGATCTGGCGGTACACTCTCTGGACCATGGATTCATAGGTACCGTCTTCTTTTTTGAAGATCTTGATAAACTGCTTGGAGCGGATGTCATTGGACAATGGCCAAAGGCGCTTTCCGCTTCCGCCGGATAACAGAATGATATTCATAATGTCTTACCTTTCCGCCCGCATGGGATTGCTCAGGAAGTCTTCGTATGCCAGACGGATACCGTCTTCCAGTTCTGTCTTGTATGTCCAGCCAAGTCCTGCCGCCTTGGATACATCCAGGAGCTTTCTGGGGGTTCCGTTGGGTTTGGAAGGATCCCAGAGGATCTCTCCTTCATAACCGACGACCTTGGCTACCAGTTCTGTCAGTTCTTTGATCGTCAGTTCTTTGCCTGTACCGGCATTGACTGTTTCATTGCCGCTGTAGTTGTTCATGAGGAACACGCACAGGTTCGCAAGGTCATCCACATACAGGAATTCCCTTAGCGGGGAACCGTCTCCCCAGCATGTAACACTTGTCTTTCCTTCCAGCTTCGCTTCATGGAAACGTCTGATCAGCGCAGGCAGCACATGACTGTGCTCGGGATGATAGTTGTCATTGGGACCGTACAGGTTTGTCGGCATGACGGAAATATAGTCTGTTCCGTACTGTGTGTTCAGGTACTCACAGTATTTCAGACCGCTGATCTTGGCCAGCGCGTATGCTTCATTGGTCTTTTCCAGTTCGCTTGTCAGCAGGCAGTCCTCCTTCATAGGCTGAGGTGCCATACGGGGATAGATGCAGGAGCTTCCCAGGAACTCAAGTTTCTTACAGCCGTTCTGCCATGCACTGTGAATGACATTCATTTCCAGGATCATGTTGTCATACATGAAGTCTGCTTTGGCTGTCGCGTTTCCCATGATGCCGCCTACCTTGGCAGCAGCCAGGAATACATATTCCGGTTTCTCTTCCTCAAAGAACTTCTCAACTGGTTCCTGTCTGGTCAGGTCCAGTTCTTTGTGTGTTCTTGTAATGATGTTCGTATAGCCCTGTCTCTGCAGTTCCCTGACAATGGCGGAACCCACCATGCCTCTGTGTCCAGCAACATAGATCTTAGCGTTCTTGTCCATCATAATACGTCAGCCTCTTTCAGTGCTCTTTCTCTCTTCGCAAGCTTTCTGTCGTGTTCAGCCATGATGCGCACCAGTTCTTCATAGCTTGTCTTCTGAGGGTTCCATCCAAGTACGGTCTTAGCCTTGGTCGGGTCGCCCCAGAGATTATCGACATCGGTCGGACGGAACCACTGCGGGTTGACGCATACAAGCATCTTTCCTGTTTCAGCGTCATATCCCTTCTCATCCAGTCCTGTGCCTTCCCAGCGGATCGTGATACCGTTGGCAGCGAATGCTTTCTCGGTAAAGTCCCTGACTGTATGCTGGACGCCTGTGGCAATGACAAAGTCATCCGGTGTTTCCTGCTGCATGATCAGCCACATGCACTCTACATAGTCCTTTGCGTAGCCCCAGTCTCTCAGGCTGTCCATGTTGCCGAGTTCCAGGTGGTCCTGCAGGCCTTCAGCGATCCTTCCTGCCGCAAGCGTGATCTTACGTGTTACGAAGTTCTCGCCTCTGCGTTCGGATTCATGGTTGAAGAGGATGCCGTTGACAGCAAACATACCGTATGCTTCGCGGTATTCCTTTGTAATCCAGAAACCATATTGTTTCGCTACAGCATACGGGGAATACGGATGGAACGGTGTTGTTTCCTTCTGAGGGATCTCTTCCACCTTTCCGTATAACTCGGATGTTGAAGCCTGGTAGATCCTTGTCTTCTTTGTCAAGTTCAGGATGCGTACTGCTTCGAGGATCCTCAGCACGCCCAGCGCATCGACATCACCGGAATATTCCGGTACATCAAATGACACCTGTACATGCGACTGCGCAGCCAGGTTGTAGATCTCATCAGGCTGTACGAGTCCGATGATACGGATCAGGGATGAGGAGTCTGTCAGGTCTCCGTCATGCAGTCTGATTTTTCCCATCAGATGATCGATCCTGCCTGTATTGGAGATCGATGATCTTCTTGTGATGCCGTGTACTTCATATCCTTTTTCCAGCAGGAATTCAGCAAGGTAGCTTCCGTCCTGTCCTGTAATTCCTGTGATCAATGCTGTTTTAGCCATACTTAAATACCTCCGTACTTTTATACAAAATTACATTATCAGATTATGAATGACCGATACAGAAACAATCATGCGTAACAATCAAACAATCTTGACTTTCAGAACTTCAGGATGGAAACGTCATGGAAGCCAAATGTAACAGTGTTATTTGATTGTTAATATGAAAAGACAGTCTGATCAATCCAAACTGCCTGTTCATGATTATCAAATGATTTGTCTTCCGATATCTAAGAAAAGGCTTATTTCCTCAGACCAGCCTGGCATTATTCCGATATTTTGGATGATATTTGATGCGCACCTGCTGCCCTTCTTTGAGATCCGTTCTTGGATTCGAAAGAATGGCTTCGATCTCTTTGCCGTCTTCTGCAGTAAATGTCACATATACATTCATATCGATATCTGACTGTGTTCCATCATCAACAATACGGGAAACGACTGCGTATGTCTCTATCCCGTTCACAATGATACTGTTTTTTATCCGACGGCTTATCAGCATCCCTGCAGCAAACACTGTCAAAAATAAGCCCCACATTATGATTCCTTTATCCAAAGTATCCACCCCCTGTTTTATCTTTCCATATCTGTGTTCAAAATCAATAATAGATTGTTTTACCGATTTCAGCTATAAAACCAAGGGAAATAGTACCTGTAAGTTTTATTGATCCACATTCTTCATCAGTTCAAAACAGCAAATAGGTTCTCGGTACAACTTCAAAGTGTTTTCCAAGCACAAGATATTCTTTCTGCTTGCTCACTGTGAAATAGGCATTCTTCAGACCATTTGTTTCAGTGAACTGGCTCATATCAGTGATCTCGATCTCATCACCTGTGTATTCAGCATGCTGATATCTATCGCTGCTAATGAGCGGCAGTCATAAAACATACTATTCATATTTGTAACATTGTCCGTATCAAGACCGTTGACATCAATTGCAGCTAAAGCGCTGGAGTATCTGAACATATCAGACATATCAGTCACGTTTCTGGTATCTAGTGCACTAAGATCAAGTGACTTCAGCGAATTGCACGATTGAAACATAGATGACATATTTTTGATATTTCCGGTTTCAAATTTGCTGACATCGATACTAGTTAATACAAAACAACCAGTAAACATTCCTGACATATTAGTGACATTGCTTGTATCTATTCTGCTGATATCCAGAGTTTCCAATTGACTGCTCCCGAATAAATTAGCACAGTCTTCCGGAAGAATAACACCTTCTTCGAATGATAGACTTATTAATGTACTTTCGTTATAAAAAGCCATGATCGCTAACTCTGTTATATATGACACACCATCAATAACTGCCTGCGCAGGTATGGTTACATTCGTAGATGATCCTTTATAGCAACTGTATTGACCATCAGGAACATGCAGTATCAGATGACCATTCTCAAGTTTGTAATTAAAATCATTCTGCCATGTCGTATCTTCCTGGTCAGCGAACAGTTCGGTCTGAAGTTCTTCCATCGTCTCAGGAATTTCACTTTCCTCAGTCGTTTCCATTTCTGTGTCAGTCAGTACTGTTTCTTCATCCAACGTTGGTTCTACAGACAATGTCTGTTCAGAGATGACCTCATTTTCAGACACTTCCTCCCGTTCCCGCTGTTCTTCAACAGTTTCCAGAACCTCCGGTTCTTCCGGAACAGTTTCTTCTTCTGCCTGGATCACAGTAAAAGAATTGCTGAAGCATATCAGTGCACTCAGTACCATTGACATATATTGATTCTTCATTTTCGGCGTCATACTACCCTCACCTGCTTAATACTCAATCGATCGATTTATATCTTTTGACATATTCTCAGCAAGGTATATCAGTTTTCAGAAGGTCTATTTTTGTCGACCTGCATGTATGAATCATGCGTTTCGTTATCTGACACATTACAATTCCATGTATCGTGAAAAACTTTCAGTGAATCATCCGGTCCAGAGAAAAAGCAGACGGGTCAGTGCAAACTGATTGATCTGCTTTCCTCTCTAATATATGTCTTTTGAAAGATGATTCCACGGAACTGATGTTTCCGTTTGGAAATTATTTCCAGTAGTAGCTGACGTTGACTGTCTTCTCCAGATTGTTGACACGTTCTGCCTGACGTTCCAGCACAGATGTGTCATCTGTCATGTCGTTTCTGGGATCAAAGTCCGGTTCGTTATATCTTCTTGCTTTCCAGAGATCTTCCAGCCATCCGAACATTGCGTCATAAACGATGCCGAATACATTCTCAAAGTTCTCGATGTAATTGATCTCAATACAGTAACCGAACATCTTGATGATCAGATACGCGCCATCCAGTTTCGCTGAAATATCCAGTGTTTCCTGTACATCCTTGTATGCTTTTTCCACATCGATACCTGTGAGTTTCTTGAATCCGCGGGCAAGCAGACGGGCTGTTGCTGACGAACGGTCGATCGCAGCTCCGGCTAGAACTTCATGTGTCTGTGTACCAAGCGCATCGTTTTCATCCAGCGTTCCGCCGAACATATAGTTCAGCAGCTGGGCGATCGCGATGTCTGCTGCAGAAGCGGCCTTATCGACGATACCTTCGATCTCTTTCTCCGCGCCTTCCATGTATTTGGCCTTCAGCGCTTCCTTGGCCGCCTTACCGGCAGCGTTTGCTCCATCTGTCAGCGTGCCGCTGGCTTTATAGGAACCGCGTACATACTGCATAAAGACATTGATACCGGCTGTATCTGCTTTTGACTGATAGCCTTTCCTCAGCTGGTCAGACAGCAGGTTTCCGGCATATTTGCCGCATGGTTCAAGTACCTTCTTGCCCAGTTCCTTGATCTTATCACCGAGGAACGCCTTGAACTTGGTCAAGGTCAGGTCGCCTAATGCGGCCATAAGTGATTTGAAGATATCACCCTTGTCATCACCTTCTCCATAGAAGTAATGCTTGGAGAAGCTCATCATCAAATACAGTGAGACGAACTGTCCGAGTACTCTTGGGGTCATCGGAATCTCACCTGTCAGCACTGCACCGAGTGTTTCGTTGCAGCTGTTGACGAGTGTCTTCATGAATGCGAATTCTTCGATCTTTCCGCCTTCCGTCAGATCGACCCATGACCAGCGGGCAACATACTGCCCGAGGTATTCCGCCAATGCGTTTTTAAACGGGTTGGCAAATGCCGCGATCACATCTGCCGGCGCAGTCGGCCAGTACAGCTTGATCGCTGCTTCTGTCGCCTTGTCGCCGATCGCGACCAGGGATGACGCAACAACGATATACCTGGTCATGACCTTGTCGATCGAAGCATATTCTTCACTCTGCGCCTGGTAGAACTCCTTGCCGGCAAGCAGGATCTGATATGTCAGATGTTCAATGTCTGCGCCTGACATATTGGGAGCGTTTCTCACCATATTCCTGAGATCGGGATCACTTCCGAGTCCGAAGATCTGAACTGCTCTTCTGAGCTTTTTCAGTGCTTCTTCTTTTCTGGCAAGGCTGGGCAGATCGGGTTTGATGCCGATCATTCGGAACGGAAGCTTCGCTTCTTCTTTGTGTCCTTCCCCTTCATACAGCAGTTTCAGGTAAGCGTAATAAGGCTCTATGACGACAGGCAGCGTATTGTACGCATAAATGGAAATGCCTGCTCCCCCGTATACTTTCCAGGGGAAATGCTCTTTAAATGTATTTCCGTATTTCCCGTCATCCAGGAATCCTGTGTAATTCATGCCGGGGTTCTTTTCAACTACTGCCTCTTCCCCGTTCATGTAACATACATATACATTGAACATTGCAGGCGGTATCTTTGCGCTGCCGACCGCGTTTTCATCCGGTACGGTATTCATTTCAATGCAGCCGTCTTTCTCGTCTTCCATCGGTACCGAGATACCGTCAGGCCAGATATTGATCGTAAACTCGTTTTCCGTATGCGTCTTGTCCGCAAAGTCCGCACGGATCGTCACATCCTGGCGTCTTCTGTCCGCGAAGATCTCAGCGGTCTTTTTGATCTTTCTCGTACGGTTGGTGATCTCAGCCCAATACGTATAGGAATACTCATTGTCCTTTACTGCAGTGATTGCAAAACCGGTGGTGTTGCTGAAGGTGATATTCTCAGGTTCCTCCAGAGCACCGGCCAGCAGGAAGCGCAGTTTTGTCTTTCCGCCCATACCGGCGATCACATCTGTCTCATTCAGGTTCGCGTTGATGATCCAGGCACTGCCGTCTTCCTTCATCTGCGGGAAGACGATCTTCACATCTCCGCCCAGCCGGAAGATGACATTCCTGATGAACTCTCCGCCTTCCCCGACATAGCGGAACGATACCGTTCCCTCTGTCTTCAGTGATTCCGGATCTGCTGTCACAGAAGCGTATTTATACTTGCCGCTCATCCCTGCATCGCGGACATTCAGTGTATCGTTTTCCGAATACACCTGGATATTCCGCGTCAGGTCGTTCCTCGGCTTCTCCCCGTCCTCCGTGATCTCAGCGATCCTGGCACCAACACGAACCGGTTTCCCGTCCTTGCGGATCACATCACCGAAGTCCTTGTATACATACATCTTGTAGCGGGAGACATGCTTTTCCTTTTTCTTCTCTTTTTTGTCTCCTGAGTCTTTCTTCTTCGTTCCTCCGGAAGCGATCGCCGCACCCGCCGCCGCAGCTCCGCCGATACTGATAATGATCCCACCCGGAAGATCGGGATCATCAAACTCCTCAATGATATCGGAAACGATGTGTGTCCCGGGATCCTCTCCTGACTGTTCTGAAGCAGCACCGGTGGAAGTCTGACTGGATTTGCCGACTGTGAAATATAAATTTATCATTACATATGTATCATCCAGTTCATCTTCTTTGTAGATCTGTACCCTGACTCTTCTCATCCCCTTTTCCACAGTGTATTCATTGTGCGCCGTCCAGGATTTCCCTCCGTCTGTGTCCGGCCATTCACCGGAAGCCGCATATCTGCTTCCGACCTCCCAATCAAATTCTGTACTCCATGTAAAATAAGGCCAGTTATCTCCGGGCAGATCCACCATCGAGTCTGACATCATGATCCATGTGTTCATCTGACCGTTGTTGCCGTGTTCTGTTGCGGAAACACGGATCGTGTCACCGACATTGATACGGCCTCGGTATTCACGGACGTCCACATTGACCCAGCTTGCTTTATTCGGAGACTGATCACTCTGTTTTACCAATCTGAGATCCCAGGGCTCTGCAAACCATCCGTCCACTGTCCAGTCCATGGATCCTCTGTGCTCACTATGGGAAAGGATCCCGTCGTCATATACAAATGTTTCCCCGAATGCAATACTGTCGGATATCGACTGATACTGCCTCTCTTCATCCGCATGCGCAGTTACTGCCGCAAGCGGCATTGCCAGCGTGCACAGCAAAAGCCCAGCTGCTGTGAGTGCATGAAGATATCGTTGTATGTTCTCTCTAATATACTTCATATGCCCTCCTTTCACAGCCCCATTGCCATGACGGCAGTCATAAGCGCAAAACCGATCGAAATACCGGACAGCAGGCTCTTTGCCTTGCCAGTCTGAACGACACGCTCTCCATTCACCTTCCCGGAAGTCAGTGCCCCTGCCAGTTCATACAGGTTTCCGTCTTTCCTGCCGATCGCCTGCAGGCTGAGCAGTGCTCCGGAGATCCCTGCCATGGAGGAAGCGGAGGCGCTGTCAATGCCGGTAAATACAATACAGCAGGCAGCTCCGATGACCAGCCCGAACAGGAAACCAAACAAGCTTCCCTTTCCTTCATTCTGAAACAGGGAACCGATCCCTCTGAATGTATTGCCGATCCCTCCGGAAAACAGTGTCGACAGCAATACTGCCGTACAACCTTTTCCAAGGATCCCGCCTTTGGCACAGGTGATCCAGGAAAGTGCCTCAATGACCTCAGACCCGGAGTCCTTCAGCACTGCCAGTACTGTCCAGAGTCCTGCCATCAGCAGTGAGTACAGCAATACCTTCGGCTTCACAAGCATGCTGAAAAGGCCGCCTGCATAGGATCCCAGGAAACGCAGGATCCCCATGAGCGGTGAATCTGCTGAAGCAGCTGATAATACAGGTGATGTGCTGAGTTCCGTGATCCCTGAGATCACCGGACCCATATCACCGAAATCCATTTCTCCCGCGGCAGTGGACGCAGCCATTCTGAAAGCACCCTGCAGTTTCTGAACAGAAGCAGGTCTGACCTGACGGACAGGCTTGCTGCCCTGCAGAGGACTTCCGCAGGACAGGCAGAACTTTGCGCCTTTGTCTGCTTTCTTCCCGCAGGAAGGACAGACGATCTCTTCAGGTTCTTTTGCCTTAGGTTGTTTGCCGGTCAGCGGTGTTCCGCATCCCATGCAGAATTTCGCGCCTGCGTCTGCCTTTCTGCCGCAGACAGGACAAACGACTCCTTTCGCTTCAGCTCTGGGTTTTTCCAAAGCAGGCAGCTCTGTTCCGCAGTAAAGGCAGAACTTTGAATCTCCGCTGACTTCTTTGCCGCATGACGGACATGTTCTTTTACGTACAGCCATAGGCTTCCTCTTACGGTCTTACCAGCAGGACATCGCCGAACATGCCGCTTTCCCTGACAACGATGTTGCCAAGTACATAGTCTTTGCCTTGATAGGAATAATACGGTCCAAGACCGATCGCGATCCCTCCGTCAGACAGATCGATATATTCCGGATCCCATGTACCGCTGAACGGCTGATAACCGACTTCTTCTTCCGTTTCCGGCATCACATCATTTCCATAACGGATGTACTGGGGATGCAGGATCAGCTGGGCGCCATGTTCAGAGAAGGATACTTCCGCAGTACCGATCTCGTCGATCCGCTCTTCCCCGGGGATCGTCCGGTTGAATGTCATGCAGTATTTCCATTCACCGCCGATATATCCCGCTTCACGCAGGACAGCACCCTTGGGAATCCCGTTATTGTATACATCGTCTTCATAGAACAGGAAGTCATCAAACCAGACATTCGTGAGATCACCTAATCCCTGCGGGATATCCTCAACCACCGGTGTCTGCACTTCGGGGACTGCCGGTACCGGTGTGCTTTCTGTATGTGTCTGTTGTTCCACAGGTGTTTGGTTTCCTGAAGACGTCTGGTTTCCTGTAGGTTTTACAGTAGAGGGCTTCTCCGTACCGGAACCTGTATTGTTGTTTACAGTCTGCTGGGCAGGAGGATCTGCAGGAGGTGTACGGTGGAATATTGACTCCAGCCCTCCGATCAGCAGCAGGAATACCCCTGCCGCAACATTCAGGATAAAAAACCATTTCACGATCTTCCAAAGAACCGAAAAGTTCTTCTTTTCCGGTGTCTTTGCGGGTGAAGAAAACTGTGGTGTGTTCATTGAGGGAATCTTTGTTCCGCAGTTATCGCAGAATTCCGCATAATCCGGTAGTTTCTTACCGCAGTTGGGACAATATACAGCCATATTTCTGATTCCTCCTTTGTTTATTTCTGAAGTTCAAAGACGACTCCGACAGGAGTATCGTCTTTATAGAAGACCGTCGGGATCTTTTCCGGCGTTACTGTCTGCAGACTGACCTGGACAGTACCGCTCTCTGTAACAGTCCCGATCCTGATCACTGTGGAATTGTCACCGACTGTAATACGCAGTTCATGTGCCGCGTCATATCGGATATCAAAGCTTCCGTGCGGCGGCAGGTTTCCGCTGAGGAATGTATAGGTTCCCTCCTGTCTGCCTTCCGGCAGGCCGCTCATTTCCGCCAGTTCCGGTCCGAAGTCAATGATGACTGTTGTATCATCACCGTTGAATTCCATGGATCCGTATTCCGACACAAACAGTCCGTTATGGGGATCGGGTACCGGTGTATCAGGTACTGGCGGATAATTGCCTCCGTCCCTGGGACCGCGCGAGAAGAACATGTAAAAGCAGACTGCGCATACCAGCAGTGCCGCTAAGATCAGTAAGATCCGTTTCATATACTTCATATCGTTCACCGTTTACAGTTATATCTGTTGATTCTTTCATTCTGCTTCTGAAAACTACTTTTTCATGACCTGTGCCTGAGGACAGCGGTCAGTAATATAGTCCAGTACAAAGTCATAGTGTTCCGGATCGGTATAGACCTGGTTCCGGATCAGATTTCCATACAGCTGGATCAGGCATTTTGACGAATCTGCCTTGATCTTTCTGACACTGGAGAACCGTGAATACAGTGACGTTCCTGTAGCGGAAAGAACACCTGCTCCTGCGACAGTACGGTTTCCTGTTTTTGCGCCGGCAAGGATCGTCAGCACTTCCAGTGCTTTTGCCTTGTCGGTCTTGATCTGTGTATGGTCAATTCCTTCTTCATCCATTTCAAACAGCACGGTATATTTCCCGTTGTTTGCCTTTGTGACGATCCAGTAAGCCGGAAGTGACAGTACCATCAGGATCGCAAGCACAATGATCCCGGTCGTAAAAGCTCCGGTCACACCATCCAGTCCGTCCCCGGACAGCAGGTTGATCACCAGCATGAGCACAATGATGATTGCCGCACTAATGCCAAGGACCCTCCAGACTTCAAACAGGAGGAAGAAGCTCTTCATCATCGGAAGCTCATATACCCAGCGGTATACACCTTCACTGTCTTCAGCCGGTCTTTCTTCCGGCATAACTTGGTTCAGCGCATGACCGCACTGATTGCAGAAAACAGCGTTATCCGGAAGCTCAGCTCCGCAGACAGGACATTTTACCGTCATATGTACCCTCCCTGACCCATGATTAAAATGTGATTGCGGTCACTTTCATTTTAGACATACATGAACATGTTTCTTTTCGTGCCACATACTATGTCAATGACTGTTATGCGGCACATATCTGTTATACTGAAAATGACAGAAACAAAAGCTGTCGGATAGGAGTGTTTTCTCATGTTTGCCAATCAGCTGACCCTGCTGCTGGATACTCTGGAGGTATCCGGATCTGATCTTGCCGGTTATGCACAAATGGACAGAACAGCCATCAGCCGTATGAAGAACGGATCCAGACAGCCGAAACATGACGGAACATCTGTTAAGAAACTGATCCATGGGATCATCGGTTACTGCTCAGAAAACAGGAAAACAGATACCCTGCTGGAACTGACCGGTACAGAGGATCCTTCTGAAGAGGAACTGTCACAAGCATTGCTGGAGTGGCTGTATGAAGACAGCAGTGCTGATGACCGGAATACTGCTTCCCCTGCCGAGCGTGTATCAACCCAGTCTTTCGGTACACATTTAAACGCTGTCATGAACCTGGCAGGCATATCCAATATCAGGCTCAGTCAGCTCGTATACGCTGATGCCTCTCTCATCAGTCGTTACCGCCGTTCCCAACGCCGGCCAAAAAGCGGTTCTGATATGGCAATGCGCATCTGCAGAGTCCTGTGGGAACGTATCGAAAAAGCTGACCGCATCCAGGAACTGTGCGATCTGATGATGTGTAATGAAGCAGATGAACAGTCATTCTATGCATGGCTGTTTGAAAGCAGTCCCCAGGCTCAGACAGAAGATATCACAGCTGAAAAGCTGATCTCCCTGATGAATACGGCAGTGGCTGTACCGCAGGCAGTCAGGCAGGAAATGCCTGCCCTGCCGGAGAGTGATATCAGGGATATCTACCATGGAACAGCCGGACTGCGCAGTGCGGTATTGAGGTTTCTGAAGGATGCTGTTCAACAGCATGTACAGCAGATGTTCCTGTATTCAGATGAGAACATGGACTGGCTGAGCGGTGACCCTGCCTTTTTCCGTGTGTGGGCAGCCCTGATGCATGCGTGTGTCGTCAATCATACAGAGATCACCATCATTCACCATGTCAACCGGAATATGAAGGAACTGAATGATGCGGTCGCAGGATGGCTGCCGTTATACCTTTCCGGAATGATCTCTTCCTACTTCTGCAGAAGAGACGAGCGTTTCCAGTTCACCAACACCATGTTTCTGATACCGGGTATGGCCTGTATCCGTGCTTTCCATGTACGGGGACTGGAATCAGAAGGCGTCTACCATTACCATACCGACAGGGAATCACTGGGCCAGTTTGAAAAGGAATACCGGTCACTGATCCGCCAGGCATCTCCCCTGTTTGCGATCCTGCCGGGCATGCATCTGCCGGAAGGCAGCAGCCAGGTGATCATCCGGAATACCCTTCCGCTTGGAACCATGTCTGAAGAAACAGTACGCAGCTTTGGTCATGATGGACTGTACCGTGCATGGGAAACAATACGGTATCAATTAGATGACAATAGTCATGGTTCGATCAAAGAATTCATACCCGTATCACAGAACTGCACGGAAGAACAGATCTGTACGGAACCCGTACCGGGTTTTCCCCAGTTTGTGTATATAGAAGAACAGTACCAACAGCATATCAGTGATATCCGGAACCTGGCTGCAGAACATAACAGCTACCATCCTGTCTTCCTGAAGCATCAGACTTTTGACAATGTACAGATCTTTATCACAGATACAAAGGTATCCGTCATCCGTATGTATCCTTCCCTGATCACATTTGAAACTTCCCACCCTCAGATGTGCCGGGCATTCCTGGATTATGCGGACCGTCTCCAGCAATCCTCTTCAGCTGAAGAAACAGCATAACAAAAACAGAGCAGATGATTCAGTACAAACTGATCCGTATGCTCTGTATTGTGTTTTCTGCACATAAATGAATTCTCAAACTGACCTCATTGTTTCTCACAGCAAGAATGGTACGTGAAATTTTTGCGGCATCCGCATTTTTTTCAGTTCATGCCGGTACATATCCCTTTGGATCAGAACTCTTTTCTTTCCTGCAGAAGCCCGTCTGCCCATGTGTTCAGTGAATCACTGTCACGGAACACTTCTGCCGCAATGATCTCGGCTTCACCGATATACGGCTTCAGCTTCTGTGCGGTCTTTCCGATATCACTGCCGCCGGATGTTGCGAACAGTGCGATCTTCTTTCCTGTCAGATCATATTCTTTCAGGAAAGAGACAATGATCAGCGGTGCCCCGTAATACCAGATCGGGAACCCGAGGAAGATCAGATCATATGTATCCATGTCTCTGACAACAGATACAATGGACACATCCTTCTTTGTGATCATCTCACGGTTGCATCTGGCAAGCGGATTCATATAGTTCAGATCAGCATCGGAATACGGAACCTTCGGTACGATTTCAAACAGTTCTGAGCCGGTATGTTCTGCCAGTGATCTGGCTAATGCTTCGGTTGTACCGGATGCGCTGAAATATGCAGTCAGTGTTTTCATGATAGTCGTCCTCCTTCTCATACAGCAGCAGTTTTTCTGTGTCATAAGC
Source organism: Solobacterium sp. (assembly GCA_017432325.1). Lineage (GTDB taxonomy): Bacteria > Bacillota_I > Bacilli_A > Erysipelotrichales > Erysipelotrichaceae > Bulleidia. Next base: position 3,787 of record JAFRJJ010000067.1, on the reverse strand, counting down.
AGTGTTATGGGTTTTGCTGTCATTACCAGAGTTCCCTGTATTCCCGGGGACTCATGTTTTCGATCTTGCGGAAGATCCTGGCAAAGTATGTAGCACTGTTGAAGCCGCAGGCATATGCGATCTCTTCGATCGTCATATCTGTGAATCTCAGTTTTGTCTTTGCGTTTGTGATCCTGTTCTGGATGACATAATCGATCGGACTGGTACCGTAAGTATCCTTGAACAGTCTGGATAAATATGTCTTCTCCAGGAAGAAATGTTCCGAGAGTTCATCCAGTGTGATCTTCTCAGAAGAATGCAGGTCCAGATATGCTTTGACAGCAGAAATATCTGAACGGTCCTTACCGTAGACTTCACTGCCCGGATCCCAGGCATCCTTCATCAGATACGTCAGCATCTCTGACAGCAGTGTGTTGATCTCCATGTCCCTGACATAGGAATCAGACATTGCTGTGTCATAGATCTGTTTCAGGATCGAACAGTACTGGTCAAATGTCTGTTCCGGATGGAACGCAGGTCTTCCTCCTCGTTCCAGATACTTGTTGTAAATAACAGGCATAGAAGGTCCGGTAAAGTGTACCCATCTGATCGTCCAGAGGTCATCCGATGTACTATGGGAATAATTCTGACGGCAGTCGATCATGACACAGTCACCTGCACCTAATTCGTACTGTTTCCCGCCATACATGAGACTTCCCTTTCCATGCTCTACCACAAAGAACAAATAGCTTTCCAGACCGCTTCGTTCACTGGTATGTGCTTTTAAAGCAATCAGTACACCTGTTTCCTGCAAAGACAATAAAGAAGTCCTGGCAAAGGGATTGGCAGTATAAAGACATCTCTTGGAATCAACAACTGCCTGATCAGAAGAGAAGATCGGTGTATCGGTTTTGTTTATCACGTCCTGATTCACAGGATTATTTTAGCATACAACGCAGATGAACTGTCCGCAGAACAATGCCGGTCAGTATCAGGCATGAATTTAAAAAACGGATGATATGAGCATTGCTCAGATCACCCGGTTACAGTTGTTTTTCCATCAGGGACAGCCTGAGGGAATACCGTTCTGTGAAAGATACGTAAGATATAGATCAATATTGGGAATCGCTGTTCATCAGGTTGATGATATGTTTGAACTTCCCGCTTTGAGGATGCTGACGGGGAGGATCATCCGACAGTGACATCGTCACATGGGATACTCCCTGTGTACTGAGATAGTCCTTCAGACGTTCCGAAGCAGCCGCAAAGACTTCTGCCCTGTCAGTACCTTCTTTCTCCTCTATACGCAGTACAAGACGGTTTTCCGGATATACCAGTACCTGGAAGCGTCTCAGTTCGTGAACTTCTTTCAGCACTGCGTATACAGACAGAGGTGCTACCTTGACTGTCTTCCCGTCTTCCGTAAAGGTCAGGACGTCATCTGTACGTCCCTCCAGTTCCAGCCAGGGAGAGGGATTCCCGCAGGCGCATAGTTCATGGTGCATGATCACCCTGTCCGTAACTTCATAACGGATATACGGCTGTGCGTAATTATACAGATTGGTCAGATAGATCTTATCGGACTGTACACCGTCCGGAACAGGGTTTCCCTGTACATCCACGGGTTCCACGATCAGCCAGTCATCGTTGATATGAAAGTGATGGTGGATGCATTCACAGGCTACAGTTCCCCCTTCTGTGCAGGAGTAGGATGTCTGTACGTAACAGTGGAACGTCTCAGCGAGCTTTGTGCGCAGTTCTTCGGACAGGTATTCACCGCCGGTCATGATCAGTACCGGAGAGATCTTCAGTCTTCCTGCTTTCGCTTCATCTATCAGCAACTCCAGATGCGACGGATATCCTCCGAGCATGGCCGGCTGGAATTCATTGAGCTGCTTGACGATCTGCGGTATAGGGTATAAGGCACTGGATACCGCCAGCTGTTTCTTCTTCCAGGGCATACTGCGCAGTCTTGTACGTATACTGCTGTTTCCAAGATAGAATCCCTCATCCGCAAATACGCCGATGCTTTTTCCGCCGCGTTTTACAAACGCAAAGAGATCTTCTTTGCGGGAAAAGCTGCGCACTGCACTGATGCCTCCCATGATGTTGTTCGCAGTCTTATCAACAACAGCCACCAGCGGGTTTCCGGTGGAACCGGATGTCGTAAATACCAGGTACTTACCGTTCAGCCAGACACCGATGTTCTTCTTGTCTTCCATGAACCGTTCGACATCCTCAAGTGTCAGATCCCTGTCGCATACCCAGTCATTCCAGTTGTCCATCAGCGTTCTTTTGTCCGTTGCCGGAAGATCGCTCAGCTGAAAAGATTCCGGTACATCACGATACAGCTTTTGATAGTACGGACTGTTTTCTCTGGCATAGCGTACGATCTCCTGCAGTCTCTGTGTCTGCAGAGCCTGACGCTGCGAAGCATCCATCTTCGCGTAATCACGGCAGAGCTTCATCGCTTTGAATATTCCAGTTCTATTCATGATCTTCTTTCTCCTCTTTACAGATCCCGTACAGCATCAGATCCAGATATTCTTTCATCTGTGTCCTGATCGATTCACTGTTCTCAAAGAACTGATCAGGATCCTGCTGGTACTGAATCAGATAACGGTTTATGACCGCATTGATGTAGATCTGCAGTCCTTCTGCTGTAATATCCTCCCTGTTTTTCAGGTGTAGTGTGTTCATGGCATTTCTGAGCATCTGTGCGGACTCAGTCCGTATTACAGACGCATACCCGGCCATGATCTCTGCTTTCTCCTTTGCGATCTCGGAAGACGCATCACGGGAAGACATGTTTACCATATGCATCTCATCCCTGTATTCCATGCACAGTCTGATCTTCCGGTTCATTTCCGCAAAGAGAATTTCATAGAAATCATTCCCGGTGACCACGTCCGTTCTGCAGGTCAAACGTTCCATGGATTTATTAAGGCAGTATAAATAGAACTTCTTTTTTGATCCGAAATAGTGGAACAGGATCCCCTTTGAGATCTGACACTGCTCAATGATCACATCCGTACTGGCATCCCGGAAGGATTTCAGTGAGAATTCCCTGATCCCGGCAGAAAGGATCTTCTCCTGTTTATCTGCCGGCAGTTTTTCAAATGTTCTGAGTGACATGGTACCTCCACGTATCAAGATAATGTCATGTTGTCTGATTCCAGTATGTCAAATATTGACTCACCAGTCAATATATACCGATGCATAAGAAAAACCCCATATCCTGCTGTTAAGCACGGGTATGGGGCAATGTGTTCTTGTATTGGCTTAGAGTCTTTCTGCCTTCTCAATATCCAGGAAATACTTGTAGGTATCTACCATCAGTTCCCCGCACGCCGCTTCATCGCACGCGATGATCGCTGCCGGGTGCAGCTGCAGCGCACTGCATGTCCACTTCTGTGAGACGCCGCCTTCTACTGTAGCTGCCAAGGCTCTTGCCTTGTTGTGGCCGGAGATCAGTACCAGTACTTCTTTCGAGTCTGTGACTGTTCCGATACCGACTGATAATGCATGTGTCGGTACTTTGGAAGGATCATTATCGAAGAACCTTGAGTTCACGATGATCGTGTCTGTTGTCAGGGCCCTCACGCCTGTTCTGCTGGACAGGGATGTGTACGGCTCATTGAATGCCAGGTGTCCGTCTACTCCGATTCCGCCCATGAACAGGTCAATCCCTCCGTAGGACGCGATCTTTTCTTCGTATCTTGCGCATTCACCTTCCGGATCATCTGTCATTCCGTTCAGGATGTTGATGTTTGCGGGATCCATGTCTGTCAGGTGGTCAAACAGGTTG
>JAFRJJ010000066.1 GCA_017432325.1 Solobacterium sp. | reverse complement strand
TTCTCATAAAGCTCATCGAATCCCTGAAGCGTGTTCTGAATGGTAAATGGGGAGAACAGGACCTCCCCGTCAGAGCCGAGGATACAGCAGTCATGCTTGTCCTTGGCGACATCAATGCCAACGTAGATCATAATCAGATCCTCCTTACAGTGTATTGATGCTGTTGAAGAGTCCACAGAACTCTCTGCCGAATGTAACCTCGTTCTACATAAACCGTCATGCGGTATCTAACTGATTAACACTGTAGCAAAGAGGCTGTGGTTGGAGCCTTTCTGAAACCGTCTATGCGGTAGGAAACAGATACCAATCCACAGCATCTTCAACAACATACCCTATACCAAAGAAAAGGTAAAGATGGGTATATCACTATAATTGTGAACTTCTCAGATAATTAACACTCGATATACTGACAACACAAGATTAAACCATAATTCCCTTATTTTTCGCTGAAAATAGGTGTTTATGGTTGCATAATCCAAGTATATATGGTATGATAATAATGAGTTAATTAACACTCGAAAGGAGCGCCATGTATCTTGGATTTAGCGTAAAAATACCCGAGGACGAAAAGGGTATTTCAAAGAAAAAAATAAAGGGAACGACCTACGTTTATTACGAACACGGAAGGAAGTATTACGCAGATAAAAAATACACTGTTCCGCAATGCACGACGATTGGCAAAGAGTGCGAAGACGACCCGGAGATGATGATCCCGAACGTGAACTTCCTGAAGTTTTTCCCGGACGCGGAGCTGCCTGAAACACTTCCGGCCTCAACCAGGAGCGGATGCCTGAAGATCGGCACCTGGCTGGTGATCCAAAAAGTGATCCGGCATTACAAGCTGGATGAGCGGATCATGAAAACCATCGGAAAGGACAGCGGGCTGTTTCTGGACCTTGCCGCATATACGATCGTGACAGAGAACAATGCGGCGCAGTATTATCCTGATTACGCATACAACCACCCGCTGTTCACAGACGACATGAAAGTTTACAGCGACTCGAAGATCTCGCGTTTCCTGCGTGACATCAGCCGGGATGACAGCATAGAATTCCAGAACGACTGGAATGCAGGCAGGGATCACCGGGAGAAGATCTACATCTCCTACGACTCCACGAACAAGCACTGTCAGGCGGGTGACATTGAACTTGCAGAATTCGGGCACGAGAAGGAAAAAGAGAAGAAACCGATCTTCAATTTTTCGATCGCCTATGACAAAAAGAACCGGCTGCCATTGTTCTATGAAACTTATCCCGGCAGTATCGTGGATATATCCCAGCTGCAGTTCATGCTGGAGAAGGCAAAAGCGTACGGTTATAAGAATGCCGGCTTTATCCTGGACAGGGGATATTTCAGCGAACCGAATATCCGGTTCATGGACAAAATCGGATATGAATTCGTCATCATGGTCAAAGGCTGCAAGGACCTGGTGAATGAGCTGATACTTAAGAACAAGGGAAGCTTTGAAGACGAATGGGAGAATACCATACCGTATTATGACGAGAACGGCATTACCGTAAAGGACTTTTTGTTCAAAACAGACGAAAAGGAACGGTACTTCCATATCTACTATGATGATTTCAAAAAGGCCAAAGAACGGGCGAGGCTGCAGAAGAAGATCCGTGAGCAGAAAGAAACCCTGGAGAAACTGAAGGGCACGGAAGAGAAGCTGTTCAAAGGACAGAGGCTGGCGTATTTCGATCTGATCTACCACAAAGATACAGATGGAATAAACCGGCTCCAGCTTGTAAGGGAACGCAAAGATGTTATTTCAAGGGACATCAAACTATGCGGGTACTTCTGTATTATCACATCCGCAGAGATGACGGCGGAACAGGCCCTGGAGCTTTATAAGAGCCGTGACGATTCGGAGAAGCTGTTCCGCGGGGATAAATCGTATCTCGGAGAAAAGAGTATACGAGTTTACCAAGATGAGCCGACACACAGCAAGATCTTCATCGAATTCGTCGCACTGATCTTACGTAACAAGATCTATACCTGCCTGAAGGATCGCATGAAAGAGATCCATAAAAAGAAAAACTACATGACAGTACCGGCGGCGCTGAAGGAGCTGGACAAAATCGAGCTGATCCGGCAGGCCGACGGGGTGTACCGGCTGGACCATGCGGTGACAGCAACACAGAAAGATATCCTGCAGGCGTTCAACCTGACGGCGGCAAATGTAGATAAAGAAGCAAAGGAACTTGGGAAGCGTTTGAGAACGGTGACGAATTAAGGAAAGGGTACGCGGTCATGGCAAGAAGACAACTGGATATCAAGGTAAGACTCGAACGGCAGGAGAAAAAGATCCTGAAGCTGAGCGCAGAACTGGAAGAAGCGAAAGACACATACGAAAAGCTGCTTGAAGAACAGAAAGAAGAAGACAAAAAGAAACTATTCGAAGCCTATAAAAAGAGCAAACGGAGTCTGGATGAAGTCATTGATTTCATGAAAGGGAAAGCTGATATATAAGAGGTTGGTCATGGGAAATATATATACACTGAAAGTATATCCTGCCGGTATGTCAAGAACGGTATACAGGACAATTCGGATATCCGGAAATGAAACGTTGGATGCATTGTGCGGCGTAATCATCGCTTCGTTTGACTTCATCGATGCAGATCTTTATGAGTTCTGCATGGATAACAGGATGTATAGTGACTGCTGTTTTCAATCTGATCCGGAGGATGGGGAACCATCGACAAGGATTAAGCTGGAACGACTGCATTTGATAAAAGGGCAGAACTTTTCTCTTCATTATGACTTTGGAGATGACTGGATGTTTACAATTCATGTGCAGAAGGTAGAAGAAGAAACAAAAAAACAAAGCCCAGTGATATTGAAGGCAAAAGGTGAGATTGAGCAATATGCATCTTGGGATGACTGGGATGAAGATGATGAAGACTGGGAAGAATGATCTGATTTAAAGGCGCCAGAAACGATTCGAGAGTTAATTATTTGGGAAGTTCACATTTATATGAAATGGTCGCGGACAGTGAAAAAAATTCTTGATATCAAGGATGCGTTCGGCTA
>JAFRJJ010000065.1 GCA_017432325.1 Solobacterium sp. | reverse complement strand
CCTCCTTTACAGCGGCCGCCATGTTCTGTGTACTTTTATTATGTATGAAATCTGTAAGACCAACATCTAGTGGAATTTTGGGAAAGACAAATTTCCACTTCACATATTCGGGAGTGGAACTTAACTTTTCACTTCAGGGAAGGATGAAATTTCAAAATTTATCTATTGACATCCTGGAAGCGCTATCATAAACTGTTTCTGTAAACGTTAACGGAAATGATAACGGTAATGTTTGCGATACCGTTTAGGGAAAGAAGGAAACCATGGCAACAATCAAGGACATCGCTAAATTGTCCGGTTACAGCATTGGAACGGTATCCCGCGTCATAAATCATCATCCGGATGTCAGTGAATCAACACGGCAGACGATAGAACAGGTGATCAAGGATCTGAATTTCCAGCCGAACTCAAACGCGAAGCTGCTGAAGCAGTCCGGAACTTCTGCTGTTACGGTACTTGTAAAGGGATCAAAAAACGTATTCTTCGAATCGATCCTGGAAGATATGCTGCAGGTGTTCAGGGATAACGGTGAAGAGGTCAGCGTTCTGTTCCTGGATGAGAAAGCAAATGAGGTCGAGGCTGCTGCTCAGGTGTGTGCCGAGAGAAAACCGAAAGGTTTGATTTTTCTGGGTGGAAATCTCAAATACTTCCGGGAAGGTTTTTCTGCGATCAAGGTGCCATGTGTTCTGACATCACTCAGCGGTGAAGAATTGGGATTCGATAATCTGTCAAGCTTCACAACAGATGACAAGGAAGGCGCAAAAGACGCGATCGAATATCTGGTGAACTACGGCCACCGGCATATCGGTGTGATCGGAGGATCACTGGACAGGGAACAGGGACAGATCAGTGATTACCGGCTGAGCGGTGCTCTCGAAGTGATCAACAGAAAAGGCCTGGACTTCACATTTGAGAAAAACTATGAGCCGTGTCTGTTTTCCATGGAAGGGGGATATGAGGCTGTCCAAAAGCTGATCAGAGCCAACAGTGAGATCACAGCGATCTTCGCGCTTGGCGACATGATCGCCCTTGGTGCTGTACGGGGTATCGCAGACCTGGGCAAAAAGATCCCCGATGATATATCGATCATCGGCTACGACGGGATCGGATATACAAAGTTTTCGATCCCGAGGATCGCAACGATCTGTCAGGACAGCAGGGAACTGGCCGTGAGAAGTGTTGAAGACCTGCTCTGGAGGATCAGTTATCAAAGAGGACCCAGACATGAAATGATCAGACACTCGGTCATTGCAGGAGAAAGTGTCAAAAAAATGCAGTATGATTAAGGAGAACAAAAATGGCTGAACTGGAATTAAAACACATTCAGAAGATCTACCCGCATGCGGAACCGGCCAAAAAAAAGAAAAAGGGTGATGAGCCCCAGCACAGAACATACAATCTGAAGATCACGGATGAGGGCGTTGTCGCTGTTGATGACTTCAACCTGAAAGTCAAAGACAAGGAATTCATCGTACTGGTAGGCCCGTCCGGCTGCGGAAAGTCGACGACCCTGAGAATGGTCGCGGGACTGGAGGACATTACCCGCGGTGAGCTTTACATCGATGGCAAGCTGATGAATATGGTCGAACCGAAGGACCGCGATATCGCAATGGTCTTCCAGAACTACGCGCTCTACCCGCACATGTCTGTCAGACAGAATATGGAATTCCCGCTGGAACTGAGAAATGTACCGAAGGAAGAACGGATACGCAGGGTCAATGAGGCTGCCGAGATCCTAGGGATCACCCAGTACCTGGACAGGAAGCCTAAGGCACTGTCAGGCGGTCAGAGACAGAGAGTCGCGATCGGACGTGCGATCGTCCGTGAACCGAAGCTTCTGCTGATGGATGAACCGCTGTCCAACCTTGACGCGAAACTGAGAAACCAGATGAGAGCTGAGATCATCAAGCTCCGTCAGAAGATCAACACGACATTTATGTATGTCACGCATGATCAGACGGAAGCGATGACGCTGGGAGACAGGATCGTCATCATGAAGGACGGTGAGATTCAGCAGATCGGAACACCTCAGGAAGTATTCGACCACCCGAAGAACCAGTTTGTGGCAGGCTTCATTGGAGTACCTCAGATGAACTTCTATGACGGGCATCTCATAAAGGATGAAAAAGGTGAGTATGCGGTAAGGGTCGAGAATGCCGAGATCACATTGTCAGATTCCAAGCAGGAAAAACTGAAGGCACACAATGTACCTTTGCAGGATATCGTGATCGGTGTCAGACCTGAACACATTTCACTTCAGGAAACGCCCGGTGCCATGATCGAAGGCAAAGTTGATGTCAGCGAGATGATGGGCAGCTCCGTCCACCTGCATATCAATGCCTGCGGCAAGGACAGCATCATCATCGTACCGACACTGGAACTCGGCAGCCAGTCACTGGACATGGATTCCACGGTCAGGTTCACCTTCGGCGGAAATGTCATCCATGTATTTGATTTAAACGGAAACAATCTGGAGTTCTTAGATGAATGAAGGATCAAATAACAATTGCTTAGTTTAGGAGGAAAGATATGGCAAGCAAGAAATTTTTAGCAGCAGGCTTATCAGCTCTGCTCTCCCTCAGCATGCTGGCTGCGTGCTCAGGCGGCTCATCAGGCGGCGGCACATCCGGTGGCGGATCTGACAAACCGGCAGAACCGGCTAAAGACGAAACGATCACACTGACAGTATGGGCACCGTCCGAAGATCAGTCCGAAGAAACCGGCAACTGGCTGAACAAAGAACTCGAAGCATTCAAGGCGGCACATCCTGAATGGAAACTTGAATTCAAAACAGGCGTAAGCTCTGAAGGCGACACTCTGAAGAACATCCAGACAGACCCTGAAGCAGCAGCTGATGTATTCATGTATGCAAACGACCAGATCCCTGACATGCTCGCAGCAAACGCACTGGCAAGACTGGGCGGAGCTACTCTGGAACAGGTTCAGAAACAGTGCTCACAGACAACACTGAATACCGTTTCCTACAATGGCGGCGTATACGGCGTTCCGTTCACAGGAAACACATGGTTCATGTACTATGACAAGCGTGTCTTCTCCGAAGATGATGTCAAGAGCATCGATACGATGCTGGAAAAGGGCAAAGTCGGATTCCCGCTGTCCAACTCCTGGTATATCGCTTCCTTCTATGTAGCAAACGGATGCACACTGTTCGGAGAAAACGGTGATGACGCAGCTGCAGGCATCGACTTCTCCGGTGACAAGGCTGTCGCTGTTACAAATTACCTGGTCGACCTCGCTGCTAACCCGAACTTCGTTGACGCAAACGGTCTGACACCGAGCACACTGGCTGACGGAACGATCAACTGCCTGTTCTCCGGTACATGGGATTACAACGCTGTTGTTGAAGCACTCGGCGAAGAGAATGTCGGTATCTGCGCAGCTCCTTCCTATACACTGGATGGCGAGGCAAAGCAGCTCAAGGCATTTGCAGGTTCCAAAGCGATCGGCGTCAATGCAAACTCCAAGAACCCGGAAGTTGCTGTAGCACTCGCAGCATTCCTGGGAAGCACACAGGCTCAGCAGGATCACTATGATCTGAGAAACATCATCCCGACAGACGAAGGACTGAAAGTTGATGACGCTCTTGCAAAGGCACAGATGGACGCTATGAGCTTCGCTTCCATCGTTCAGCCGCTGCAGGCTGAAATGGGTCAGTACTGGAGCCCGGCAGAGAACATGGGTAAGGAACTTGTCGCTAAGACAGTTACACATGAAAACGCTGCTGAAAAGACCGAAGCAATGAATGACGGCATGAATACAGCTACCGTCAACTGATCCGGAACGATCAAACTGATTCAGTACATGGCTGAGGGGGCTTTCCCTCAGCCGTGTTTCCAAGAATAAAGGAGGCGGGTTTATGGCCACACTAAAAGACCGTAATTCAGTCGGTCAGGCGATCACAAGGGGTGATCTATGGACAAAGCTGTCCACGATCCTGATGGGTGCCGGAATATTCGGGCACGGCCAGAAGGTGAAGGGTATTCTGGTACTCATTCTTGAGGCAGCGTTTATCTTCTACATGGCATCTGCCGGATTGACACACCTGGCAAATCTGCCGGGACTCGGAAGTGTTGAAGCCGGTGAAGTCTACAATGAAGCCAAGGGCATCTACGAATATACACAGGGCGACAACTCACTGCTGATGCTGCTGTATGGCGTGGTCACACTGTTTGTGGTCGCTGCGTTCATACTCCTGTGGATCCTTCAGCTGAAGAAGTCCTATAAACTTCAGAAGGCTGTCGAGCAGGGCAAACATGTCAACACATTCAAAGAAGATCTGAGATCGCTGCTCAACGGCAACCTGTACATGCTTCTGATGACGACGCCGTTCCTGGGTATCCTGGTATTCAACATCGTGCCGCTGGTCTTCATGATCTGCATGGCGTTTACGAGTTATTCCAAAGAGGGCAACCATCTGATGCTGTTCGACTGGAACGGACTGACGCAGTTCGTGAGAGTCCTCAGCATGAACGGAAACATCGGCCGTCAGTTCTGGCATGTCCTGGCATGGACGATCGTCTGGGCGATCTTCGCGACATTCCTGAACTACATCCTCGGTATGATCCTTGCATTGATCATCAACCGTAAGGATACGAAGTGGAAGGGAATGTGGAGATTCTGCTTCGTGCTGAGCATAGCCGTTCCGCAGTTCGTATCCCTGATGATCATGAATACGATGCTGCAGCCGTACGGCGCGGTAAACGTAGTGCTCCAGAATCTCGGGTGGATCAAAAATCCGATCCCGTTCTGGTCCAACGCTATGCTGGCAAGGATCACGATAGTCGTGATCAACCTCTGGGTCGGTATTCCTTATACACTTCTGCAGATCACGGGTATCCTGCAGAATATCCCTGCAGAACTGTATGAAGCCGCAAAGATGGACGGCGCGGGTCCTGTGAAGATCTTCTTCCGGATCACGCTTCCGTACATGCTGTTTGTGACAACACCTTACCTGATCACATCATTTGTCGGCAACATCAATAACTTCAATGTCATCTATCTGCTCTCGGGCGGCGGTCCGACATATGTCGGAGATACAGCCGGCCAGACGGACCTGCTCGTTACATGGCTGTATAAGCTGACCATTGACCAGCAGTATTACAACATCGGTGCGGTAATCGGTATCCTGACGTTCGTGGTCCTGACCATCGTTACGCTTGTTACGTACCGCAATTCCGGTTCCTATAAGAATGAGGAGGCGTTCATGTGATGACTGCGATGAATCAACCTATTGCGAGAAACAAGATCAGCGGCAGACGCCGCGCGGTCAACATCCTGGTTCATCTGCTGCTTGCGGTACTTGCGTTCATATGGATCATGCCGATCATCTGGATCGTCCTGACAAGCTTCCGCGCAGAGCCGGGTTCCTACGTCAATACATTCTTCCCGAAGGGATATACACTGAACAACTATATCAAGCTGTTCACAGACAGAAATGTCCTGAACTTCCCCAAGATGTTCATGAACACGCTGATCATTGCGTGCATATCATGCGTCGTCTCGACATTCTTCATGCTGTCGGTATCCTACAGCCTTTCCAGAATGCGCTTCAAGATGCGTAAACCGTATATGAACCTGGCGATGATCCTCGGACTGTTCCCCGGATTCATGTCCATGGTCGCACAGTATTACATCCTGAAAGCACTGGGACTGACGGAAGGATCCATGATCCGTCTTGCACTGATCATCGTCTATTCCGCCGGCGCAGGTCTGGCATTCCAGATCTCCAAGGGATATTTCGATACGATCCCGAGATCGATCGATGAAGCAGCGATGATCGACGGTGCTTCCCAGTGGCAGGTATTCACACAGATCACCATGCCGCTGTCAAAGCCGATCGTTATCTACACAGTCATGACATCATTCATCGGACCGTGGGTAGACTTCATCTTTGCGAAGGTCATCTGCCGTGCAAATGCAGATCAGTTCACTGTAGCCATCGGTCTTTGGAATATGCTGCAGAAAGAATATATCAATCAATGGTATACTTGTTTCGCAGCAGGCGCAGTCGTGATCTCGATTCCGATCGCAGCTCTGTTCCTGTATATGCAGAAATTCTATGTTGAAGGAATGACCGGAGCGGTGAAAGGATAAGACTTATGAAGAAATTCCTGCGGTGGATACTATCGCTGGGAATCCTTCTGTTAGCAGTTGTTTACAGACTCTTGACAGCAGATCCTTCGGGATCTGCTGTTCATGTTATGACAGAAGTGAATTCCGGCCTGACAGCGGACGTGATCGATGATCGGTACCGTACGACCTATGAAGTGTTTTTATATTCATTCTGCGACAGCGGCAATGACGGGATCGGGGATATCAACGGCCTGATCTCAAAACTGGACTATATCCAGGATCTGGGGTTCAACCAGATCTGGCTGATGCCTGTCATGCCGTCCGACACCTACCATAAATATGATGTAAAGGATTACTGTGCGATCGATCCCGCATACGGCACGCTGGATGATTTTGACCGTCTCACGGAGATCTGTCACAGCAGAGGGATCCGTGTGATCATTGACCTGGTGCTGAACCATACAGCGTCCGGTCATCCCTGGTTCCAGCAGGCTGCATCCTATCTGAGAGGCCTGAACGGACGGGAGCCGGATGCCGGGGAATGTCCGTATGTGGATTATTACCATTTCCGGAAGGATTTCCAGAACGGTTACGCGAAACTACCGGACAGTGACTATTACTATGAAGCAAGATTCTGGGACCAGATGCCTGATCTGAACCTGGACAACGCACAGGTCAGGGATGAGATCCGCAATATCATGTCATTCTGGTTCGGACACGGTGTAGACGGTTTCCGTCTGGACGCAGTCACATATTTCTACACGGCAGATCCCGGCAGGAACATTGAATTCCTGCGCTGGCTGAAGCAGACAGGCACGGAACTGAAACAGGACAGCTATTTTGTCTGTGAAGCATGGACAGGCATGGATGAATACGCGTCTTATTACGCAAGCGGCATCGATTCCATGTTTGACTTTGCGTTTGGTGACTCGGAAGGCGCGATCGCCAGAACCCTGAAGGGTGTCTATTCTGCCAGGGAATACGGAAATACGCTGGAACGTGAATGGCAGTTATTTGCCGGATATTCCGATACTTATGTCAATGCGCCGTTCTATACCAATCACGATATGGGCAGGGGAGCCGGGTATTATGCCGGTGATGACGGCAGTAAAACAAAGATGGCGCTGTCAATGAACCTGATGACGACCGGAAATGTATTCGTATACTACGGGGAAGAGCTCGGTATGAAGGGCTCCGGAAAAGACGAGAACAAGCGTGCTCCGATGTACTGGAGTGAGGACAGGAATGCCGAAGGCATGACCCAGGGTCCTCCCTATATGGATGATTTCGAAATGAAATTCCCTTCCTATGAAGTTCAGAAAAATGATCCGTACTCCATATACAACTATGTCAAAGAAGCTATCAGGATCAGGAACGCGCTGCCGGTGATTGCAAGAGGAAGGACCTGGCTGCACCAGGACCTGACGACCGATCAGGTATGTGTGCTGCTCAAGGAAGACGGTGTCCATGCGCCGGCAGCAGTTATCATGAACATCAGTGACAGTGAGCAGACGGTCAATGTGACCAATACGGAATTCCATACATTGAGAGGTATACTGACAGTCAGCGACAGTCCTGTCACCTTTGAACAGAATGTACTGACGCTCCCGCCGTACAGCACGGCTGTACTGACGGAATAACAGAGGGAGAAACAGATGAAAAAATGGCTGAATGACGCGGTTTTCTATGAGATCTATCCGCAGTCTTTCTATGATACGGACAATGACGGGATCGGTGATCTGCAGGGTATTATCAGGAAGCTTGACTATATCAGGGATCTTGGCTGCAATGCCCTCTGGATCAATCCCTGCTTTGATTCCCCGTTCATGGATGCCGGATATGATGTACGGGATTATAAGAAAGTCGCTCCGCGTTACGGAACCAACGAAGACCTGTATGAACTTTTCAGACAGGCACACACGAGAGGGATCAGGGTATTCCTGGACCTTGTTCCGGGACATACATCCGACCAGCATCCCTGGTTTGCCGAGTCCTGCAGAGCGGAACCGAATGCGTACAGCGGAAGATACGTCTGGACTTCAAATGCCTTCCAGGGGATCGCGGATCATCCGTATATCAGCGGCATGAAGGAGCGGGAAGGCTCGTATATGCTGAACTTCTTTGCTTCGCAGCCTGCCCTGAATTACGGCTGGCTGCACCGCAGTGAGGAATGGATGAGCGCACCTGATTCTGAAGATGCTGTTTCCACAAGGGAAGCTATGAAGGATGTCATGCGGTTCTGGCTGGATCACGGATGTGACGGTTTCCGTGTGGATATGGCAGACTCCCTGGTCAAAAACGATGATGAAAACAAGTCGGCGACAGCTGCTGTCTGGCGCAATATCCACGACATGCTGGAGAAAGAATATCCTGATGCCGCAATGGTCAGTGAATGGTCCAACCCCGTGCAGGCTATCAACGGAGGCGGATTTGCGATGGACTTTTATCTGGACCATCATTACAACGGCTACAATACCCTGCTGAGGGATTATGAAACAGAAGGCGGTGACCACAGCTTCTTCAAGAAGGACGGAAACGGGGATATCATGCGCTTCCTGGATGACTGGCTTCCGAAGTACAGCGCAACAAAGGAAAACGGATATATTTCCATGTTTACCTGCAATCACGATACTCCGCGCCCGGCAAGAACATTGTCTGTGCGTGAACTGAAGCTTGCTTATGCATTTATCCTGACGATGCCGGGCGTTCCCTTTGTCTATTACGGGGATGAGATCGGCATGAGATACCTGGATGTGAAGACAAAGGAAGGCGGCTACCAGAGGACAGGTTCCCGTACACCCATGCAGTGGGATCACGGAAAGAACCATGGGTTCTCCGCTTCGGATGAACCATATCTCCCGACGGACAGTTCACCTGATGCCCCGACTGTGTCGGATCAGATCAATGATCCGGATTCCCTGTATGCAGCAGTCAGGGATCTGATCAGGCTCAGACATGAACACGATGACCTGAAGGCAGACGGACCGTTTGAGATCGTTTATGCAGAATACGGAAAACTGCCGTTTGTATACCGCAGGGGTCCGCTTCTGATGGCAGTCAATCCGTCTGAGCATGTCCTGCGGATACCGTGTGCATTAAACGGATCACTGATATACGGGATCGGTTCAGGCAGGCTTGAGAACGGAGAACTGTTTGCCGGCGCGCAGTCATTCCTTGTTTTTACTGTGTTATGATAATGACGAAAGCAAGAGGACGTCAGATGGTGTTGAGCAGGATCAGAAAAGAGATGAATTTCCGGGAGCTGGGAGGCATACCGGTCAGCGGGGGCAGAGTCGTCAGGCACGGAATATTCTACCGGACAGGAGCCCTGGGCCTGCTGAATGAAGAGGAACTGGAGCTGGTCAGGTCACTTGGGATCAGGTCTGTATTTGATCTGCGCTCTGACTATGAACGGCGTTTCACGCCGGATCCCCGGCTGCCGGGAGCAGCCTATCATCCGGTTTCCGCATTGACGGACTCTTCCGGAAAAGAGATCGATCTTTCACCTGAAGCGATCAAGGAAAGCACGAATCATGCCAGTCACGCCGAGAACGCGTCAAACTTCCTGGAGATGATGTACGGCGGACTTCCGTTCGCCGGGGCATATCAGAAGATGTTTGAGGAGATCGAAGCAGGGAATGTTCCGGTATTGTTTCACTGCTCGGCCGGGAAAGACCGTACGGGGATCGGCGCAGCGCTGATCCTGCTGGCTCTCGGCGCGGATGAAGAAACGGTACTGAATGACTACATGAAGACAAATGAATACCGCATGGAAGTCATTGAACGCTTCCTGGAAGAACGGAAAGAGATCCTTGCCCTGCATCCGGAATTCCGTGAGCTTCTGACGGGCTATGAAGGAGTCAACCGCAGCTCGGCGGAGTACTCATTGAAATCGATCCTGCGGGCTTATCCGTCATATGATGCCTATTTTGAGGCGCAGTTCGGCCTGGACCGGGAACGCCGGGAGCGCTTGAGAGAATTTTATACAGAATCTGCAGAAGTGTGAGTGCACACTTCTTTTCTTTTGTTCTCCATTCTGTTACGTTGAGTACAGGAGGAATCTATGAAGTACATACAATTATGCGGATTGAACAAAGATGTTTCAGTGATCGGCGCCGGCTGTATGAGAATTGCAAGAATGACCAGGGAAGAAGTATCGGAACTGGTGCACGCTGCGCTGGATCACGGCATCAATTTCTTTGATCATGCGGATATTTACGGCAGGGGACGCAGTGAAGAAGTGTTTGGTGAAGTATTTGCCGCAGAGCCGGAATTAAGAGACAGAATGTTCCTGCAGACAAAATGCGGGATCAACCAGGGAATGTTTGATTTCAGCAAGGAACATATTCTGGAAGCTGTAAACGGCAGTCTGCAGCGTCTGGGAACAGATCATGTAGATTCCCTGCTGCTGCACAGACCGGATGCCCTGATGGAACCGGAAAAGGTCGCGGAAGCGTTTACCGAACTGTATGAAGCAGGAAAAGTCCTGAGCTTCGGTGTTTCCAATCAGAATCCTTCGCAGATGGAACTGCTGAAAACAGCCGTGAAGTTCCCGCTGACAGCCAACCAGCTTCAGCTGTCCATTGCCCATACGCCTCTGCTGGATGCAGGATTCAACGTGGATATGGTACATGACCCTGCTGTCATGCGTGACGGCGGAACGCTGGAATACTGCCGCATCAACAAGATGGCAGTCCAGGCATGGTCACCGCTTCAGGTCGGATACTTTACCGGAACATTCCTGGCAAATGAAGCATTTGCGGAACTGAATGAAAAACTGAACGAACTGGCTGAAAAGTACGGGGTCGGAACAGATTCGATCGCATATGCGTGGATCCTGAGAATACCCGGAAAGATGCAGGTCATCACAGGCACGACGAAGGCAGAACGTCTGATCCATGCGGCAGAGGCAGCGGATATCACACTCACCAGAAGAGAATGGTATGACCTGTACAAAGCTGCAGGCAACCGTCTGCCCTGATAACAGTCAGACAAGGAAGAGCAGCTGCGGCTGCTTTTTTCATGCGCTTTCTTCGCTCCGTGAGCATTGTCAAAGAACGTTTCATGTGTCAGAATACTTCAGAAAGTGAGCAGGAATGGAAGTATACGTAAACGGCAGGCTGACACAGGTCCATGTGGAACGCAAGCGCATCAGAAATATGTATCTCAGAGTGAATCCGGACGGCAGTCTGCGTATTTCCTGCGCGAAGTCGGTCAGTGAGACACGGATCAGGCAGTTTATTCAGTCCAAAGAGGGCTGGATCGCAAAAGCGCTCACAAGTGTCAGAAAAAAGGAAACGGTCAATCAGGAAGGAACGGATTCTCCTGTCATATGGTGGCTGGGAACAAAGAAGTATGTCAGGTATGTGGAGGCTTCCAGAGACCGTATTGTCATGGAAGGCGACATCATGACATTCTTCCTGAAGGACTTCAGTGAAGAACGGATCACAAAGACGTTCCGGAAATACGCTTCGGAACAGCTGATGATCATGGCTGATGAATCCAGAGGACAATGGGATGAGGCGATCTGCCGTAAACATCATCTGCCGCTTCCCTCGATCCATACCCGGTTCATGACATCCAGGTGGGGCGTGTGCAAGCCCGCGGAACACAAGATCACGCTGTCCATCCGACTGATCCACTACCCCAGGGAAGCGTTTGAGTCTGTCCTGCTCCATGAATATGTCCATTTCCTGGTGCAGAACCATTCTTCCGCATTTTATGCGGAGGTCTACAGGCATATGCCGAAGTATGATCTCTGGAACGGATATCTGAAGTAAAAAACGGGACTGAAAATGCTTTCAGATGAAAAATGTGATTTTTGTCTGAATTATCCAAATCAAAGGGATTTCGGTTGAACATTTTAAGGTTTCCGATACAATATAGGCAGAACAGTATACAGAATGGAGTTGATATCATGAGACCTGTTGGTACAACATTTGCTTTTTCTGTCACTTCTTTCGGAACGGAGGAACTTCTTTTCGGCGGGGTGGATACTGTTAAAAAATGTGTTTTTTAGATGGGCGTAGTACGTGTCCATCTTTTTTGAACAAAAAAATACTGACACGTAATAAGGAGGAAAATTATGGATCAGACAAATCAGGAATTCTTTGATGCGGCAGCCAGGGGCGATTTCGCCAAGGTATGCGCTATGGTATCAAAGGGCGCGAACGTCAACATTCAGAATGGTGACGGCCGCACAGCACTGATGCGCAGTGCAAAGCGTGGGTATGAAGATATCGTACGTTTCCTGCTCGATAACGGGGCGGATCCCAGAGCACGCGACAAGAACAACAAGACAGCGCTGATGGGCGCAGCGAAAAAGGGACATCTGGGTATCTGCAAAATGCTGGAACATGCAGGAGCAGACGTCAACTCCCACGATAATAAAGGCAGAACCGCTCTCATGAGAGCATCACTGCTGGGTGAAGAGGAAGTTGTTGAGTATCTGGTCGGCAAAGGCGCCAACCTGGATGCACAGGATGAGCAGGGAAGAACAGCTCTGATGGAGGCTGTCAACGCATATAAACTCGACGTTATCCGTTTCCTGATCGACAGCGGCGCAAATGTAAACGCTGTTGACGGCAGAGGATGCACAGCTCTGATGAGAGCTGCATACAGCGGATTCCCGGAACTGGTAAATTATCTGCTTGAACATGGCGCAGATAAGGAGATTCTGGACTATAACGGCAACAAGGCGATCCATTACGTACGTAAGGAATGCCTGGCTGACCTGAAGGATATTTTGAAATAAGGAGATCATAAAAATATATGAAAGATTATCTTGCAAATGAAGTCCGTAATGTAGTGGTTCTCGGACATTCAGGCTCCGGAAAAAGCTCTCTGATCGAGTCCTGCATGTATTTCACAAAAGCGATCGACCGTTACGGAAAAGCCAATGACGGTACATCCTTCCTGAACTTCGACCCTGAAGAAGGCAAAAGAGGCCTGTCCTGCTACTGCCATCTGGCACCTGTAGAATGGAAGAACAAGAAGATCAACTTCATCGATACACCAGGCTACATGGATTACGAAGGCGAAGAGATGACCGGTCTGACAGTCGGCGATAACGCGCTGATCGTTGTCGACGCAAAAGAAGGCGTTGAAGCCGGTACAGAACGTGCGTGGAAAGAAGCTGCCGGAAAGAGAAAGCTCCCGACGATTTTCTTTGTCAACAAGATGGACGACCCGAATGCCAAGTTCGAAGAGATCCTGGAAGAACTGCGCAGTAAGTTCGGTCAGTCTGTTATCCCGTTCGAAATGCCGATCATTGAAGGCGGCAAGGTCGTCGGTTCTGTCAACATCCTCCGCAACAAGGCTTGGTATTACAACAACCATGACACAGCACAGGAAGTTCCCGCGAACCTCGCTGACCAGGTTGAAGAATATTACAATGTCATCGCTGAGGCGATCGCCGGTGTCGATGATGACCTGATGGAAAAATTCTTCGAAGGCGAAAAGTTCGATATGCACGAAGTAGCTAAGGGACTGCGTATCGGCGTCAGAAGCGGTGATATCAGACCTGTATACTGCGGCAGCGCAGACAAGCAGACAGGTATCGAACGTATTCTTGACCTGATCACGGAATACTTCCCGAGCTATGCGGAAAAGGGTTCCATCCGCGGCATCAATGCCAAGGGCGATCCGATCGAAATGGAAACAAACGAGAACGAAGCAATGTCCGCGTTCGTATTCAAGAGCGTTATCGACCCGTTCGTCGGCAAGATCTCCTATCTGAAAGTTATGAGCGGTGTCCTGACATCCGATTCCCAGCTCTACAATTCCACCAAGGAAGCGAACGAAAAGGTTTCCCAGGTATATGTCATCAACGGCAAATACCAGGTCGGTGTCGGCAAACTCTTCACCGGTGATATCGGTGCTGTAGTCAAGCTCCAGAACACACAGACAAACGACACACTGTGCACAACATCCAGAGTTGTTAAATATCCTCCGATCGATTATCCGCAGCCGATGCTGGGATATGCAGTATGGCCGAAGACAAAGGCTGACGAAGACAAGATGTCTGTCGGTATCCGCAACATGTGCGAAGAAGACGGAACGATCCGCCTCGTCAAGAACGCTGAAACACATGAACAGGTCCTCTATGTCATGGGTGACCAGCACATCGATCTGATCATCTCCAAGCTGAAGTCCAAGTACAGAGTCGATGTTGAGACAACTGTACCGACAGTCCAGTATCGTGAAACGATCCGCGGCAAGGCTGAAGCTCAGGGTAAATACAAGAAGCAGAACGGCGGCGCAGGCCAGTATGGTGACGTCTGGGTAAGATTCGAACCGACTGACAGTGATGACATGATATTCGCTGAAGAAGTATTCGGCGGTGCTGTTCCGAAGCAGTACTTCCCGCCTGTAGAACAGGGTCTGAGAGACTGCATGGAGAAGGGACCTCTGGCAGGATTCAAGGTCGTCGGCGTCAAGGCTACACTTTACGATGGAAGCTATCATCCCGTAGATTCCAAGGAAGTTGCCTTCAAGGAAGCTGCAAGACTTGCTTACAATATTGCTATGCCGAAAGCAAATCCTGTTCTGCTCGAACCGATCGGCAAAGTAACTGTTGTAGCGCCTGAATCCTACACAGGTACACTGATGGGCGACTTCACTAAGAGACGCGGCCTGATCCTCGATATGTCAATGAACGACGACGGTGACCAGGTCATCACAGCTGAAGCTCCGATGGCAGAAATGCTGACATACGCGAACGACCTGCGTTCCATGACACAGGGTCGCGGCAAGTATGTCATCGCGTTTGACCGTTATCAGCCGGCTCCGAAAGATGTCGCTGACAAGGTCGTTGCGAACGCAAAGAAAGACTGATCAGCCTCTCAACAGCAAAGGGAAAGTTCTTGTGAAAGGACTTTCCCTTTTATTGACACGGTGCTAAAATACACGTATGCCGCTGTGGCGGAATTGGCAGACGCAGTAGACTCAAAATCTGCCGGTAGCGATACCATACCGGTTCGAGCCCGGTCAGCGGCACGTATTCTTTAGGTTATAGTCGATTATGCTCACGTAATCGGCTTTTTTTGTGTTTTTACTAATGAAATTAGTAAAAAACCAGGAGGTAAATGAAGCATGAAAAAACTGAAGCAGCTTCATAGATTAGATTCCGGATAGAAAGAAAAAAAGGCTGCCAGCCGTCCTTCTCCCAAAAGTACCTGTCAGTCTTTCATCTATCAAGCATCGGAACATTGTTTCTTCAGAAAATTACCAGTTTTCTAAAGGATGTTTTCAATGCGCCTTTCACAGAAAAAATCTGATCATGTGGTGGATTGCCACACAATCAGATTTTTCTTTTTTGTCAACTACCTTAATTTACCAGCATTGATCTTCAAACAATTTTGTTTTCTGATGATTCCGATTAGTTTTACTGATCTGTTTCATATTGTTTTTTCAGAATGTCTGCGAATTCTTCAATATAATAACCGCTGTTGTTCTCTTTCCAGAAAGCGCAGTATCTGCGGTATACCTGTTTATCCATAGATCATATCTCAATCGTATTCCTATGGTCATCTGCTTATATAGTTCCGTTTTCCATGCACGTTTTTTGGATCATGCTGTTTTTTATGTGCATGGAACATGAGCCTTCTCTTTTTTAAACTGAAGCCAGATAAAAAAAAGAAAGGGGAAACCAAATGAAACTGATTGTTACTGCAGACGACTTCGCAATCACATTTGCCGGTGCTGACGGAGTCATACACGCCGCAACATACGGATGCCTGACTGAAACAGGTCTGTTCTCCAACTCTCCCGCCGCTGAATACGGTGTGAAGAGACTGCTTTCCGAATGTCCTGATTTCTGCCTCGGACAGGACATCAACCTCGTTACAGGCAGACCGCTGAGTGATCCGGAACGGATTCCTTCCCTGGTGGATGAAGAGGGGAATTTCCGCAAGTCCGGTTATCACAGAATGCTGGATAAAACAAATCCGAATCACATTCCGTATGAAGAGGCATATATTGAAACAGAAGCACAAATTCTGAAGTTCATTGATCTGGTCGGAAAGAAACCCGCATATCTGAACGGTCATTCCTATGGATGCGAAAATACACATAAAGCTTTTAAGGATCTTGCCGTGAAGTACGAAATACCTGTACTCTCTGAAGTGCTGGCAAAATGCAACATTCCGGGCGGCATGGATACTGCACCCTGGAATGCTGTTACCACGATGGACGCAAATGGGAAGTGGGATTTTTCTCCGGCGACCCAGTTGGACAGAGATCCGCTTAAATTCTTCACCGAAGGAAAGCTGGAATATCTGAACAAAGCCCTGGAAGAAGATGGAATTGCTCATATCCATACTCATACGGGTTTTGTGGACAGGGACCTTGTCAGGCTTTCTTCCTTCAATCTGATCCGCATGATGGAAGCAGACTTTGTTACCTCATCTGAACTTAACAACTGGATCAAAGAAAACAATGTGGAACTGATCTCTGTGAGAGATCTGTTATAAGGAGAAGATTATGAAAAATGCATTGGATAAAATGACAGTCTTCATGCAGGAGAAGCTGGATCCGCTGTTCAGCCGCTTTGCTGCACTGCCCTTCGTTCAGGCAATGTCCTCTTCGTTTGCTGTATTTATGCCGCTGACAATGATTGGCGGTATCGCAACACTGCTTGTAACCCTTTCCTGGGGCCCGTATGTCAGTTTTCTACAGGCAACCCATCTGGATCAGATATTCAACCTGATTTATAACCTGACTCTGAACATGATGGGTGTCTGGACGGCGGCTGCGATAGGTTACTATTATTCCGTGCAGAAGGGACTCAGAAAGTATGCAATGGTAAACATCTTTGTTACACTGTTCGCCTATTTCCTGCTGGCTCCTTACAAAGCAACTGATGCCGGAAATGTTCTGAATATGGGATATCTTGGCGCGAAAGGTATTGTTGCGGCGATGCTTGTCGGATTTGTGGTTGTCCATGTTTATAAGTTCTGTGTAGAAAAGAACATTTACATCAAGATGCCGGAACAGGTTCCTGTGTATCTTCAGGAATCTTTCTCGGGTATCATCCCTGCAGGATTTATCGGTATTCTCTTTGCGGCAATTGAACTGCTTGTTGAAAGAGCCGGGTTTGTTAATGCAATTGATGCCTTCTACACACTGATTGCGGCCCCGCTGACCAATGTAGGCACAAGTTTCTGGGGACTGTTCATTCTTTTCGCACTGCCGAGTGTTCTCTGGTTCTTCGGAATCCATGGCGGCAATGCGACTCAGGCAATCATTCCTCCGCTGCTGATGCCGCTGGCAATTGAGAATGCCACAGCCTGGGCTGCAGGTCAGCCTCTTCCTCATGACTTCACAATGGGGACGATGGCTCTGATGGGCGGCGGCGGACTTGTATGCTGGACACTGCTGATGCTGCAGAGTAAATCTCCCCGTTTCAGAACACTTGGGAAGATGACAACGATTACCTCGCTGTTTGCCCTGTCCGAACCTATTAACTTCGGACTGCCGCTGGTCCTGAATCCTTATCTGTTCATACCTCAGGTGATTCCTCTTCATTTCATCCTGACATATATTGTCACAAAGCTTGGAATTGTTCCGCCTGCGCATTCCCTGTATGTCTGGGGTGTACCTGTATTCATGAGCGGTTATCTCGCGGCAGGATTTGCCGGTGTGATCTGGCAGCTTGTTCTGACGGTTGTTGACTATTTCTGGTTCCTTCCCTTCTTCAAAGCTTATGAAGCAAAGGAACTTGAAGAAGAAGCGAAGGCTCTGGAAGCCGGGGCAGCTGCTGATTAATTGATTCGTTCAAGGGACCTTCGGGTTCCCTTTATAATAAGTAAGGAAAAGGAGTAAGGGAATGGAATTCAACGAATTAATAAGCAGGCGGGAAAAGATGAACGCGAAATTCGGAAAACAGCTGTTTGACGCCGTTGAAATCTTTGAAGACGTGGTAAATTATGACACTCAGGATGAATTGAAACTGTATCATATGTATTCGGAGATTGAACAAGAAACAGATGATGCAAAGCAGGAAGAACTGGTCAGAAAATTTGTGGATCTGTATTCTTCCATGAAGAAAAAAGAGAATTCTCTGGAACGGATTTATCTCTGGAACGACGGCAATATGCCGAAAAACACAGAATATTCAGATAACTCGGATTATAAGAAAAAGCACAATCCGGATTTCAGGCCTTATATGTATGCCATGCTGGTTGATGAAAGTATTACTCCGAAAGGGGCAATGGTTGTTGTTGCCGGTGGTGATCACGGGCGATGTGTGATTCCGGAGGCGTATCAGACATGCCTTGATTTCAATGCCCTGGGATATCAGTGCTTCCTGCTTCTGAATCGGGTCAATCATAACCCCTGGTCAAAAGAAGAAAGCGGGGCAGATGTTGCAAGAGCGATTCGTATCATCCGGGCCAATGCCGAAGAATACAGGATCAGACCTGATCAGGTCGGATATGCCGGTTTCTCCAACGGCGGCCTCACCGGTGATAACTGCATCAGATTTTTCTCGGGAACCCAGACAGTGAAAGATCATTTTCCCGAATATGTTCCGGATGAACTGGATGCCTATCCCGGGGTTATGGATGCATACTGCTGTATCTATGGTCCCAGATTCAGGATGGATCTGCAGAATCCCGATAAAGAGGACATAGTTGATTACACGAAAGCCGTGTATCCTCCGACATTTATCGCCGTCGGAAGAAAAGACTTTGCAATGAATAATCTGTATCACTACCTGAATGAGCTGGTGGATCATAATGTACCTGTGGAAGTGCATACCTTTGCGGGGGTACCGCATGGGATTGCCGGATTCAAGATTCTGAATGGTGGAATTGAACAGTATCCGAACTTCAATCTATGGATCCCCCTTGCGGATGCTTTTATGCAGGAGATTTATCAGAAGCGGGCAGACTGATCTGCCGGTGAGAATGACATGGATTCCTGACTGTGGTATGTTAAATACAGAATGACAGATCAGGAACTGGAAATATTTCATTTTATATCCCATTATCAGACGGTAAACCGGACGCGGATTGCTTTTGAATATCATCTGACTAATGCAAAAGTGAAAAATATTATCAGCAGAATCAACGAAGAGCTTTTGCCATACGCTGAGATCCGCAGTACCTCTTTGGGTTTTTTTGTCCTGCATGTATATGATTCTCTTCGGTTTCGGGAACTCCGCGACCGTCTGCTTTATGGCAGCGGTGAACTGAACACACAGAGAGACAGAATCAGCTCTATTCTTTTGCGCATGCTGAATAAAGATGATTACATCCGGATTGATGATCTCGCAGAAGAGCTGTTTGTATCCCGCCGTCAGCTCAGCAAGGATCTGAACTTGGTACGTACTCATCTTGAAGAAAACGGACTGAAGATTGTCTCCGTTCCCCATTACGGAATGAAAGTCGAAGGAGATGAAACCAAAAGAAGAATTGCACTTGCACATGTGTTTACAGCGATGAGCAGAACCGGGAAAATAGATTACCAATGGGTGGAAGAACCTGAACTGTACAAGCTGATCCGGATCACGCTCCGTGATACTTTCTTTAAGCTTCATTCAAAAATATCGGATTATTATTTCATGTCTCTTGTTTTTCATGTATATGCATCAGTGCTCAGGGTGAAAAACGGATTTACAATATCGCCTGAAGACAATGATTATCCGACCGGAGAAAGCGCAAAATATGCCGCAGAAGAAATACTGAAACATGTCACGGAACAGACAGGCATCGAGTTCCCGGAATCTGAGATCTGCTATCTGGCGGCGCATCTGCATGCAAAAAGCATTTCTTTCTGCGTTAGTTCAAGCCGGGATCATGAGACCATTACAGCGGTTCACAGTTTTTTAAAAAACATAGACAGCCGGTTTGGTACAGAATTTGACAAAGATACGGATCTGATCAACCGTCTTGTCATTCACATGATTCCTCTGAGAACAAGGCTGTATTATGGCTTTCAGACGAAGAATGTACTGATGGACATCATTTATAAGGATTATCTGTTTGAATTCTTGCTGGCGCGTGATTCAGCCGGTGTTCTGGAAAAGGTTTTCGGAGTAAAGTTGTCTGAAGATGAGATAGGATATATCGCGCTGAATATCGGCCTTTCCCGGCGGGAAAATCATCTGATCAGAGATTGCAGAGTTCTGCTTGTTTCAGGAAACGGAACAGCACTTACTGATACTCTGAAACACCAGCTTGTTGATGACCTGCGGATTTCAGAGAACAGTATTGATATCTGCAGCAGATGGAATCTTCACTATCAGACGAATGAGGATTATGCACTTGTGATTTCAACAGTTCCGCTGTATACAAATCAGAAAGTCCCGGTTTACAGATGCGGCTGGACGCTTAACGAAAATGATATTGATACATTGAGAAATATTATAAGCGACATCATTGAACCTCCTCTGCTTTATCTTTTCTGTCCGAGGGAGTTGTTCATGGGAGAGACCCGGTTTGAAACCGGAGAAGAAGCAATCGGTAAAATGCTGGATCATATTCAGCGGGTAAAAGGAACGGATGAATCATTTTCTGAAGCAATCTCTTCCTCTCGTGCCATATTCGTTGGGGATACGGTGCTTCTCGCCTCCGACAGAATTGATCAAGACAGTATTTGGGCATGTACTGCTGTCAACAGCAGAAAAATAGCTTGGGATACAGAGCATGAAATACAGGTGATTATCATCCTGTCAATGAAAGAAGGACTATATGAGGAGCCCCGTCTGGTAACAAAAGCTCTCAGCAAATTAATATCCAATCCAAAAGCAGTTCAGGATCTGGAAAAACATCCGGATTTCCGGACGTTCTGTGAATGGATCTATTAAAACCGCCGGAACCAACCTGTTCGGCGGACTCGGTGCGCATCTGAGCGTAAGGGAAATCCTGAGACTGTCATTCCCGCGCCGTTTATTCACACTTTCCCAGACTGAATATGTCATCGACCGCGTGAAATGGCTCTATGACCATCGTGAAATGGTGCATGGACTGCGGTTTGTCCATGAACCGAAAACGCTCCGTTTCTTCACCGGCGTTCTGGAACCGGTGGATAACTGGCCGTAGAAGCTTGCGGAAGCATACATCGCCGATTTCGGAGAAGATCAGTAAGGATTCATTGTTTCGGTCCGATTTACCCTCATACCTTCATTTCATTCCATCAGGACCGTAACAGGGTATAAGAAGAGCACAGACTGTCGTCGATCTGTGCTTTTCTTTACACTTTGTATGGATTATGTAATGTCAGAAACATGAAACAGAATCTGATCATGATCGCCGTGCACTCCGCAGGACTGACCATGTCTGTCGCTCCCCTCACCAAAGAGGAAGCGAAAGTCAGCAGAGAAACCGGCATTAAATTAATATGAGCTGAAATACTGAATTGCAGCCCGGTAATGCCGGATTTGTTTTGATTAAAGCACAGCACTGCAGATTCCCTTTCACAATCGGTTTTCAATCCGAAGAATGGTAATTTGAGATCACTCAGTAAAAATTCTAAATGCGGGCGAATAGTGCTGAAAATATGCGTATATGCATAAAATCTATGCAAAAAATTATGCACATACGCATAAAAATTGCGCGAAAAATATGCGGGCATCCGATTTAATAAATTTTCGGAAGGTTATGGGTATGCGGAAAAGAAAGACTGCAGACAAGCGTGAACAATGGCACAGGCAAAAGAATAAGAAAGCTCTGCTGTTGGGCGGGGCAAGGCAGGCGGGTAAAACATTCAGCGTGAGAGAATCCGATAAAAACTATGTTTCGTAAGTGAACTGTTATGTAATGACCTCTTGTCAAGCTCCATGACGAAAAGTTTGTGATGTCCAGTTTTTTTCAATTCGAAGATATAGGGAAAGAGTTTCCGGTTGATCTGCAGAATGCATATGATGAAGGCGTTCGCTTTGCCAGGAAACTTGCATAAGAAAACAAGTGCATATCCATCTTTTACGGAGTGCACTTTTTCTGTACTTTGGCAATGCTCTTCTGATCAGCAGGTTTGTGCGGTCTGATCCTGCTTGCAAATGATTATAAAAAGGGGCTGCAGCAGCCCCTTCTGGTCATATATTTTTTCAGTCTGCTTCAGCAGTTTCTTCCGCGAGCAGCTGTTTGTCGTAAGATCTCATAAAGGGGAGTGTAATGGCAATATCCAGCGCAAAGATAATGAGCCAGAGAATAATTGCGCGGAAGTCGAAACCTGTTGCCAGGAATGCATTCAGCGGGCCAGGTGTTGTCCAGGGTGCAGCAACCATGAATTTACGGACAAGACCTGCGTTTGCAGCGAGTGCATAGATCAGGAAGTTCAGCATGGAGCAGATTGCACCGGGGATGAACAGGAATACATTGAGTACGGTCGGGATACCGAATACGCCCGGTTCGTTAATGTTGAACATGCTCGGAACGATGGAAACTTTAACAAGATTCTTCAGTCTGGAGGATTTGCAGAAGAACATCATCAGGATCTGCAGGCAGAAGAAGAAGCACCACTGTCCGAATACAGTTGCTGCAGCACCAGCATAAACATAAGGTACTGTTCCGCCGGAAGCATATGCTTCAGCGTTGACTGCGAGAGCTGCTGTCGTGATCGGATTTGTTACCGGCGCAACCATGTTATCACCGTGAATACCGAAGAACCAGAAGAATGTAATGATGAAGTTTATCAGCAAAACGGAAGGGATGGAACCTGTGGCACGCATCAGCGGCTGGAAGATCGTAAAGACAAGAGATGTGAAACCGGCGCCGGTAACATTCTTGATCAGACCGTCGATTACCAGCATTCCGATGACTGTTGCACCGAACGGAATCAGTGCTTCAAACGGAGCTGTAACATTGGGCGGAACGGAATCCGGCATCTTGATCTTAATATCTCTCTTCATGAAGAAGTTTGTTACTTCAACAGAGATAATGGCGACAAGAATTGCACCGAACATATAAGATGCACCGAAATAGGAATAATTCAGAGATCCGGCAGCCATATCGAATGCACCGGAGATGATAATGAAGACTGCCAGAGCGGATATCACACTGGTAATAGTGTTGAGCTCATATCTTTTTGCAAGGAAATGAGCGACTCCTGCACAGACATAGATGGAAAGGCATCCCATTGTCAGGAAGTATACCGGCCAGAGGGCTGCGCCGATGGGACCGGTTGCCATTGCCTGCCAGGCAAGGAGGAAACCGTTGGTGGAACCTTCGGTGATCGGAGGCTGGACAAGAAGAACTGCGAAACCGCCGACAATTGTAAGAGGGATTAACAGAGTCATTGCGTCTCTGACGGATGCGAGATGTCTCTGATTGCTGAGGGTATTGGCGACCGGAAGAACCTTTTCCATCATCCAGTCCTGTAATTTATCCATAAAGGATACTTTTGCTTCACTCATATTGGTGTTCCCCTTTCTTCACTGAGAGTGATTAACTTTTGCAGAATCAATATAGCAAGGATGAATAGATAAGTCAACTATAAATCAAAATAAAATGAATTAATAATTCAATTTTGAATAGAAAAATCAGAAAATATATGTATAATTGAATCGGACGGAGGTGTATTCATGAATATATTTGAATTGATTGAACTGAAAAAACCTTTATTTACCAGAACAGATATGCAGGTATATGACAAGATATTTGAAAACAATGAGATTGTATTCAGAAAATCCTCTGCTCAGCTGGCAAAGGATCTGAATCTTTCCCAGGCTTCTATTATCCGCTTTTGCAAAAAGCTCGGATTTGAAGGATACAATGATTTCCGCTTCTCACTTTATGATGCTATACACAGTTCTGATGAAAAAACCGGTCTCTCTTCCAAAGGGGAATGCTATAAGAAGCTGATTGATCTGATCTCGGCAGCCGCTGAAAAAGGAGATTATGATCAGTTCGCTGAAGATATTGCCGGTTCGGGAATGGTGTACTGCACAGGCATGCACAGAAGTTCACTGCCTGCACAGCTGCTGAGCATGGAACTCACTCTCCTCGGAAAGAGGGCGGTATTTCTCCGTGATGACTTGATTGCGTCGTGGCCGAAGGATATATCAAATAAAGATATATTTGTCTGTTTTTCAGAACAGGGGGATCCTTCGAGAAGAGGGTATGACAGCCTTTTGCAGATACCGGAAGAAAACAGACCTGAAACATATCTCATCTGCATGAACGCAAAACATCCTCTGCGAAAGCAGTTTGCACACCAGATACTTCTTCCAGGCAGTACCAATCAGAACCTTCCGGAACGGGTGGAACCATCGGGCGTGTTTATCGCTTTTGTGGATTTTGTGACCAATATCGTTGTGAATAAGATGAGAGAGGAAAGAGAAGATGAAAATCAGTGAAGTGATTGAAAAGATCAAGAAGTATACGCGCGGAATAGATGCGCTTAACGGTACGAATCAGCCGATCCGGGATGAAACCAGCCGGGATATAGTTGCGTACGGTTCAGTAGACAAAGAGTGCACCGGCATTGCGACAACCTGTTATGCCTCTGTTGATGTGATCAGAAAAGCACATGAGAACGGGGTGAATCTGATTGTATGCCATGAATCGCTGTTCTGGAATCACGGGGACCATACGGAATGGCTGGAAGAAAACAGAAACAGTGTTTATCTCAGAAAAAAAGCACTGCTGGATGAATATCAGATCACGGTATGGAGATTCCATGACTACATTCATTCCGGAATACCTGACGGAAAAGGCGGATGGGTTGACGGTATCTTTAAAGGATTCCTTTATAAGACCGGATTGGACCGTTATTACGTTCCTGCCATCAGAACCCCTCTTCAGTACAGTATGCCGATTATGCTGAACTTTCAGGGCATGAAGGTCTGGGAAATTGCCGACATGATCATGGAAGGAGCCGGCTTGAACGGAATCAGACTGATCGGTGATCCGGAAACGGAAATTCATTATGCATGCATCCCGATGCATATTATGTTCAATGATAATGAAAAGATTACAATGATTGATAAACGGAATATCGATCTGGTAATCGCAATGGAACTGATTGATTACACAGTAAACATCTATATGCGGGATGGAATACAGCTGGGAGATCCCAAAGCCATTCTGACAGCCGGTCATTTCAACACTGAGGAACCGGGAATGAAATATATGCTGCACTGGCTTCCGGATGCTCTGGAAGAAGAGATAAAAACGATTTATCTCCAATCCGGAGATGCAAATCACTATCTGCTGAGAAAATAAATAAAAATGACACACTTGCACATCAAAGACAGCATAGTGTGTTTTTTGTTGAAACATCAGGTTTCTGAAAGCGAAACTGTCTGATTCTTCAGTATTCCTTTCCGAAAAGTTAAAGTTTTATCAAGTTAGAAATACGGAGGGTAAAAAGTATGAAAACAGCTGCAGTAATCGGACTCGGAGCTATGGGTTTCGGGGTTGCTAAAAATCTGATGAAGGATTGTGAAGTCAAAGGATATGACATTGTTCCGCAGGCCGTGGAACGTCTGGTAAATGCCGGCGGTAAAGGCTGCACAAGTCCTGTCGAAGCGGCAAAAGATGCCGATGCGGTATTCGTTATCGTCATGAACGGACAGCAGGCACATGATGTTCTTTTTGGAGAAAACGGTCTGGCTGAAACACTGAAGGAGGGAGCAGTTGTTGTGCTGAATTCTTCTGTCGGTGCGGAATCCGCAAAGAAACTTGCAGAGGAAGCAAAGGGTCATACGTTCTCACTGCTGGACTGCCCGATGACAGGCGGATCATTCGGTGCTGATGCTGGAACTCTGACATTGATGGTGTCTGGTGAAGAAAGCGAATATGAAAAAGTTAAGGATATGCTGGAACTGATTTCGAAGAAAGTATATTACGTAGGAAATGAAGTCGGTCTCGGCCAGACAGTTAAGAGCTGCCTGCAGGCAATGGTTGCCAATACATGTACGGCTGCTGTGGAAAGTCTGCTGCTCGGCACAAAAGCAGGTCTTGATCCGGAACTGCTGGCAGGCGTCATCGGCGATTCCGTTGTCGGCTCCGGATGGTTCAAACATTTCTCAGATAAATTGATTAACCGTGATTTTGAAGCAGGCAGCGCAAAGATCACAACACTGTATAAAGACGTCAATATCACACTTGAACTGGCACATCAGGTCCATGTACCGATGAACGCTACTTCTCATACATTCGAACTGTTCCAGACAGCTTTCGGCAGATTCCCGAAAGAAGATGTATGGTCCATTGCCAAACTGTATGAAGCACAGGCGGATGAAGTAATTGAGAAAAAGTAAGTGGCGGTAATTATGGAATTCAGTATATCTCTGATTAAAGCGATTATTGCAATCTTTGTGATGATTGCAATCGGCTTCTTCCTCGGAAGGAAGAAATTCTTCACTCAGTCAGATTCTGCGGTAATGTCCAAGATTGCCCTGTACATTGCATGTCCGTGCATTATCTTCAAGGGCTTCATGATTGAATACCAGACAGAGCGTATCATGGGACTCGGTATGGTAGCTCTGGGATGCTTAATTGCCATGAGCCTGTTCGCCCTAGGCGGCAGACTTCTCGGAAAGACACTGCATTTCTCCGCGATTGATCAGGCATCCCTGATGTTTACCAACTGCGGAAATCTTCTGATCCCGATTCTGAGTGCCGTCATGGGTGATATCGCGGTATTCTATCTCGCCGCATATATTGCCATCCATCAGATTATCTTCTTCACCTACGGTGTTATTCTTCTTCAGGGTAAAGATC
The DNA here is from genome assembly GCA_017432325.1 of Solobacterium sp. GTDB lineage: Bacteria > Bacillota_I > Bacilli_A > Erysipelotrichales > Erysipelotrichaceae > Bulleidia. The sequence goes on along the minus strand of JAFRJJ010000065.1, from coordinate 31,778 downwards.
AGGTAAACCTGAATAAGATCATCACGAATCCGAATATCATTGCAAGCATTCTCGGTCTGATTTACTTCTTTGTAAACGGCCTGGTTACACCGATTGTATTCCCGGCCGCAATCACGAATGCGATCACAAACTTCGGCAATCTGCTCACACCGCTGTTTATGCTTGTGCTGGGCATCGGACTTGGCTACAGTGATCTCAAAGAAGCATTCACGAACAAAGGTGCATTCCTTGTCTGTCTGTTCCGCCTGATTGTCTTCCCGCTTGCTCTGATTGCAATACTGGCAATTACACGGATTCCTGCAATCTCCGAGGTCACAAAGGATGCAATGTTCATCATTGTCATGGCAGGTTCCGCACCTTCCGCCGCTACGGTTATCGGCTATGCCGCATTGATCGGTGCAGATGTAAAGCGCGCAGGTGCAGTCAATGTCCTGACAACAGTACTGTGCATTGTAACTATTCCGATCATGACCATCATTTATACAACACTGTTCATGTAAAAAAGGCCCGAAGGCCCAAAGTACAGATTAACGGAATTCCTGTTCCATTGCTTCGGAAAGCCAGGCAATAAAATGGGGATTCCATTTTTCTTTTCTTCCCTGAACGATAAAGTTGCTGGAAATCACGGGAGAAAGATCCGGTGTGCAGAATTCCGGCTGTTCGCTGCTGCCGGCAAACAGAGAAGCATGTTTGGTAAAGTAGACTGTATGATTTTCCCGGCGTACCATCTGCACAGCAAACAAATCTCCTTCTGCTGTCATGATATTCGGCTCAAATCCGGCTTTTCTGCATGTCGCAATGATCTGCTGTACATAGGGATATTCTGTGTTTTCAACAATGATTTCCTGATCTTTCAGATCGTTCCATGAAATATACGAAGATGAAGCGATGGGATTGTTTCTGTTTACAACGGGCACAAAGCGTATCGTACACAGAGGATGTGTGCGGAATCCGTCCAGCTGGTTAAAGATACGGTTAATGATCCGGTAATCGCATTCTCCTTCCAAAAGGATTCTGTCCTGTTCTTCTATCGGATCAGAATAACTGACGGGAATACATTCGATATTCGTGCCGAATAATTCGTTATAGCGGTAAATATTGCGTTTCAGGGCATAGCCGATTTCGTATTGATCCGGTACGGCAAAGCGGATATCAGACTGTCTGAGGTAATCATGCAGGGTATTCTTCAGTTTATCTTCCTGTTCCAGAAGTGCAGTGATTTCCGGATACAGCAGTTTTGCGGCAGGTGTGGGTATCATGGCACCGTTTTCCTTGCGGAACAGTTCCGTACCGAACTGTTCTTCCAGCAGCCGGATGGCTTTTCCGAGTCCCTGTGTGGAGATGCTGATGCGCTCAGCCGCTCTGGGTACAGACTGCGTTTCATATACAGCCAAAAAGTACTTCAGATTATCTGTGTTCATATCACTCCTTTTTGAGATATTACACCAGATTTTCGGACAGTCTCTGAATCACAGCTTCTCCGTATGAATCATTTCTGTTCAATACCGAATTCCAGTAATTGCTGGAAATGATATTCATCTCGGCGAATGTGAAGTATTTGTTCAGCCTGTCCAATGCGGCCGTACCGCCTTCTCTCCAAGAGGAAACAACAGCCGCTCCTGCCTTCCCGCGAAACAGTTCCCCGTAATTGGATGCTGCGAAAAATGCCCTGTCCAGCAAAGCGCAAAGCAGCCCGTTTGGTCCGGCAAAATAGACCGGAGAACCAATCACAACAGCATCTGCTTCAAGAATCTTTTCAATCAGTTCGTTGCACTGATCGTCATTGAACTGACAGCGGTGTGTTTCCTTACAGGAGCTGCATGAAATGCAGCCTCTCTGAGGGACCGGCTTCAGCTGAAACCAGGAACAGCCGATTTCATGTTCTGTAAGATACTGCTCCATGGACTTTAATGATCCGGCGGTAGTACCATTCGGCCGTACACTGCCGTTTATTAACAATACATTCTTCATTTGCTTCCTTCTGGGTTTACATGAATCTCTCAGCAAACACCATCTTTCTTATTGGATTTTCTGCTTATAATCGTTTCCGAATCCTTCCATTGCCTTGATGATCGGACGCATGGATTCTCCGAGTTCACTCAAAGCATATTCTACTCTTGGTGGTACTTCGGGATATACAGTACGTGTAATGATTCCATCACTTTCCATAGATCTGAGACTTTCCGTCAGAACTTTCTGGCTGATTCCGTCCAGGTCTTTTTTTAATTCATTGAATCTCCATGGTCTGGCAAGAAGATTTCTGAGAATCAGAAGTTTCCATTTACTTCCAATCAGCTGTACGGTTGTGGCCACGGGGCACTCAGGTAATTCATCTTTAGTTTTCATAGTATTACTCCATTAATATTATGGTATCAAAACAAATGTTACATTCATTTTTGCATATTGCATATCATCTGACAATCCCTACGTAATCACAGGTTACAAAAAGGTGCGTACTTTTCTGGATTTGCTTTTCTTTTTACATTTTAAATAAAGAACAGCGTTTCTGAGAAAGGAGAGGATCTATGGCATTAAGCAATCTCAATGGATGGGTAAACACATTCATGGCTCCTGCAGCATGCGGAACAGCATGCGGCGCAGCAGACAAGCCTGCAGAAGAAAAACCTGCGGCTTGCGGAGCAGCAGAAGCACCTGCGGCCTGCGGCGCAGCAGACAAGCCTGCAGAAGAAAAACCTGCGGCTTGCGGAGCAGCAGAAGCACCTGCGGCCTGTGGAGCAGCTGAAGCACCCAAGAAGCCTGAGTAATTCATTACTCAGAACAGAAATCCTCCCAATGGGGATTTCAAATTAAAAAAGAATACAGAGATATCTGTTGTTGATATGAGAAACGGAGGTACACCCATGAAGCCATATTTTGCTTTTCAATGGCATATAACGGATGAATGTGATCAGCGATGCAAGCACTGTTACATTTTTTCTGCAGACACCTGCAAAAAGATTGATTCCATGAACTGGGAAGAAATGGAAGAAACATTTTATAACTGTGTGGATTTCTGCGAAGTGTATGAAAGGACGCCTTACTTTTACCTGACAGGAGGAGATCCGATTCTGCATCCTGATTTCTGGAGATTGCTTGAGCTTTTCCATGATCACCGGATCCCATTTACGATCATGGGTAATCCGTTTCATCTGAATGATCAGGTCTGCCGGGAACTGAAATGGTATGGCTGCCAGAAATATCAGCTGTCCATCGATGGCCTGCGAATGACACATGACTGGTTCCGGAAACCCGGTTCTTATGAATGCACTCTGGAAAAAGTGGGGTGTATTAACCGTGCAGGCATCCGCAGTGTGATCATGACTACTGTCTCCAAAACAAACCGGATGGAAGTACCGGGAATCATTGATGCGGTTGTGGAAGCCGGTGTGAATATCTTTGCTTTTTCCAGATATGTTCCGAGCGGAGGAGAACTGGATACGTCCATGACACCGCTGGAATACAGAGAACTGCTTGAAACGTGTGATCAGAAATTCCGGGAATATCAGGCACAGGGATGCCAGACCTATTTCAGTAAAAAAGATCATCTGTGGACTTTGTACGAATATGAAAAGGGACAGTTTACAATTCCTGATTATGCAAAAGAAGGAATGATCTACGCCGGCTGTAACTGCGGCAACTGTCATATGACAATTCTTCCGACCGGAGAGGTATATGCCTGCCGGAGAGTGGCAGAGAGTCTGGTGGGGAATGTGTTCGAAGACAGACTGGCGGATCTTTGGGTTACAAAGATGGAAGAGTACAGGGAATATGAGCATTTTGAGAAATGTTCCAGGTGTAAACTGCTTGCCTGGTGCAGAGGGTGTCCTGCAGTTGCCAGAGGAACCAACGGCAGTTTCTATGCCGAAGATCCGCAATGCTGGGCGGAACATGTACCGGGACTGCTCAAAGAAAAAGTACTGATCGATAACAGCACAGCCTATATCAGTGGAGAAAGCAATAAGTTACGGGAGACAAATGCATGAAAGCAGTATTGATTGATAAAGTAACACCGGCGCAGGATGCTGTTATGTCAGAAGTACAGATTCCTGCTGTCAGACCGGGATGGATATTGGTAAAGGTGATGGGATTCGGGCTGAATCATTCCGAGCAGATTCTGAGATTATCTGAAATCAATGCACCCTATATCAAAAAACCGGTGGTTCCCGGTATTGAATGTGTGGGTATTGTGGAAGATCCATCGGATTCGGGCCTGCGGAAAGGTCAGAAAGTCATTTCTCTGATGGGCGGGATGGGACGCTCTTTTAACGGCAGCTATGCAGAATATGCACTGCTTCCGGAAACACATGTATTTCCTGTTGAAACGGAAATGTCCTGGGCAGAACTGGCTGCTGTTCCGGAGACCTACTTTACTGCCTGGGGATCATTGTTTGAATGTCTGGATCTGAAACCGGAGGATACGTTTCTGATCCGTGGTGCCACATGTGCTCTCGGGTATGCGTCAATCCAGATCGCAAAAGCACTTGGATGCAGAGTCATTGCGACAACACATAAAGAAAGCAAGTTTGATCTGCTGAAAGAAGCAGACGAAGTTCTGCTGGATACCGGGGATCTTGCGGAAACACTGAAAACCAAAGGAATTACCAAAGCCCTGGAACTGGTCGGACCGAAAACAGTGAAGGATACCATGCTCGGCATACAGAGGGGCGGAATTGTATGCAGTACCGGTATTCTTGGAAATGTATACGTACTGAACGGATTTGATCCGATCAAGGATATTCCCAATGGCGTCTATCTGACCGGTTTCTTCTCCAATTATCCGACACAGGAAGTTATAACGGAGATCATGGATTTCCTGAATGTACATCATCTGAGTCCGTGCCACGGCGCGGAATACAGTTTTGACAATATCCGTCAGGCATTGATGGATATGGACGGCCATAAAGTAAACGGAAAAATCGTTGTAATTAAGGAGGAAGTATGAACGAAGTAATGAGCACAATTCTGCACAGACGCAGTATCAGGAGATTCAAAGATGAACAGATTAAAGAGGAAGAACTTCAGATGATCATTGAAGCAGGAGAGTACGCTCCCTGCGCCGGCGGCAGGCAGTCCCCGTTGTTTGCCGTATGTCAGGATAAGGAACTGAACGATGAGATCGGGAAAATCAATTACGAAAAACTCAGGGAAATCGTGAATGTACGTCCGCCTGAGAAAACAGGAGATGCATCGAGCAAGGCTCCCGTTATGAAACTGGATAGCGGAGCACACAGTATCTTTAACGGAGCTCCGACTGTCATCACGATTTTTGCCCCGAAGAACTGGTACAACTTTATTGTCGATGCGGCTGTAGCCGGTGAAAACATGATGCTGTGCGCGGATTCGCTGGGAATCGGTTCCTGCATGATTGCAAGGGCACAGGAAACGTTTGAAACAGAACGCGGTCAGGAACTGATGAGACAGTGGGGTATTTCTGAAGAGTATGAAGCGAAGATTCATATTATGTTCGGCTATCCGGAAGGAGAACACCCTGCCGCCAAACCAAGAAGAGAAGGAAGAGTAATCCGGAACTGATGAAAGAGAAAACGCATTTTAAAGTCGATTATGATAAATGCATCCGGTGCGGCAGATGCGTCAATACATGTTCGGGGATGGTGATTGAACAGGATGAAAACGGGTATCCGTTCATGAAGGAATTTGACCGTTTTGGGTGGCACGGATGCTGGAGGTGCCAGCATTGTCTGGCGGTATGTCCGCAGGCAGCCATATCGATTTTTGACAGGCATCCCGAAGACTCCCTTCCGCTGCCTCCGGAAGATATGGGTGAATACATGGAAGAACTGATTTCTTCCCGTCGTTCCTGCCGGAGATTTCTGGATCAGGATGTGGAACCTCAGATCATTGACAGAATCCTTAGTGCCATGGAAAATGCCCCGACAGGAGGAAACAGCCAGGGCGTGGAATATACGGTAATTGATGATCGGGCCAGAGTCAGACAGATTCGTAACGTTGCATATACTGTCATGGAACAAAAAGCATCACAGGGAATATATACACACAGTTTCAGCAGGTTTTATTACAGAAAAATGAAAGAATCCGAGCGGACTGTACGCAAGGATGATCTTCTCTTCTGCGGTGCACCTCATCTTTTCATTGCCCATGCAGGATGCACCGGAAAATGGGGTGAGGACAGCAAAGCCGACTGTATCATTGCGGCTGCTTACTTTGAACTGCTCTGCAATGCGCATGGGCTGGGAACCGTCATGATGAGCTACAGTGCGGAAGTACTGAATGAGCTTGCCCCGCAGGCAAGAAAGATGCTGGATATCCCGTCAGATCATTACACCGGAATTATCATCGGTTTCGGGTATCCGGAAATCCCCTATGCAAGAGGTGTTCAGAAAGAGCGGAAGCGGAAGATACACAGATATACGGACAAGAAATGACAGGTGCCTGTCATTTTTATCAGAGGAAATTTACCGTCGGATCCAGGCAGATATAATCCGTTTTGATCACAAGGTGCAGGATTCTGAGAAAATCCATCACGACCGGGGAAGGTTCGGCTGAGCAGAGCAGACCGTAGGGGATGGTGAAAGGCCAGTCGACTTTCCGGTAGATCAGCAGGGGATGCACGTTTGTCGGATTCAATGCAAGCATGGCACAGTTTTCCCGCAGACAGAGATTGTATGTATCTACTGTATAATCATCTATTTCAAGAATGGAAATGGTCTGCCGCTCAATCAGTTCATTGCGCACATTATCCGCATATTGATTAACCCCCCGGATCGGTATGATAAGTTTTGTTTCTTCCAGATCCCGGATTGTCAGATGTTTCCGTTCGGCAAGGGGATGATCCCGTCTTAATACAATTCCAAGCGGAATGTCACACAGCTTGACATTTCTTAACCCGGCTTCCCTTGATTTGTCTTCGTCATAGGCACTTTCGATCAGATCAATGGTGATTCCCATATTCTGCAGCGTCTCTGCTTTTGTTTTCGGATCATCGCCCCGGCTGATCAGAATCATGTTAAAGTTCGGATCGATTTTCATGACTTCCGGCCAGAGCTTGCTGAGCATGACCGGAGGTGAAATCGGAGAAAAGACAACGCGTATTTCGGGTGTCATTGTTTCGGAAGCGGTGCGTACCCTTGTTTCTGCTTCTTTTGAGAACTGAAGCAGGTACTTTCCGTCCGCATAGAGTGACTTGCCCGCGGGGGATAATGTCAGGCCGCGGTTTGTGCGCACGAAAAGCTTTACGCCGAGATTCTGTTCCAAAAGCGTAATCTGCTTTTGAACTGCTGTTGCAGAGATGAACATTTCATCTCCTGCTTTGCGGAAACTGCCGCAGTCTGCGGTAATCAGAAAGGTTTCAAGCTGGGTGTTGAACAGGCTCATAAGCCACATCTCCTTTTATATCCACCATTATACAGTGATAACCATAAGGTTGGCACCATCAACCTAACCGATTCTTCCGTGACAGTTGAATTCCGATTATTCTGAAAATATAAACAAAGAGCGGTAAATACCGCAGGAAAGGATTTAAAATGCAGATTTGGGATTTTGAAGGAAAGACAGTCGTTGTTACAGGCGCAGCACAGGGAATCGGAAAAGAAGTCGCATCCGAAATTGTCAGAGGCGGCGGACATGTTGTCATTCTTGATCTGAACCTGAATAAGGCAGAAGAAACAGCAAAGGAACTCGGAAACAGCAAGGCTTACAGAGTTGACCTCGGTAACTCGGAAAGCATCCGCGAAACAATGGCTCAGGTGCTAAACGACTATGAGCGCATCGATGTTGTCGTCAACTGCGGCGGTATTGTATCCCGTGCCCTGTTTGAAGATCTGACAGACGCTGAATGGGACAGATGCGTACGCATTAACATGACCGGTACATTCGTTATGTGCCAGACTGTTTATAATCACTTCAAAGAACATGGCGGCGGAAGAATCGTCAACGTCGCATCTGTTGCCGGAAAGATCGGCGGAGGCCTGATGGGAAGAAGCGCTTATGCAGCAAGCAAAGCCGGTGTAATCGGTCTGACAAAGGCAATCGCGAAGGAAGGCGGCAAATACAATATCTGCGCCAATGCAGTATGCCCGTCCTTCACAAAGACTCCTATGACCAGCTCCCTGGATGAAGAAACAAATAACCGTATCATCTCTATGATCCCTCTGGGAAGAGCTGCTGAACCGCACGAGCCTGCACAGATGATTCTGTTCTTCGCAAGTGATGCCGCAAGCTTCGTCAACGGCGAAATCGGTGATGTGGACGGGGGCATTGTCTTAGACTGAGTATGGCGAAACTGCAGTATAAACGGTTTCCGGGTGATGTCATTGTCGTACCGATGGTAATCGGTGTTCTCCTGAATTCATTTGTCCCGGAATTCCTGAATATCGGAAGCTTCTGGACTGCCATGGCGCACGGAACCGGTGCCCTGGTCGGCATCTTCCTTTTCTTCCTCGGTGCATCCATGAACATCGGTTCCACCGGCAAAGCAGTTGCCAAAGGAACAGTTATCATTGTGACAAAGATTGCAATGGCAATTCTTCTCGGATTTGCCGTAGCGTTCCTGTTCAATGACAATTTCCTCGGACTTTCTTCCCTGGCAATCATCGGTTCCATTTCCGTTGCCAATAACGCACTTTACTCTGGTATCGTGGCATCGATGGGTGATGACTCCGATAAAGGCGCAGTTGCGATTACCGATCTCTCGGTCGGACCTACAGTCACTATGCTCGCGATGAGTTCCGCCGGTCTTGCGGCAATTTCCCCCGGTGCTCTGATTGGTTCGATCCTGCCGCTTGTCTTCGGTATTGTTCTGGGTGCTTTGTTTCCGGGATTGAAAAAGGTCCTGAGCCAGGGTGTCCAGCCTGCCACAATCATGGTCGGCTTTGCGCTCGGTGGAGGTATGAGCATCAGCCAGCTGATCCAGGGCGGCATCTCGGGAATCCTGCTTGGTGTCATCGCAACATTCGTTGTAGGTGCAGTTACGGTTCTGGTTGAAAAACTGATCTTTAAAGAAGGATTTGCCGGTGCGGCAATTTCCAGTGTCGCAGCTTCCGGCGTTGCCAATCCGCAGTCACTGGCGGATGTCGATCCGAGATACGCTGCTGTAGCTCCTGTCGCGACAGCACAGATTGCGGCGGCAGTCATCGTGACATCATTCTTAACCCCGATGTTTGCGGCGTGGGTCGCCAAAAGAGAAGGGAAAGCTTAATCGTTATACTGACCGGACAGCACCGGTCAGTATCTGTCTTTGAAAGGGATTAATATGGAAAACAGATACTTCGAAACAACAGACGGAATCCGTCTTCACTATACTGTAACGGGAAATCAGCCGGATGCGCTTGTGATCCTGCCGGGACTCGGTCAGGACTGCGCTTCTTTCCAGGGGTGTGCAGATGTGCTTTCCGCAGATCATACCGTATATGTTCTGGATTACCGCAATCACGGGGAATCTGCCGTGACCGAATACGGAAATCATATTGAACAGTTCGCAAAAGATGTGAAAGAGATGCTGGAAGATGCGGAAATCCGCGATTTCTCTCTGCTTGCCCATTCCATGGGAAATGCAGTGGCATGGTGCTTCATGGAACTGTACGGAAATGAAAGAATCCGGAAATATGTGCTTGAGGAAGAAGCACCGATTCTGCTTTCCGATCCTTTATGGAGTGAGGAGGAATCCCTCCGCTACAGGGGTGTGATGGACTGGCCGTCCTTTGCACCGGCGGAAATGAGAGGATCTCCTGATGGCAATGCTGTGCGCGGGGAGATGATCGGAAGAATCTATCACGATCACGTAAACCGTGACTGGCGTGATGCATTCCGTTTTGTGACCATGCCGACATTAATTGTCATGGGGACAAAATCACATTATGCGTCAGAGGAATTATGGCAGTATCTGCAGGATTCCGTGCCTGGCTGTGAATTCCACGCACTGGAAGGTGGTCACGCTGTCCATCTGGATGCCTTTGATGAATTCTGCAGGCTTGCGGGTAATTTCCTGAGAAACAGTGAAGTCTCCGCTGAAAAAGCCGGCATATCCGAACAGGACAGGGAAATGAAGAACAAGTATGCTGTGGATGAAGGGTATCTCGCGGCAGGCAAAACAGTTCTGATCATCGGAGCCGGCGGAAACTGGGGCGCGCATCTGGCCATTGGCATGGCGCTGACTTCCCAGTGCAATCTGATTCTGGTGGATACAGAGGAACATCGGGAAGGATTGGATCGCGTACTGGAAGATCTGCGGACATCCGGTGCCAAAGGATCAATATGTTCCGGAATTGTATCCGCAGAGCTTTTTAGCCAGGAGTCCGAACTGTTAAAATATGTTCAGAAAGAATTCGGCAGCTATGATTCCGTCATGAACGTGGCTGCGATCAATGCATAATATTCGGAGGTAAATATGAAACAGTACAGAGAAACATTCCCCGAGGGTTTCCTCTGGGGAGGAGCTACGGCAGCGAATCAGGTGGAAGGCGGATGGAACGAAGGCGGAAAGGGCCTGTCCGTTGCGGACTGCTATTCCTTTGACCCGGAACTGCCCAAGTCCGATTGGAGCAAACAGTGGCTTCGGATGCCTGCGGAACAGGTAAAAGAAGCATTGAATCCCGACAGTAAAAAATTCTTCCCGAAGAGATTCGGCTCGGACTTCTATCATCACTGGAAGGAAGATATTGAACTGTTTGCCGAGATGGGATTCAAGGCATACCGCATGTCCGTTGCCTGGAGCAGAATCTTCCCGAGAGGCGATGAAGAAGAACCGAACGAAGAAGGCCTGAAGTTCTATGACCAGGTATTTGATGCACTGAAAGAACATAACATTGAACCGATTGTTACAATTTCCCATTACGAGCTGCCGCTTGCACTGTGTGTGGAATACGGAGGATGGACCAACCGGAAACTGATCGATTTCTATGTCCGCTATGCAAACGTACTGTTTGACAGGTATGGTGACCGGGTGAAGTACTGGATGACATTCAATGAAATCAACAGCAATCTCCGCCATCCGTTTACAAGCCTCGGCGTGATTGAAGAAACATGCAAAAATCTGGAACAGGCCATGTTCCAGGGTTCCCATCATGAATTTGTGGCAAGTGCGATTGCGACAAGAGACTGCCATGCAAAATATCCCGATGCCAAAGTCGGCTGTATGATCAGTTACCAGATGCCCACACCGTTCAGCTGTGATCCCGATGACATTCAGATGTGTGTGGCGGAACAGAGAAAGAGTCTGCTGTTCTCGGATGTACAGGCAACCGGAAGATATCCGGATTATACCGCAAGAATGCTGAAGGAAAGAGGCGTTGAACTTGTGATCGAAGAAGGCGATGAGGAAATCATGGCCGCAAATCCTGTCGACTATGTATCCTTCAGCTACTACATGACAATGTGTGCCACAGCACATCCGGAAAGACATGAAACAACAGCCGGAAATCTGTTCTCCAATGCGGCGAAGAATCCGTATCTGAAGAGCAGTGACTGGGGCTGGCAGATCGACCCGAAAGATTTGAGAGTCTGCCTCAACCAGCTGAATGACCGTTACCATAAGCCGATCATCATTGCCGAAAACGGTCTCGGAGCACTGGATATGATCGCGGAAGACGGGAAGATCCATGATGATTACCGTATCGATTATCTGCGCCAGCATATTGAACAGATGAAGGAAGCAGTGAAAGACGGTGTTGATCTGATCGGTTACACCATGTGGGGATGCATTGACCTGGTCAGTGCTTCCACATCCCAGATGTCAAAGCGTTACGGATTTATCTATGTTGATGCGGATGATATGGGCAACGGCACATATGCCAGAAAGAAAAAGGATTCCTTTGACTGGTATGCCAATGTAATCCGTACCAACGGTGAGGAATTATAAGAAAGCTGAAGGGGATCATCCGATCAGGTGATCCTTTTCTCTGATTACAAATAAGTAACCAGGCCACTTAAAAGTGCGTACTTTTGCGCTGCCGGAGGAACAGGTACGATACAGATGCAGGAGGAAGAAACATTATGACTGCAATCCGAAAAGAACATACCGCTTCTTCTGAAACCCGGAAGATGATACTGTGCGCACTGCTCGGCGCAATTGCTGCTGTGCTGATGAGCTTCGAAATTTCCCTGCCTTTTATGCCCGCATTTATCAAAATGGATCTTTCGGAAGTGCCGGTAATTCTGGCAGGGCTGGCTATGGGATTGAAATACGGGATGATCGCAGCTGTGCTGAAGGTTGTGCTCAAATTCCTGTTTACCGGTACAACGACCATGTTTATCGGTGAAATCGTTAATATAATCATCAGTTTTCTCTACCTGGTTCCGATGAGACTGATTCTCAGAAACAGGAAGGACCGAAAATCCATTGTGGCTGCACTGGCTTCAGCCACGGTAATCTGTTCCGTATGTGCGGTATTCGCAAATTACTTCATCACATTCCCGATGTATGCAAAACTGTTCGGGATGAGCGCAGACGACATTCTGGCGGTATTCATGCAGTTTAATCCGCTGGTTCATAACACATTCGGGATGCTGGTGTTGTCTTTGATTCCCTTCAATCTCATCAAATACGGCATCAATTCCACACTTGCTTATATCGCAGAAAGGCGGATCGGAGGAAGAATATGGCAATGATCGAAGCAATCAGAAACCGCAGGGCAATCAGAAAATACAAGAGTGAACAGATTACAGATGAAGAGCTGAATCTCATCCTTGAAGCAGGAATTTACGCACCGAGTGCAGGAGGAGCACAGCGGGCAATGATCGTTGCCGTGCAGGACCGTGATCTGGCTCTGAAGCTCGGCAGGATCAACGCTTCCGTTATGAAACGACCGAATGTCGGGCATGTTTCCGCGGAGCAGCCAAGCATTATTGATGATCCGACCATCAGGAGCGGATTCTATGATGCACCGACCGTCTGCGTCATCTTCAACAAAGGCACTGGCCAGTACAGTATTTCCGATTCGTTCTGCTCAGCGGAAAACATGATTCTGGAAGCGTATGATCTGGGCGTGGCATCTGCGATCATCGGACGTGCGGAAATGACGTTCGACAATGAGTTCGGAAGAGAACTGATGAAAGAATGGGAAATTCCCGAAGATTATACAGCACGTGCGTTTGTGATCCTCGGATATATTGACGGGGAATATCCGCCGCTCAAGCCCAGAAAAGAAAACAGAATCAGGATCGTACGATAGCGATGAAAAAGATCGGCATGATTCTGCTTAGCCTTTTCATGTTCGGATGCCCGGCACAGAAACAAACAGAAAAACCTGCACAGGAAGAGGTGAATGAAATGGCACAGACATCGGATACATTGGAATTCTTTAAATCACTGAATTATGAAGACGGGCTGGATGTTGTTGTACAGACATTCCGGAAGTTTCCTCTGCAGTATGGAACTACACTTGGATTGGATGGAAATCCCCAGATCCGTCCGCTGGAATTCAAGTTTGAAGAAGACGGCATATTGTATTTTGATACGGTAGAGTTTTACACATCCTATAAGGAAATGCAGACACATCCGTACCTGCAGATCTGTATCTGTGACCAGGAAACCATGACGTATGTCAGGCTTGGCGGAAAGGTAAACTTTACAAAGGATGAGGATATCATTAACCGCTGCTTTGAAAACAGTCCGGTTCTGACTTCCCAGTTCGGCAATCGCCGGGAAGTGGTTGTCGGTTATTATCTGACCGAAGTGTGGGCGGAATTCCAGACATTTTCGCCGGAGCTGAAGAATTATACATGGAACCTGAAAAACAAATTTGACAGATGCAATACAATAATACCGTGAGCAAAAAACTATAAAAACTATTAGTATGTGTATAAAACACCGCACGGATGATATAAGTCGATCCATTCATATGATCGGCTTTTTTTACTAATGAAATCAGTTAAATCCAGGAGGTGAAATGATGCATTTTTATGGAACTCACTGATACGTTAGGGTTATACTCAACTCAAGCTCAGACCGCGAAAAGTGAAGGGAATAGGAAACAGGCACTGACAATAACGTTCTGTCATATGCATGAATTGACCGGAGACCTGCTGACATCATTTTGATCCGGCGATCCGCATCATATAATTCTTTTTACGGTAACAAAGAGCAATCCGAAACAGACTGCATTTCCGGTTTTCACGGGATCTGATGTGAACAGGATCGTAAGAGGAAACAGAATTGAAATCGTAAAAAGGTACGCTGCGGAACTGACCGGAAATACACTGCTTCCTGAACTCAAAGATCTGAGTCCTGCGGTATATATTGAGGAAAATGAATGAAGATGAGAATGAAAAAGCTGATACTGACGACTGCTGCATTTGCTTTGACAAGCATGTTTTCAGCCTGTGCTTCGGAAAACACGGCAGATAAAGAATCCGGCACACAGGGCTGTGATGTTTTTGAAGAATGCGGTGATACGGAAGTTCATACCGTCAAGGATTTCAGGACGGCATATGAATCCCTGAACGGAACGCTCTCCTCATCCGGTGATGAAATAAGAAGTGTCTTTCTCCCGGAAGAGCCTGCCTTCGTTCCGACAGCTGATAAAACAGTTCTTGGGAAAATACTGAACGGAGATACTTTCTGGCTTTATATCGGAGATGAGATGTGTCCCTGGTGCCGGAGCGTGATCGAAACCGCTGCCCGTACAGCGGCAGAAGCCGGAGTTCATGAGATCAGATATATCGAGATCTGGGATGAAGACGGCAGTGAGATCTTCCGCGATCAATACATTGCTGAAGATGGGAAGGCAGTAAAAAGCATTGAAGGAACAGTAACTTATGCCTGGATGATCTCAAAATGGGCGGATGTGCTGGAAGATTATACTCTGAACAGCGGAGACAGTATCATTGAGACGGGAGAAAAACGTATCTATGTCCCTGCATTCTTCTACATCGAGCATGGGAATCTGAAAGGATACACGACCGGGATCTCCCCGAAACAGGAGACATCCGACAGCGAACTGACAGAAGAGATACTGGCTGATGAAACGGAGATGTTCCGTCAGCTGTTTGATACAGGCGAATGAAACATGACGATTGCCCCCTGTCCATCCTGGGGAAAACACAGAGGCGTACTGGCAGGAAGCGGAAAAAGATCATTTTGTTTACATGTGAAACCTTTGAAAAAAGCCGGTTTCAATCTTTTGAATTCTCAAAAGAGTATACCCTCCATTGGTATACTCTTTTCACAAGCAATACAATCATAACGTGAGTAAAAAAACGATAAAACCGATTAGTATGTGTATAAAACACCGCACGGATGATATTAGCCGATCCATTCATATGATCGGCTTTTTGTAAGATCAGTATCCTGTTCAGACGTTCAGTCCGTCCGGGTCTCCGGAAAGTGTCCAGAGGACCTGCTTTTCAAATACGAGCGTTTTGTTTTCTCTTGTAAATGCCCGGAATGTAAATGCGATATCCCTGATCCCGTCTTCCCCGACACACATCTTCAGGCCGTTGTCCTTGAAGAAGTCATTGAACAGGGAGAGTGCAGCCGCATTGATGATGCCGGGATCCATTTCCTGTTCCAGTATGATCATCTGTTTCGGAAGTTTTCCGTTGACGATCACATCAGACCATTCCGTATGCAGTACATCATTGGTCCTGTTTTTTGTCAGCACGTCAATGACAAAGGTCCCGGTGTCGGTAATACGCCATCCCAGGACTGCAAAGTACAGATCTTCATTGTCCGCGAATACAGCTTCTGTATCCGTGTGCTTTTTGGCAGGATAGGTCAGCTGATATCCGGCTTTTCCGGTAGGTGACAGGCTGTATTTAGCGTTGATCAGTGTCCTGCCGGAAGAAGGTTCAGTCACTTCCAGCCAGAATGACAGTTCATCGACCGACTTGATCCCGTAACGCTCCATGAATTCGATATTGATCCAGAAGTTTCCGGTCACTGTTTCATGCGGACCGACTTCCTGGGTGAAATCCACAGGCACGCTGTAGCCCAGTACGGACGGCCTGACACAGCGGAAGATCATCCGTTTGCCGGTTTTGTTCCGCAATCTGACAAACGTATAAAAACCGGTCTCTTCATGGTCAAAGCCCGTAATGGCAAAATATACTTCAGGGGTATTGCAAAGTACCTGATCATCCTTAGTGCTGAGATATGCGACTGCGGCAAGTGTTGCGGCAGCTGCAGCTCCTCTTAAAATCCTTCTCCACATAACTAAACCTCCGGAACAGAGTTCCATCTTTATTCTAACAGCGTACGGCTGTTTTGATGAGTTCAGACTGAAGAAAACATCTTAAGGTTGGCATGCCCGCAGGACCGGAGCTATGCTGAGAACAGCCGGAAAACAGTCCTGAATATATTTACAAATCTTAAAAAATGACATATTCACACAAAAATACCGATATTCTTCACAAAGTTTTCATGCGGAAAGGTTGCTGTTTCGGCCTGAAATCGTTATAATCGTTTTGCTATGAGAAAGATTAGAAGAATAGTAACGTTTTTATGTTCGGTTTCAATGATCATCGGTCTGCAGCCGGCGATCAATGTTGAAGCTGAGCCTGAATATACGGATTCTGCTTACTGGAATATGCAGTGCATGAACCAGGATTCGCTGTCTGAAGAACAGCAGGCTTCCTGTCAGGCATATGCGGATTTTATTGAGCAGAGAAACAAAGAGCTGACCGTAAAACTGAGTGAACTGGATTCCAGCAAGCAGGGCATCACAGCAACGATCGATTCATATACGGCGAAATCTGCTGAATATTCAGCCCAGATCGATGGTCTGAACAGCATGATGGATGACCTGAACCTGCAGATCGGCGGTGCCAACAAACAGTCCGATGAACTGATGATCCAGATCAAGGACAGTGAGGAACAGATCGAGCTGGAAAAGGCACAGATCGAATCCCTCAAGCAGCGTATGAAAAACCGTATGTCTGCTAATCAGGGAACGATGCGTCTGAATCAGTTCCTGGATGTACTCATGGGTGCACAGTCATTCAGTGATTTCGTCAGGATCGCAGGCGGTCTGTCAGATATCTATGAGTATGACTCAACGATCCTGGGAGAAATGAATGCCAGCTATGCCAAACTGAATGAGATGCAGGAAGAACTCCTGGCAGAACAGAATGACCTGAAGGTCGTCCAGATGAATTTGGAATCCGGAAAGAGTCTCCTGAATGCGCAGCAGTCTGCGCTCGTTGCCAGCAAGGATGAACTGACATCACTTCAGGCACAGTATCAGGAACAGCTGAAAAACGCTGATTCACAGACGGTTCAGATCATTGAGGAAATGAACCAAAATACAGCTGTGCTTGACAATGTCAAAAACAGCATCGCGCTCTCTTACGAGAAGACAAAACCGAAGCCCACTCCGACACCGACACCTGCAGCAGGTGAGGATAACGGAAGCGGAGACGGCAATTCCGGCGGCGGAGACTGGTATACCGGCGGAAACGGAGCACCTGTAACAGGCGGCGGCAGCAACCCTTATTACGGCGGCTGGGGCAACTGTACATGGGGCGCATGGCAGCTCGTATATGATACGCTCGGAATCGCACTGCCCGGATGGGGCATGGCGGGAGACTGGCTGTGGTATGCACAGCGCGACGGTTATCCTACCGGAAGTGAACCGGCTGTATATTCCGTGGCAGTATATGTCGGACATGTTGCGTTTGTAACAGAAGTCGGCGACGGAATGGTCTATATCAAAGAAGGCAATTATATGGGACAGTACTATGAACGCTGGGTACCGCTTGATGCACTGCCTTGGACGGGCCAGACCTGTCTAGGATACATTTATCTGCAGTAATTGAAAAAGAACATACCAAATACCGGATCATGCCAACAGAATCCGGTATTTTTGTTATGACGCTGACATTCAGAACAAGTACCGGACATTGAAAAAGAAGCCGGGGAGGCTTCTTTTGATCATGATCATTTTATCTGTTCAGATCTCTGATGCTTTCGTGGAGCACCGGATCAGCTTTGATCTGCTGATGCGTGGCTGTCTTTTTATAACTGATCCTGAACAGCAGGTCGTCAACGCCTTCACTGACCAGGCGTTCGATATTCTGCCGGATGGTGGTCAGTCTCGGAACGGTATAACCTGTATATGCGATCCCGTCATATCCGACGACGGAAAGATCTTCGGGAATGCGCTTTCCCAGGTCATGTGCTGCCCGCATGATGCCTACAGCCACCAGGTCGGACAGTCCGAAGACTGCCGTGGTGTCAGGGAACCGCTGCAGTGCCGGATATGCTTTTTCATATCCGTCTTCCATCGTGAACATGCTTTCAACATACTGTGTGTCCGTATCAAACGGGATATTTCTTTCTCTCAGTACAGAGAGAAATCCGTTCAGTCTCTGGCTGGAGACCTGATCTGCTTCTTCACTGCGGTATCCGCCGATCACCAGGAACCTGCGGTGGCCGTTTTCTGTCAGAAGCTTCGCAGCCTGACGCGCTCCGTCATAGTCGTTTGTTGTAAAGCTGGACAGGTTTTTATAACCGAGATCCTTCGCCCATCCGGAGATCAGTACGCACGGTACATTGATATGTTTAAAGTCTCTGCGGAAGTTCTCCAGCGCGCCGCCCATGAATATAATGCCTTTCGGATTCCGTTCCGTACAGATCTGCACTGCCTGACGGACTTCGTTATCCCGTTCATTTACAAATACAACATTGGATGTTTCCCCGTTCTGTTCAAGATACTGTTCAGCCTTCTCCATCAGTGTTTCCAGAAACAGGTTGCTGGACCCCTTCACGATAATGGTGATAGGAGTGGAATGCAACTGCTTCAGGTGTTTCGCGTTGGAATTCGGCTGGAAATTCTCACGTTCAATGATCTCCAGGATCTTTTTTCTCGCTGTTTCACTGACATCAGGATGCTGGTTGATCACCCGCGAAACAGTACCGATACTGTATCCTGAAAGTCTTGCAATATCTTTGATCGTCATAGTGTCCACCTCCGGACTGCTCAATCATAATGCAAAATATGTACAAAAAAACATGATAATTAAAAAATGCCGAATAATATCATCTTTTTCAGCGTTTTATTTACATTGTTTTCAGTCTGTGCCCGAAATGATTTTTTCACCGAAATTTATTGCTAACTTATTGAACTTCACTTGGAATTTGTTACAATGTCATCGCAGACAGGAGGTGCATACATTGAGCAAGGATGAAGCAATCAGTATTGAAGGAACCATCGTAGATACCATGCCGAGTGCTTTTAAAGTGGAGCTGGTAAACGGTATGGTCGTTCGCGCGACACTCGCGGGTAAGATGAGGATGAATCACATTAGAGTCCTTCCCGGAGACAGAGTGACAGTGGAACTTTCACCGTATGATCTGACAACGGGCAGGATTGTATATAGATTTAAATAATCGCAGTATAGCAATTCGTACCGCAGAAGCAGGCTGACAGGAACCTGCTTTTTCTTTGCATGAAAAAGGCCGGCAGAACGCCGACCCACAATGTTTATTTGGTAGGATCTTTTCCTTCCAGGAACTTGCGGATATCTTCGCAGAGTTCATGCACGTTTTCTTCGCCGATGTAGATCATATGACCGGAAGAGTATCCTTTGACGAAGACTCTGTCCTTCGGCAGACTTGCATGATCGAGCGTATGGTAGACATAGCCGAACTCTGTGCACAGGTCGAACCATCCGTTTGCGAAGAATGTACGCATACCGGGTCTCATGGTCATTGCGCGTCTGAGCTGGTCAGCTGTCGTACCCATCTTGGCTTCTTTGTTCCATGACTTGTAGTACATGGTCATGTTGATGTAGTTGCGGTCCAGCTTGACGTTCAGGTGAGGCAGGAGATCGCCTGTGAGCGCAGAATAGAAGTATGTGTCATAGCGGTCAGCTGTAGCGTCATCCCAGAGTCCGTCTTTTTCTTCCAGTACATCCGGGCTGAGCAGCGGTCTAGTCATACGGCCGTCATAGCGTGAAACAGCTTTGCCCTGTTTCTTCAGGACTTCCTGACGGTATGTGTTGTCATTGATCTTCAGTCCGTTGCGGAGCAGGTATTCCCTTGAGACACCGGAATAATATGTGACACGGTCAATGATGTGTTCTTTTTCTTCTTCGGAAAGAGCTTCGCCCTTGTAAAGCGCGAGTACATATTCCGTATCGGCGAATGCTTTCGCTTCTTTGACGAATTCTTCAACAGTCTGGTCAGTCGGATGGTTATGGAACCAGTTGACGCCGGCATAGGTCGGGAATCCGATGACGGACGGCTCAACATAGATCTCTTTGCCGAAATACTCACCGACAGTGACTGTGTTGCCGATCATGACGATGCCGTCAAACGCGACACCGTAAGCGCGTTCTTTTCCGCCGTTGGCAGCGATGCCGGCAGCAGTTGCGGAACGTGTGCATCCATAGCTTTCACCGACCAGGTATTTGGGTGAAAGTGTGCGGTTATATCTTCTCGTCCATGCTTCAATGAATGTCAGCAGTGCTTCAGCGTCTTCTTCGATGCCGAGGAAATTCTTTCCTTCTTCTTCATCAATGAGCACGCCGTAGCCGACACCGACAGGGTCGACCAGGACCAGGTCAGCGATATCCAGCAGGCAGTCCGGATTGTCGATCACTTCAAACGGACCGAATGCGCTGGGACGGTCAGGCTCACCGTAAGTGATCCTTCTGGCACCGAGGAATCCGGCATGCACATACATGGAAGAACTGCCGGGTCCGCCGTTATAAGCGAAAACAACAGGACGTCTTGATGTGTCTTCAACATCGGAACGGAAATAGGAATAAGAGAAGATGGAAGCGATGGCTTTGCCGTCTTTTCCATAGAATACATTGTCTTCACTTACCGTATGGTACGGGATCTCATTTCCGCGGAGTGTGATGGTTCCTTCTGACTCAAAGCGTGCGGGCTTGAAATCATCCGGCTTGAAACTTTCTGTTTTGTACATATCAGAATTCTCCTTTTGCCAACAATTGTACTACAATCAAAGACAGAAAAAAGGCATTCTGAAAAGTATTGCAGAATGATTGAAATAAATTGATACAATTATGTAAATGAGGTAAGTATGTCTTTCAAGATCGTCAGAAACAATATTATCAATGTAAAAGCGGATATGATCGTCAACACAGCCAATCCTGAACCGGTCGTCGGCGGCGGAACTGACACGGCTGTCTATGAAGCGGCCGGACGGGAAAAACTTCTGCAGGCAAGGCAGAGGATCGGTGCGATCGCCCCGGGAGAGGCGGCAGTCACAAAGGGATACGGGCTGGATGCGAAGTATATCGCGCATGCGGTCAGTCCGGTATGGATCGACGGCCATCACCATGAAGCGGAAAAGCTCCGCAGCTGTTATGAAAGATCATTAAAGCTCGCGGAAGACTATCATTGCGAAAGCATCGCGTTTCCGCTGATGGCAGCCGGATCAAACAGGTTTCCCAATGACATTGCCCTGAAAACGGCACTGGACGCGATCCAGTCATATCTGATGGACCACGAGATGGATATCACACTTGTCGTGTTTGACAAACAGTCTTTTGAACTTTCGGAAAAGGTGTTTGAAAGCGTAGAAAGCTATATTGAAGAACATCAGGTAGTGATCGCGGAAGAACGGGAATACCGCAGAAGGAGAGAGTCTGATCAGGCATATGAGCAGAGCTCCTGGATGAATACGGCTCCTATGTTATCTGCCGCGCCCGGACATGCCTGGAAGCCGAAAAAGGAACAGACATTCCAGGTCAGGCTCCTGCATCTGATCGATGAAAGCGGAAGGACAGATCCGGATGTTTACAAAGCCGCGAACATTGACCGCAAGCTGTTCGCAAAGATCCGCAAGAATGAAAACTATAAGCCTTCCAAAAAGACAGTGATCGCGCTGGCTCTTGCGCTTCGTCTGAGTCTGGATGATACAGTCGACCTTCTTTCAAGGGCAGGTTTTGCGCTGTCACCTTCCGTGGTCTTTGACCTGGTGATCAGGTACTGCCTGGAGAACGGCATCTACAACATCTTTGAAGTCAACGCGATGCTGTTTAAATTCGATCAGGAAACACTCTGAAGATGTCGCCCTGCAGGCGACCATCGCCTTTCTTTCCGGACGTATGATGAGTACGGAAAGAGAGGTAAGAAGAATGAAAAAGAACTTAACAGAAATCGTCATGATACTCGACAGAAGCGGCTCCATGGGAGGACTGGAAAAGGATACGATCGGCGGATACAATGCCTTTCTGGAACGCCAGAAACAGACAGAGGGAACCGTACTCGTCTCCACAGTGCTGTTTGATGATACGGCAGAGGTCCTGCATGACCGCGTTGAGCTTTCGAAGATCAGCCCGATGACAGAGAAGGAATACTATGTCAGAGGATGCACGGCACTGCTGGACGCATTCGGCGGAGCGATCCATCATATCGGCAATATCCATAAATATGCCAGGGAAGAGGACCGTCCCGAACATACGATCTTCGTTATTACGACAGACGGCATGGAGAATGCCAGCAGGCATTACACATTCGACCAGGTACGCAGGATGGTCATGCGTCAGCAGGAACAGTACGGCTGGGAGTTCCTGTTCTTCGGCGCCAACATGGACGCGATCGCAGCAGCCGGAAGATTCGGGATCAATGAAGACAGGGCGGTGACATATATCTCCGACCATGCAGGAACAAGGCTGAATTACGAAGCCATGTCCGAAGCTGTAAAAGAGATGCGTATGGCCCCGAAAGGAACAAGGATCAGCGGATCATGGAAAAAAGATATCGAGGCTGACGTCAGAAAACGTCAGAAGTAAAAGGAGGATGCTTTCATGAAAATGAGCGGAAATCCGCTGGCCGGTGTCTTTCAGGATACCCGTGAGTTCTATGAGACCGATGAAATGCTGAAGAAGGCTGTTGAAGAGAACTGCCGGAATACGGTTTTCTACAGTCCCGAACATTATCCTCCGGTTCCGGCAGCACAGCTTTCCGGACATGTGTCAGTCACAAAGGAACGGACATTTGAATGTGCCTTCCGCCTGAGAAGGAAATATCCGGACAGGCAGATCGCAGTGCTGAACTTCGCTTCAGCCATCAGCCCGGGAGGCGGTGTGCTCAGCGGAGCAGCTGCGCAGGAAGAAAGTCTCTGCCGCTGCAGTACACTGTATCCGGCATTGACGCAGGACCGGCTGGATGCGTATTACTACCGTGTCAACAGAAAGGCTCGTGATCCTCTGTATTCGGATGCCTGTATATGGACAGGAGATGTTGTTGTATGCAAGTCGGACGAGGATATTCCCAAAAGGCTTCCGCATGAAGAAATGATCCGGACGGATGTACTGACCTGCGCGGCACCGAACCTCAGATACCGTGATATCCCGGATAAGATGCTGTATGAACTGCATCTGCAGCGCGGGCGGCATATCCTGAGCATTGCGGCACATCATGAAGACACCGTGCTCGTGCTCGGAGCGTTCGGGTGCGGCGCATTCTGCAACGATCCGGAAGTTACCGCAAAGGCTTATAAGCAGCTGATCGATGAGATGGGTCACCTGTTTGAGGAGATCGTGTTCGCGGTATACTGCAGGGACTTTGAATCAGCCAATTATACAGCCTTCAGAAATGCGATCCAGAACTGATTGCACAGGGGTCTGCGGACCCCTTTTTCTGTGTGTGCGTTATGTACATAGTGAACGGTTCCTGCCGGTCTGTCTGAAGTACGATCTCTTCGGAAGGAGGTGGTTGTATGGATACAATCAGATTTACGTTTCATGAATCATGTATCTTCGAAGCCCGCAGGGAAGAAAACGACCTGTTCGCGGAGTATTCCATGATCCTCTGGATGGGCAGGGGAAGATATGCCGTATGGCGTATGTGCTTTGTTCCGGAAAGCCTGAAGTCAGCAGCCTCACAGATCCGTGAATGGCTGGACAATGATGAAGAAGATGTACAGCTCGATCTGCAGGGCGACACATTCAGCCTGAAGCTGACTTTATTTGATGATCTCAGGGCGGTCCTGCAGTACGGAGAGGATACTGAGGCAGGGTTTGCCGAGTATCCCCTGACGTATGATGAGCTGGAACAGCTTGTCTGGATGATGGAGTGTGCCGATGAGTGATCATTCGTTTGATCTCAGCATCCTTGATGAAACTTCAGAGGAATACATCGGTGAAGTATCCCTGAATGAAGATGACCGCACGATCTGTACATGGGATGTGGATATCCGGAAATATGATATCTGCCGGCTGTGCATGGCATTGGACGGTTATATGCGGGAAGAACAGGACACAGTTTCATGTGATGTGCTTTACCGGTGCCATGATGAGTGGAACAGGATCACTGTCACCGTCGTCCGTTCATGCGATGAACACCTGATCAGCTTCGCGTCAGATGATGAAAGACATACCGTGATGGCGGATACATGCATTTCTGATGAGGAGATGGAGCTGCTGATCAGCTATCTCAGGGATCCTATGCATTATCAGATCACCTGAAAGGTCTGACTGTACAGAACGGTCTGTACAGTCTTTTTTTTACTTCGGTCACGTTCTGCATAAGAAACTGCATTTGATATATAATATTTTTGAAACGAGGCACTATGAGTGAAGAAAATATCCTGTTCCGAACTCTTTTTGGTTTAAAAAGACAGAATTTTGAAGATTCGGATACGACTGCCGACATGTACAGACAGTTGATCTCCATTGCCTGGCCTGCTGCTCTGGAAGGCCTGCTTTTGACGTTGATGAACAGCTTTGACACGATGATGGTCGGACAGATCGGTCCTGCCGCGATCGCGTCGGTAGGACTGTGCTCCCAGCCGCGAATGATCATGCTGCTGGTGGCGCAGGCACTCTGTGTCGGAACGACGGCTGTCGTTGCCAGAAGAAAAGGCGAAGGGAGACAGGATCTTGCGCTTTCCTGCCTGAAGCAGTCGCTCGTGATCATTACATTCATCGGTATCGCGATCACACTGGGCGGATATTTCGGGGCCAGAGGACTGGTGCTGCTGGCCGGTGCTTCCGATGAAACGGTAGGAGACGCGGTGATCTACTTCCGGACGATATCACTGGCATTTGTATTCAACTGCTGGGCACTCTGCATCTGTGCGGCAATGCGCGGCATCGGCCGTACCAAAGTGACCATGACCGTCAATATGACTGCCAATATCGTCAACGTATTCCTGAACTACTGCCTGATCCTGGGACATTTCGGATTCCCTGCTCTGGGCGTCAGGGGCGCGGCCATTGCGACAGCGATCGGCACGCTTGTTTCATGCATCATGGCGGTCAGGGTCGTGCTGAAGAAAGGGGACTATCTTTCCCTCAGGCCGTTTACAAAGTTCTCGTTTGATAAAATGACAGTCAGTTCCCTGATGCAGGTGGGCAGCGGCACGATCGCCGAGTCCGTATTCCTGCGTGTCGGGTTCCTGCTCAACGGCAGGCTGATCGCCGGAGTCGGTACATCCGCTTACGCGACGAACCAGATCGTACAGCAGATATCCAGTCTGGCCTTCACGGTCGGTGACGGTACGGCATCTGCCTGTACTTCACTGGTCGGTCAGTCGCTCGGGGCCAAGAAAAAGGAAAAAGCGAAGATGTATGTGGACGTTGTCAGAAGACTGTCGCTGTTCCTGTCGCTGTCGATCATGCTGCTGACATTCTTCGGCAGGAATATCTTCCCGACATTCTTTACAAAAGATGAAACGATCATTGCGGCAGCTTCCCTGTGCTTCATGATCTTGATGGTAGGCATCATCCCTCAGAACCTGAGAGTTGTGCTGTCAGGCTGTCTGCGCGGTGCCGGCGACGTGAAGTTTGTCGCTGTTGTTTCCCTGATCAGCGTACTGATCATCCGGCCGCTCATGACGTGGCTGTTCTGCTATCCGATCAACAGAATGCTGCCGGGTATGATGTTCGGCTTCACGGGTCCATGGATCTCATTTGTTATCGATGCTTTTGTCAGGGCAAGTATGCTGACTGTCAGGGTCAATAAAGGCGAGTGGGTCAATATCAAACTTTAAAAACAGTATGATTTGTGAAGCATTTCATGAATCTTTCACAAAATCAGCGTTTTCATTTCACAAAGAGTGAGTATTCTATAAGTGTCCTGAAGAGGATAGTGATAATTTCTTTCCCCCAATAATAAAAGAGGATCGCAAAGATCCTTTTTTATATATCCAATTCTGATTCGTTTCTGTTATTCTGATGATCTTCTGGCTTCGATCATATGACGGAAATACTCCGGCAAGGGAGCTTTGATCATCATCCTTTCACCGGTGACAGGATGGGTGAAGGATATGCTTTCCGCATGCAGTGTCTGCCCCGGAAGACCTTCCGGTTCCACGATGCTTCCATAGAGCGTATCGCCTATGATCGGGTGTCCGATCGACTCCATGTGTGCCCTGATCTGATGGGTTCTGCCTGTTTCCAGTGTGATATGGAGTAGCGTGCTGTCTTCAAAGCGCTCCAGTACCTGGTATTTCGTGATGCACGGCTTCTCGTCATAGCAGTTTACCGTACTGTACTTCATTCTGTTATCAATGCTTCTGCCGATCGGCCTGTCAATGGTGCCGCTGTCTGCTTCCACGTTTCCCTCTGTCAGGGCAATATATTCCCTGCAGCATGTATGGTCATTGATCTGGGCGGAAAGACTCCTGCGGGAATTCTTTGTCTTGGCTGCCAGAATACAGCCCGATGTATTCATATCGATCCTGTGCGGGAAATGGAAGCTCTGTGTTCTGTAATTTTCATTCATATGAAACAACAGGGCGTTCTGAAGGGTACCGTTATAATGACCCGGACATCCGGATACAGGCATACCCTTCGGTTTGTTGATGACGAGCAGTTCATCATCCTCATACAGGATGTCAACAGGGATATTCTCCGGAACAGGATCAAGCGCTTTTCCCTGGGGAACATTCGCCATGATCCGGTCACCGGGAACCACAATAAAAGATTTCCTGTTGACAACACGATCATTGACAAGAACCAGATTGTTTCTGATCAGCTCCCGGGCACGGTAGGGCTTGTAGTGTTCCAATAAGAGCTGAAGCAGCGGCATTTCACCGTCTGCCGTGTAAAACTCTTCCTTGAATTCCATAATTCCATGATAGCACCGACAGTCATTATTTTGCAGGATTTCAGACTTTTATAGTATAGTTTTTCATATGGCAAGAGAGTTCACACAGGCACAGCTGATCGAACGTACGATCTACCGGAAATACAGGAAAGAATTATGGGGTCCTTTTGTAACTGCGATCCATCAGTACGACCTGATCCAGCCGGGTGATAAGATCGCTGTCTGCATTTCCGGCGGGAAAGACAGTATGCTGATGGCAAAGATGATGCAGTGCTACCAGAAGATCAACGAGATCCCGTTTGAAACGGTATTCCTGGTCATGGATCCGGGTTACAATGAGGAAAACAGGCAGAAGATCGAAAACAATGCCAGACTGCTGGATATTCCCATCCAGGTATTTGAAACAAATATATTTGCCGTGGCAGAACGGCAGGTCAAAAATCCCTGCTATCTCTGCGCGCGTATGAGAAGGGGACACCTGTACAATCAGGCCAAGCTTCTCGGATGCAACAAGATATCCCTCGGTCATCACCTGAATGATGTGATCGAAACGACGGTCATGGCAATGTTCTACAGTTCAAAACTGGAAACGATCATTCCCAAATGCCACAGTGAAAACTTTGAAGGAATGGAGCTGATCCGGCCGATGTACCGGATCAAGGAACAGGATATCCTGAACTGGTGCAGATACAACGGTCTGGAATTCATCCAGTGCGCATGCAGGTTTACAGATGCTGCTTCCAAACGTGAAGTTTTATCAAAACGGAAAGAAGCCAAGGACCTGATCGCGGAACTGAAAAAGACACATCCGGATGTGGATGACAATATTTTCCGTTCCATTCATGCGGTGCAGCTCGAATCGTTCCCCGGCTATAAAGCGGACGGGGAACTGCGCAGCTTTCTGGATGATTATGAAGAAATGGAAGAACGCCGGAAGAACCGGAAATAATCACTTATCTGACAGGAGGAACAACTTATGAATCTCGTCTTCTTTGACATTGACGGTACACTGGCTACGGGAAAACATGTCCCGGAAAGCGCTGCTGAAGGACTGAGACTGCTTCGTGCAAACGGAGACCTTGTATTTATCTGTACCGGGCGGAACCCGGCATACGCACAGAAGAATTTCGGACAGTATGCGGACGGCTTTATCTGCTGCAACGGCAGACTGGCTGTCAAAGGTGATGAAGTCCTGTATTCCCATCCGCTCAACGATGAACAGATCCGGGAGATCGTGAAGCGTATGGATGCGATAGGCGCAGGATATGCATTCTTGGGAACAGACGAAGGATATTACGGAGGAGATCCGGCCGGATATGAAGTCATGTCCAGGGCACAGGACAAAGGTTTTGTAAAAAACGGTCTGGCAGAACATATGAATGTGTATACATTTGACGCATATCTGGGAACACCTGACAGGATCAGCGTCATCCAGGAAGCGCTTGACGGCTTTGCAATCGCCAATCCGCACGGTCCGCATCCGACCGCGGACATCACAGTGCTCGGTGTCGATAAAGGTACGGCTCTGGTACATGTCGCGGAAGTACTGGGTGTTCCGCTGGAAAATACATACGGCTTCGGCGACGGCAGAAATGATATCTGCATGCTGAAGGCTGTCGGACACGGGATTGCCATGGGCAACGCGATCGACGAGACAAAGGCTGCAGCTGAATATGTCACGACAGACATCAATGACAACGGTGTCTGGAACGGTCTGAAGCATTACGGACTGATCTGAAAACAGAAAAAAACCTGCAGGGGAGGCAATGCCTCCTTTTCTGCAGGTTCAGTCATTCCTATATCAGATGTGGAACAGGATCATGATGATCTTGAAGATACAGAAGAATACGTTGATCACAAAGATCGAGAACAGGATCAGACCGATGGTATAGCGCGGTCCGTCCCCGCAGTATTTCCGGATGATCTCCAGCATCGGGTTTTCATAGGCATCCCGCAGGAACATGAAGTTCTTGTCAAATACCGTATCTACGACGTACATGATGCCGATCAGGACCAGGATCCTGGCGATCGATCCCCACAGGGTGGAATACACGAGGGGTATCTCTCCGCAGACAAAGCGTGCCGCAACATATGCGACGATCAGTCCGTGATACAGGAACTGATGAATGGTATAGAAGTTGACCGCCGGAAGTGCCTGGGTGGTCGGAAACACGATCGCCATGATGGCTCCGGGCATGAACAGTGTCAGCAGCATCACTCCGAAGAATGGATTGGAAGCGCTGATTGAGTCCAGCACTGTGAAGTATGCACCGAAGCTGCATATCTCCAAAGGCAGATATTCACTGACCTTGACACCGGTCTTAGCCATCAGCACCATTTTGATGACCTCTGATATCATCAGGGCTGCAGCGATGGAACGCAGGATGGTCAGCTTCTCGGAAGGACCTGCTCCTGCATAGAAGAATGCAACGGCTGCGATGAAAACAGTCGTCAGCGCGATCCAGATCAGATGAGCCGGCGTGAACTGTCCATAACCCATTCCTTCCGGAATATGGTCCCTGTGTGTCCAGAAATATTTCATAGCCGCTATTATAGCGTACTTATCTTTTTTGAAAACCCTTATTTATTACAGAATTTCAAATTGCAAACTTTACACAAATGCATAATAAGTATAAAAATGTGCTGGTTCTTCCTTTGTTGCCGTATATTGCGGAGACCTTACTGCTGTGTCAAACATGACAGGCCTGCTTTGAATATCGGAACAGGAATCATCCATTCAGGCAGAATCTGTGCACAGCAGACCGATATCTGTATAATGAAAACAGGTGAGAAATATGCTGAATATCATTGTTAATTTACTGGTCGTCATATTGGAGATCAGAGGCCTTTACGGCATTATAGCAGGACATGAAAAAGGAAAGCTGCTCCAGCACGGGATCAGCGCTCTGAAATACTTTACCGTTCTTTCCAATCTCTTTGCGATGATCACTGCGTTGATCAATATCGCTTTTATGATCATAAACGGTCCGGAGACAGAGCTGCCGCTGTGGCTGGCGGAAGTGAACCTGATGGCTGCTGTCGGGGTGATGCTGACATTTATGACGGTCATGCTGTATCTGGGCAGACTGTACGGCTATATGGAAATGCTGAAAGGGCCTAATTTTGAACTTCATCTGTCAGGACCGCTCTGTATGGCTGTCTGCTTCCTGTTCTTTATGAATCTTCCTCGGATGACGATCAGAAGCACATTGCCTGCGCTTCTTCCGGTCACATGCTATGGGATATGGTATGTATCAAACCTGATGATCAACGGCATCAATCCCGGAAAGCATACGAACGACTTCTACGGGTTTGCCCGTGCAGGAATGAAATTCATTCCCCTTGTATATGCTGTTATGCTCCTGGCGACATGGCTCATCGCCTTTGGACTGTGGACGCTGCGTTACTGATGTCTGAAAAAAAGATACGCACAGATTTCGAGTACGTTTTTTTGTGCCGTGCCCTTTTCGGTACATATCGGCTTGTTTATACATTGCCTCAATGATTCCATACTCAGCTGCCTCTGAGAAATATCTAAATGCTTTGTCATAATCCGGTTCCCCGAGCCGGTCACTGTAGTAAATATAGCCAAGAGAATTGGCAGAATATTTCGCATCTTCTGTTTGAGTATCATGCAATTTCAGAAGTGTTTCTTCAGCAATTTTCCAGTTACACGGAACAATACTGTTTCCGCCATAATAAGCATAGGCTTTATGCCGAATTGCCCAGTGATCACCTGCAGCGACCTGTTTGTTTAAAAGTTTGATATATGTTTGCTTCTGCATATCAGAAATCGGATTCACTGTGGAAGATAAGTAAATATCAGAAATGACAGTGTTTTTATATTCATCTGGAAAGTCTACTTCATCTAGCTTTTTGCCTCTATTCAGTTTATAGAAATCCTATATTGCTTGAATATATTCAGGTTCATCTTCTTCAGCATCATACCATTCAAAATCATCTTTCATTAAGTTCCATACCATTATCAAGGTGAAATGATCTGGATCCTCTTTCTGTGTTCTGACATGATGATTGAAAACAAATTGTGTTTGCCATTCATCATAGACAACAGGATCTATCGAACCAAGATGCGACAGAAAAGTATCGACGTCGTCTTCTGTTAAGACAAAGCTTCCTGATTCCTTCGCGAAAGGATATAACCCTTCCGCACAAAGGTTCCATGGAGTAGTATCAATCCTGAAAAATGATCTTAAGGTATCTTCGCTGACGTTTACGCCTGAGGGTTTAAGCACATCACTTGCCGGAGCCAAAATGTATTTCGTATATTCCGCTTCTTCCTCTTTGTCATATACACGAGGGCTGTTTTCTTCAATCAGCAGTATCTGGTCTGGATATCCTTCATCTTCTTCATCGTAAGGAACACCATAAACAAGCATGACTTTTCCGTCATATATAACAAATTGTCCGTATTCAAAATCTTCTATTGTATTCATGTCGGCCTCCTTAAGCCTCTCCAATATAATTGTGACATATATCAATTACAAAAAATGCGAGGAACTTCCCCGCGTAAGATGGACCCGGGTCTTTCGACCAGCCCATAACTTTTGTGCCTTTATTTTAGCATTTTCCTCTCGTTTGGCAATCACAGTACCAGAAACAACAAAGATCCCGATTGCTCAGGATCTCGTTTATTGTCAGAAAATGAAGTGGATACTTGTTATAAGTTGTTATAACTTGTTCGGGAGTTTGACAGTTAAGAAATGACGCGACATTCAGAATATGCGATAAGCACGGGAAATAATCTCGTTTTTATTTGTCAAATAAGTTGTGTCTTTATGTGGTGTGGTCATGTGTTTTATGGTATAATATATTTGTATTT
>JAFRJJ010000064.1 GCA_017432325.1 Solobacterium sp. | reverse complement strand
TCTCAAACAATTTAAGAATAGAACGATAAGCCGATAAGTTCAATCATCAATATCCGTATTCAGTGCAGTTTCTAAACTGTACAAGTTTCTTTTACGCTTTGTTGAAGCACCCTTTTTTTATTTTTTGTGCTACTAAAAAAAAGGCGCTTACCCATTTTTGGGTTTACGCCATTGACCGCACAAATATGCGGCCATCTATTCTTACGGGCGACTAGTGGGACTCGAACCCACGAGTGCTGGAGCCACAATCCAGTGTGTTGACCAACTTCACCATAGCCGCCATAAGGCAATAGTTATTCTACCTTAAACATTCCTGCAGTGCAAGAAAAGATTTATGATTTTCCCTTTTCCTTCAGGATCATTCTGTACCGTTTCTCACAGATCGCCAGCAGATGTCCCTTTGTGTTTTCTTCTTTTTCGACCATCACAGCATGCAGAAGGCTGTTTTTCAGCAGTCCGACATCCTGTCCTTTCAGTTCGGTCCCTCTCTCCCGAAGATATGAGATCAGGTCGTTTCCGTTGACAGCCAGATCCTTTTCCGAGAAAACAGTGATCCGGGCCAGTTTCTGTTCCAGGATGTCCATATCATCATACTTTTTCTGCCAGGTCTCCGGATTTTGTCCCGATACATCGGCTCTTCTCAGCGTAAACAGCTGCCTCATGGTATCCGGTGCAGCGATATCCTGGTTCCTGAACAGGTATTTTGCCATATTCATTTTAGGATCCCCGATCTCCTCATGGTGTTTTACCAGAAGAACGGTCCCGTCGATCAGTCTGTTGGAATACTTCAGGCGCTTCATGACCTGGTGGGCGATCTTTGCGGAAATGACGGGATGTCCGTAAAAATGATCGACTCCCTTGTCATCTGTCGTTCTGACAGCTGCCTTACCAGCATCATGAAAGAGTGCCGCAAACCGGAGCACATCGTCATTGCTTTCACAGCCTTTCAATACAGCTGCTGTATGAAGCCCCACATCATAAATGTGATGCGGATTATTCTGCGGTGTGTCAAACAATATATCCAGTTCCGGCGCAAACGCTTCGAGCAGTCTTGTCCTGTGCAGCAGGACCAGGGCTTCACGGGGATCTTTGCCGGTCATCATTTTATGCAGTTCCTCACCGATGCGCTCTGCAGAAACAGAAGTGATCTCATGCGCGTAGTTCCTGACCGCACGGTACAGGCCCGGTTCGATCACCATGCCCTTTTCTGCCGCAAAGCGCACAGCCCGCATCATTCTCAGGCGGTCCTCCGCGATCCGGTCGTTTGGATCACCGACTGCGCGGACGATCTTGTTTTTGATGTCATCGATTCCGTGATACGGGTCAATGATCTCGTCATTGACGGGATCATACGCGATCGCGTTGATCGTAAAATCACGCCTTGCCAGATCATCCTTGACGTCAGCAGTAAAAGAAATACTGTCCGGATGCCTTCCGTCCGTATAGTTTCCGTCGATCCTGTACGTCGTTATTTCAAATGGTTTCCGGTTGATCAGCACCGTGACCGTTCCGTGCTTGATCCCGGTAGGGATCACAGGATATCCGAGTTCTTTGAAGATGTCCGAAACTTTCTGGGGCAGGATGCTGGTAGTGATATCTTCATCATGTACATCAACACCCATGAGTTTGTCCCTGACGCAGCCGCCCACCACAAAAGCCGTTCCGTAACTGCGGAGCGTTTTTACTATGAATACTGCTTCTTCGGAAAACTTCATATCTTTACTCTTTCTATGCTCTGAATTTTTTGGGCGGATCCGGCAGATCCAGATCGGCCATTTCAGTCTCCATCATGTCTGTCATGCTTTCAACAAAATCCTCATAGACCTGGTGCAGCCAGAAACGTTCATGCTGGTATGCTGCGTCATAAGGCGGAACATCGGCAACCACGGTGATATCAGATTCTTCAAATATTCCGGAATCTTTGAGAAGTTCTGTCATATCATCGAAGATCTGCTCAAAGTCATCTGTTTCTGCCACATCATATGTATTCATATGAAATTCATCACAGTTGAGGAATTCATCATATGTGAATACTGCACTCCGGCATGTATGTTCCAGAACAAACGGAATATACAGGATCGCCAGCGGCAGGAACGGTGATTCATAGTCCTGGGTGGAAACGATCCAGTCCGGGTGATGGTCTTTCTCCTCAAAGATCACATGGAACCAGTTATCCGGATTGACTGTAGAGATATCAACCGCCTTGCATATCGTCCCGGGCACAATGATTTTTGAATCCGGATACAGCCCGGCAATTGCCTTTTCCAGTTTTTCGCACAGTTCCACCGGCAGCCTGTACTCAGTCTGCAGGACACCGTTGAATGCCGGAAGGAATTTGACGATCAGAGGTAGTGCCATCAGATAGCGGTTTGTGCTCATGTTATTGCGTTTCAAAAGCAGTTCTGCCGTTTCATCATCTGTATGTTCCATATAGACATGTCGGGCAGCATCACAGTCTTCCATTTCCAGTTTTCCCAGCCATTTCAGGTAGTCCGCCCCCAGCATGACAACCTTGATCTTCTGATCCGGATCAGGCTCATTTTCGTCTTCATACAGAAAATCCCCGATATATTCCGAGTAAGAGCCGGGCAGCTGTTCAAACCGCCAATGCATATCGGTCCCGTAAGGATTCAGTTTCTTCCATACAGTTTTGCCGATCCTGGGGATCAGGATGTCCTTTTTCTTTTTTGCCATATACACCTCCGGAAAGCATCTGCGGCACTGCAAAGCATATGTATCATTACGATTCTTCTGAATCAAAGGATATCAGATGAAACGATCAACCGCACTCTTTCTTTTTATTATACGCCAACATTATAAAACTCCCCCCGGTATCTTCCGGAGGGAGCGTATTATGATCAGTCGATTTTTTCAAACTCCATGTCTTTGCCAGCATCTTCTTTGAATTCTTCCCATACCAGCATTCCTTTGTCGTTGACGCTCAGACGTACAGCACCGTCATTGAATGCTTCATCCGAGGAAGTGACCTCACCTTTTTCATTGAAGACGATCGTTGTTTTTGTACCTGTCTCATTGGAAACAAGCGCTTCACCGTCATAGTAGCAGTCATATACCCATTCTGTATGCTCAGCTGCCGTGTTGGACCATGTGATCATAACATTGTAGGGCATATCGCCGTCTGCTTCCGTGACCTCGATCACAGCTCTTCCGCATACCCAGCGTCCGAGGAACTGCTCTCCTTCTGTTTCAGCTGCGGATACCGGTACAAATCCAAACACACGGTCATCTGCGATATGATCCTGGTCATCTGTCCATGTCAGCGTTCCTGCGTCATAGTCAAATACGATTCTGCCTGTTCCGTTGTCATAAAGTGTTTCATCAGTTGTCAGCTCGCCCTTTTCATTGTAAACAAGCTTTTTTCTGACACCGTTGTCATAGGAAACACTCGTATCTTCTTCATTGAACTT
Source organism: Solobacterium sp. (assembly GCA_017432325.1). Lineage (GTDB taxonomy): Bacteria > Bacillota_I > Bacilli_A > Erysipelotrichales > Erysipelotrichaceae > Bulleidia. The sequence continues at coordinate 51,556 of JAFRJJ010000064.1, read as the reverse complement.
ACCGGACATTGTCCACTCATTGGTTTCTGAAGCACTGTCTGACCATTTCACAGTGAACTTCGCGCCGTCCGTACCGTCTGCTTCAACCAGCATGCTTGCTCTGTCAGCCGCATAGGAACCAACAAAGTTCATGACAGGATTCTGCCCTGTTTCAGCCGTGCTGGCCGGTTCAGCTGCCGCTGTTCCGGCTGCTTCTGCTGTAGGTGCTGCGGAAGCGGAAGGTGCCGGTTCATTGTCTGTTTTGCCGGAGCAGGCTGTGACAGTGCACAGCAATGCTGCAGCAAACATCATCTGTATATATTTTTTCATTTTCTTTCCTCCTGGTCTGCTGATAAACAGCTCCTATATTCTATACGTCTTTTCATTGAAGTGATATGTGTCAAACATTCATTTTTCCGGAAACAGCCATATTTCTGCGTTAATTTGATAAAAAATCAAACTTTTTGCCATATTTTTAGCACTTACCACTTGAAAGTGCTAAAATGCGTGCTATATTATAAGTGTAAGCAGAAGAAGCTTACAGAAAGAAAAGTTCCAACCAAGTGCACGACGTAAAACGGATCAACACGTGAGTGAACGAGGAGGAAAATATGTTTGGATTTTTACCTGAAAGAAGAAGAGCTTATGATCTGTTTGATGACATCTTCGATGATGCATTCACCGCACCGTTCTTCACATCAAACAGGACCAATGACATCATGAGGACCGATATCACAGAGAAAGACGGCAATTATCTGCTGAATGTAGCGCTTCCCGGATACAAAAAGGAAGACATCAGATTATCTCTGAAAAACGGCAATCTGGTCATTGAAGCAAAACGCAATGAAACAAACGAGGAGAAAGACGCCAAGGGCAACATCATCCGTCAGGAGCGTTACTCAGGCAGTGCTTCCAGAAGTTTCTATGTAGGTGAGAACATCAAGGAGGAGGACATCAAGGCATCGTTTGAAAACGGTGAGCTCCACCTGACAGTTCCCAATAACAAGGCTGTTGAACATAAGCCTGAAGAGCAGAAATACATTACGATCGATTAACCAGCAAAAAAGGACTCCGGTCCTTTTTTACTGATATCTGATGAATTTTGCGTAGTTTCCCCAGAGCTTTCCTGCCAGTCTGCGGTATTCCTCTTTGGTATATCCCGGCGGATCAGCGATCAGTTCATAATCCGCAAAGAACCAGTAGCGGATGCCGGTACGGGCATATCCCGCGCGTTCATAAAAGCGCAGTCTTCTGAACGCTTCATCCGCTTCGGTCATATCGTCCGTTACCAGGTCGATCTCAAGGATGATTTTTTCCGTATTCCCGATTCCCTTCAGCATCTGCAGTATGCGTGAGCCGTATCCCTTTCCCCGCAGATGTTCCTCCACCGCGAAATAGTACAGAAATGACACTGTATCCAGATACATGTACACAAAACCGACGATCTGCGTCTCCTCTGTAATGAGATACAGCTTATGGTGCTCATCCAGCATCTTCAGAATGATGCGGAAGGGCATTTTTTCGTTTCCGGGAAACGACGCTTCATACAGACGTCTGACTTCCTTCACTTCAGGATCCCTGCGTTTCAGTTCTTTTATTTTCATACGCAATATTATATTTGATGCCGGTACGATATTTGAAGCAGAGTTTCTTTTACGATATGATTAATATAGTTTATAAGGAGTGTGATAATACTATGTGGAATGATCTGCAGACTGGTGCCCGTGAGGGCATGATCGCGGAAACGATCTCCCTGAGAGGTTATGAGGGCGATCAGATCCGTGCCTATTATTCACGTCCGCTCTCCGATGGTCCGCATCCCGGAATCGTTCTGATCCCCCATATGCCGGGCTGGGATGAGTGGTGCAGAGAAACATCCAGAAGATTCACCCAGCATGGTTATGCTGTGCTCTGTCCGGATATTTACTGCCGTGTCGGAACCGGTACACCCGTTGAAGTAGCGCAGAAAAGCAGAGCACAGGGCGGTGTTCCCGATGACTGTGTCATGGGCGATACCAAAGGCTGCCTGGATTTCCTGAAGATCCAGCCTCAGTCCAACGGCAAGGTCGGCGTTATCGGCATGTGCTCCGGCGGACGTCATGCATTCCTGGCTGCCTGCACGGTCGACGGATTCGACTGTGCCGTAGACTGCTGGGGCGGCGGAGTCATCATGAAAGAGGAAGAACTCAGCCCTGCGCGTCCGAAATCGCCGATCGATTACGCTGAAAACCTGAACATCCCTCTGCTTGGTATTTTCGGCAATGAAGACCGCAGTCCTGACGCTGCCCAGGTCGATCAGACTGAAGAGGTACTGAAAAAGCTTGGCAAAGACTATACGTTCTTCCGGTATGACGGCGCGGGACACGGCATCTGGTACTATGACAAGCCGATGTACCGGCAGGAACAGGCAATGGATTCCTTCAACAAGACGCTGGAATTCTTCGACAAACATCTGAAGTAACACATGAAGACCGTAACCGGTCTTCTTTCACGAAAGGACTGTGCATGAGCGATTTTGTAGTAATGGCAAAGCCGGTCGGTTCCCTGTGCAATATGCAGTGCTCATACTGCTATTACCTGAACGCCGACAACGGCACTGCCCCGCCTCACATGAGTGATGAAATACTGGAGACATATATCCGCAGCTATATGAATGCTGTGAGCGGAAAGGTCATCTCTTTTACGTGGCACGGCGGCGAACCGACGCTGGCGGGACTGGAATTCTTTCGGAAAGCAGTCGCCCTGCAGAAGAAATATCTGCCTTCCGGCAAGGAATGCTGGAATAACCTTCAGACCAACGGACTGTATCTCGATGATACATGGTGCCGTTTCCTGAAGGAGAACCGGTTTGATGTCGGCATCTCCATAGACGGGACCAGGTTCATACATGACCTTTACCGGCATGATACAGGCGGAAAGCCTACCTACCAGCGTGTCGCGGACACGGTCAATCGTCTGAAGAAGCACGGCATCAAGCCGGACCTGCTGTGCACGGTCACCTCCGATACAGCCGCCAACGGCAAGGCTGTATATGAAGCGCTGCGCAGATTCAATACCGGATGGATCCAGTTCATACCGATCGTGCGGTGGGAAAACGGCGAAGTAACGGAAGATTCCGTGACACCCCAGCTGTACGGCAAATTCCTGAAGGATGTATTCCGTGAGTGGGCTTCCCATGACATGGGTAAAACAAATGTCCAGCTGTTTGCCGAGACCGCTCTGGTCCTTGCGGGCGGAACACCCGATGTATGCTGGCTGGCGGAAACATGCGGAACAGTACTGATCGTGGAACGCGACGGCAATGTCTATTCCTGCGACCACTTTGTCGACAGGCATCATCTGATCGGCAATGTGCTGGAGGATGATCTGAGCACCCTGGCTGAGTCAGAGGTACAGCGCTCGTTCGGAAACGCAAAAAAAGACGCCCTTGTCAGGCAGTGCCGGGAATGTCCGTATCTGAAATTCTGCGGCGGAGGCTGTCTGAAGGACAGATTCGCTGCTGCGGATGACGGGGAGCAGGGCCTCTATTATCTGTGTGACGGACTGCGCCAGTACTATGACTACGCGGTCCCCCTGCTGAAGCAGTCCATGGAACTTTCATCACAGTCCCGTTCATCAGCTGAGATCATGCGTATCCTGTTTAAAAAATGAAGCCGGCAATTCAGTCAGCTTCATTTTCTTCTTCAAGTTCTTTTTTTTCGTTCTTCATTTCCCAGTTGATGATCACGGACATCGCTGCACGCAGCGCGACCAGAACAGCCAATCTGAGATAGTCATCCGGTCCGTCCGCCAGGACAGTTCCGAGCACTTCACCGCACATCAGGAATTCCAGGGACAGGGTAATGCCCTTCCCCACAAACAGCGGCGCCATTTTATCGTGCTTCACCAGCATGATGATTCCCCTGACCGCGTGATACAGCAGTATCAGTACTCCGGTGAACGCAAGCAGCAGTTCTCCGTATTCAACGATCAATTCAAGACCTATTTCAAGTATTTCGTGCATGTTTTCAATCTCCTAATCAGATGAGACAATTCTACCTCATAGAAGAGAAAACGCAAAGTGTCAGTTGTTTTCCTTCTTCAGCTGTTCCTGATACCTGTCAATCAGATCCCTTCCGACCAGGACTGCTTCTTTCGTACTGTCATAGGACGTTGAGGAAGCGATCATCTTCACAGTACCGATCTCATCCGCAATGCTCATGGTCCCGACGTCCTTCTGGTACAGGGCAATGACAGCCAGGTACGGCATGCCTGTGCTCCTTTCATCCGTGATCTCGATCCCCTGATGATCTTTCAGTGAAATGATCCGTACATGCTGAAACAGGCATTGTGACGCAGGTGCGGAATCCCTGAGATCAACCGTCAGGTACAGGTCGACCCGCATGCCTGCTGTCAGGGAACCGGCGGATGCCAGGTCTGTTTCCAGGGAATAGGCAGCCTGTCCCTGTTTCAGCTGGGATGCCGGATAATCCGGCAGACTGTCTTCTTCATACAGCATATTTTGATAGAACGGTGAGCCTGCGGGGATCATTCCCTGGATCTCCGTATATTTCCCGAGGATCTCTTCCTTCTGCCGGTATGTCCCCGGCGCAAGGTATGCGGAAGGGATCCGGATCACGGTCAGATCAGATGCTGTGACTCTTGTCCTGGGCGGGATATCGTGTGAGGCAACATACGCCTGCACCAGGTCCATTGTCATCCTGCTGTATACAACAGCAGCCAGGATGGTCAGGGCTCCCAGGGCCAGGCCGCAGATGATGGCTGCCGTGATCTTGATCGTTTTGCGTTTCATAAAAAACACCCTCCCTGGTAATATCCGCAGAAAGGGTGATGATTCCATATGCTGTTATGAGATTTTTTTGTAAAGCGCGTTGCCGACAGACTGCACCAGCTGTACGAATACGATCAGGATAATGCAGCAGGCAGTCAGATAATCGAGTCTGTACATCTGATAGCCGTACCGGATCGCGATGTCGCCGAGTCCTCCGGCACCGATCGCGCCGCCCATTGCGGAACAGCCGACCAGGTTGATGATCAGCAGGATGATGCCGTTCAGCATTCTCGGAATGGATTCCTTGATGTATACGCGGAACAGGATCTGCATATCGGAAGCGCCGAATGAGCGGGCTGCCTCGATAACACCCGGATCTGTTTCCCGCAGTGCGTTCTCAAATATACGGGCAATGAACGGAACAGCCGTGATGGTCAGGGGGACGATCGCTGCCGTCGTTCCGATCGCCTTGCCGACGATCGCGCGTGTCACAGGGATGACGATGACCATCAGGATAATGAACGGGAAGCTTCTGAAAGTGTTGACGATAAAGCTCAGCACTTCATAGACCGGCTTATTGGGGCGCAGTCCGTCCGGCGCGGTCAATGTCAGGATCAGTGCCGGAACAAATCCGATGATCACCGCAAACAATGTCGACCAGAACACCATATACAGCGTCTCCGTCGTGGCTTTCATGATAATATCCATCATATTATTCCAGTACCTCCCATACGACCTTTGCCTGATCAAGGTAATCGCATACCTTCTGCTGGTCTTCATGCTTTACATTGATGACAAGGCTTCCGAATACATTGGAACGGAAATCCTCAAGCTTTCCCCAGCAGATGCTGAAGTCGATGCCGAGGTTTCTTGCCATGCCCGTGATCACAGGCTCATCAGAACTTTCATCCGTGAAGAACATCTGGATGTTGACCCCTTCCTTCGGAAGCAGGTCGCTGTTTTCCTGGAGGAAGCCTTTGATATCCTTATTCGGCCTGACAAACAGATCTTCCGGTTTGCCCTCTGCCAGAACCCTGCCTCCCTTGATGTAGGAAACACGCTGACAGATCTGCTTCACGACCTCCATCTGGTGCGTTACGACAATGATCGTAATGCCCATTTCATCATTGATCTTCTGGAGCAGTGCCAGGATCTCTTTTGTAATACCCGGGTCCAGCGCCGATGTCGCTTCATCGCAGAGCAGGATCTTCGGATCAAGGACAAGCGCCCTGGCAATGGCGACTCTCTGCATCTGGCCTCCCGAGAGTTCTCTCGGCCTGGCGTCCTTTTTGTCTTCCAGACCGACAAGTCTGAGAAGGCCGAGGATCTTCTCCCTGGCTTCAGGGGTATTTGTCTTCATCCCCCAGAACTTCATCGGAAGCGCAACATTGTCATAGACATTCAGCCTGCTCAGCAGGTTGAAGTTCTGAAAGATCATTCCCATGTTTTTCTGGAGCTGACGGAGCTGGTTCTTGTCATGGATATTCACTTTCACGCCATCCACGATAATATCCCCGGAATCATATGACTCCAGGCCGTTGATGCATCTGAGCAGCGTGGACTTGCCGGCACCGCTCTGACCGATGATCCCGTAGATCTCATGATCATTGATGTGGATATTGATCCCCTGCAGTACCTTCAGGTCACCAAAACTTTTATTGACATTTACGATTTCTACCATGTTCAGCTCCTGTAATTCTTCATGACGACAGCAGCACCGGCAAGTACCAGTGCTGCAGACGATCGATCTGTTGTTTCGTTTTTACTTATTTGGCAGCGTCAGCTCCGAGGAACGAAGTGATGACAGCGCCTTTATATGTTTCATCAATGAACTTCTGTACCTTTTCAGACTGGATAGCCTTGCACAGAGCCTTGATCTTTTCTGAATCCTCATTGCCTTCCTTGACAACGATCCAGTTTGTACGGCGTACTGTTGTATCAGCATCGAATTCTTCGATGAACAGTGCGGGATGTGTTGCCGGCAGGTCTGCTTCCAGCGCATAGTTGCCGTTGATGACTGCTCCGTCAACATCAGCCAGTGTTCTGGGCAGTGATGCTGCTTCGATCGGAGTGATCTTATAATCGTGCGGGTTCGTATCCGCATTGCCGTTGAAGTCTGTTTCTGTCAGCACTTCCGTACCCAGGTCATTCAGCAGTCCCTTTGCGACGAGCAGGGAGAGTGCACGTGATTCGTTGTCCTTGTCGTTCGGAACAGCGATCTCAGCGCCGTCAGCCAGGTCGGACAGGCTTGTGATCTTTTCGGAATAGAGTCCCATCGGTTCAATATGAACGCCTGCTACAGCAACAAGATGAAGTCCTCTGTCCTGGTTTTCACCGTTCATATATCCCAGTGTCTGGTAATAATTGGCATCCAGTTCGCCTTCTTCAACAGCAGTATTGGGCTGTACATAGTCATTGAAGACAGTGACTTCCAGTGTCCAGCCGTCTTTTGCCAGGACATCCTTCACGATATCATTCAGAATTTCTGCGTGCGGTACCGGTGTGGCACCGACTGTGATGGTTTTGTCTTCAGCAGGTGCTCCTGATGAAGATGATGATCCGCCTGCGCATCCTGTAAGTGCTGCTGCAAGGAATGCTGCGGTTAATGTTCTGATAGCTTTTTTCATGCGATTTCCCTCCTAGTTTTCTTTCCTTGAAAAGGTAATCCTGCCGGCCGGTTTTAACAAAAACTACGCCCTTCTCATAAGGGCGTAGTTATACGCGTTACCACCTTAGTTCAAAATGACCTCACGATCATCTCCTCTTCAAGTACGCTGAACAGCTCAGAAATACTCTATTGCTGTAACGGGCACTCCCGGCAGATCCTACATGTCGGACCTGCAGCTCCAAGACCATGTTCACCTGATTTCCGCCTGTCCCTTTTCAGCTTCCGGGACTCTCTGGAATGGCTTCTGCCAGGGTACTCTTCTCTTCCCAGCTTATAAAATAAGTTTATTTCTTTTCAATTCTTTGTCAACTGATTTTTATTGTATGGCAGATCTGTCATAAAAACTCAGATCAGGCCGAGATAGCTGAACGCATTATATAAGCCGTCATCATTCACATCAGTTGTGATATAGTCGGCAGCAGCTTTGATCTCCGGACCTCCGTTGCCCATTGCGACATTGAACGCGCAGAGTTCAAACATGGAAAGGTCGATCTTCGCATCTCCGAATGAGATCGTATCTTTCTGATCGGCATGCAGGTAATCAAGCAGAACTTCGATCGCGTGTTTCTTGGTGATGCCTGTCGGACCGAGATCACCGAACAGCGCAAGTTCACCCTTGCCGCCCCATGTATTGGCGACCAGATGCGGGAATTCCTCTTTGGAGTCAAGATGATCCTGGTAGGTGCTCAGGATAAAGCTGATCTTGTTGACATCACTGCGGTAGAGATCTTCTCCCTGCAGATGGATGAAGCTGTTGATGAACCTGCTGGCAGACTGCTTGGCTGCGCTCAGGTCAGCACCCTTTCCGGACGCATACTTCACCATCGTCTCAGGTCCCTGTTCCAGCATATAGTCATTGCAGTACATGCCGGAGTTGGCTTCCAGATAGAATCCGAGATGACGCTCATTGCACCAGTCAACGATATGTCTGACGTCCTCAGGGGACAGTCCCTGATGCATGACAACAGTACCGTTGTCCTCTACATAGGCGCCGTTTCCGCCGATCATGCCGTCAAGTTCAGGCAGATCTCTCTGTTCGATCTCGGCTTTGGAACATCCGGTACAGATATATACCTTATGACCGTTTGCCCTGGCTTCGGCGATCGCCTTCTTGGCGCTTGCCGGTGTCTTTGCTTCGTAGTCGATCAGTGTGCCGTCGACGTCAAGAAATACGATTTTGCTCATGTTGCCTCCATTTATTCATCTTTATCAGGCAGCAGACCGCCCAGGAATCCGCTGATCTTGTCCATTACGCCCGGTTCTTCTGCTTTCTGATATATCGGTTCGATCCTGATCTTGAGCAGATCGCCTCCGACCTGCCAGCCGGTAAATTCCATGCCTTCCACTTCAGGATGCACAAGTTCGATCGACGTATCATAGTCGACCGTCCCGGTACTGACTGGGGTTCCTGTTTCATCACATATCGTCAGTTCTACCGGAGTCTGTCCTGTATATGTCCAAACAGCATCCTCACCGGATACCGCTGAAGCAGTGAACAGGTCCAGTCCGGGTATTTCATAATCACCAACCACGACCAGTACGACATCTGTTTCCGATCCGGTACGCAGGACGGTCTTTGCCATACCGAATTCCTGGTCCTGATAATAGAGCGTGTCGTGATCAAGTGAACCGGATTTTGTGACGGAAGAAGTCGGTGTCAGTGAGATATGCATATCACGCAGGAATTTCACATGGTCCAGGTAAATACCCCCTGTTTCATCCATGATCGTCAGGGTCGCCCCGACAGGGACAGACTCTTCAAAGAGCACGGTATCACCGGAACGTACATCAAGCGTCACCCGCTCATAGACTGGTTCTTCCAGCGTAGGGTATCCCATGGAGACATCGACCCATCCGAACAGCGGTTTGTCATTCACCTTTTCACTATATCCGGAATTGACATAAGGCAGGTTCACCAGTGTATCTTCGTAAACCATCTGGGTCGAACCGCCGCCGTCAAATTTGATTGCGTCCGTTACATTCTCTGAGCGCAGATATTCAATGATATCCCAGTCAGAGATACGGCCGTAGAAATTCATAAGCAGGTACTGCTTGTCAGCGCGCTGCGCCAGCAGGCTGACAGCTCTTGTTGTCTGGTAGCGGCCGGTACCCCCTGTAGTCAGGTCTGTCTGAACGCCGTCGGCAAAATATGTATAGGAACCAGACAGGGCAAACTTTGAACTGATCCCGTAGGCATGTACGCCGGTCTGTTCACCGTTCCAGATCCCGTCATCATACGGGATCCATGTACTTCCGGACCAGCCGTGGTATTTGATCTCCATGTCCGTATTGTTGAAGTACGCTGTCGCGTATCCGTTCCCATAGGAAGGAGACAGTTCCATATCGCCGTAGTACTGCCATTCGTTATCGATTCTGACAGCTCCGGCAGGACAGCCGCCGCCGGAAAAGAAGCTTGCGTTGATGCCGCCGATCCTCGTATATCCGCTGTTGACAAGATCATGGTCATACAGCGTGTAAAGGAGCTGCGCGGAAGGACTGTAATCAACCTGGATGAACGTGTCCTCGGACGGATCCACACGCAGAACGTCGAATGCGATGCCGTTCAGCACGCCTTCTTCATGAACAACCTGCGGGACAGTTCCGTTTTTCGCATACACATTGACCGCGACAGGAACATTTCTTCTCAGGTCATGCGATCTAGAAGTTTCGTCGAAAGAATTTGGAATCAGTTCCGCTCTGACGGTGATCCCTGAAGCAAAGAATATTGCGCCAGCCAGTATGTACAGGCTGTTTCTGAATCGTTTGAAGTGTTTTCTCATTGTGTCAAAAGAATACCACAAATCCATCATAATTTGTGTGTATTTCTGCTGAACGCTCCCGGGAAAACGAAAAAAACTGCAAACCACTGAGGTCTGCAGTTCGTTCCGGTATTAAGCAGCAGGATTCTCTGCCAGATACTGTTTGATCTTTTCCTTCGCTTCCGGTTTGCTGGGCTTGCAGTTCATGACATTTCCGGAGCCGTCCGCAATCGCCGCAGCCATACCTGCGCAGCCGGGATATCCGCAGCCGCCGCAGTTATATCCGGGGAGCATGGCAAGAATTTCTTCAGCTCTGTGATCTTCTTCCACATGGAACTTTACGGAAGCGATGCCGAGCAGTCCGCCGCACAGTCCGCCGAGAACCAGCATCATCAATACAGCTTTAAGCATTTTGATCTTTTTCTCCCTTCTGATTCAAATAGTGTTCACGCAATGCACAGTCCGCAATACCGCAGGCAGTACAGTCCGGTGTGAGGTCTTCACAGCCCTCGGGAACCGGCGTCTCCCTGTTCTTCTTCAAGAGAAAGATATTCAGTACACCAAGTGCGGCACCGATCAGTATTGCATATATGAAATTCATCGGATCTTATACCAGTCCCGCAAATGCGGTGAATGCGACAGCCATGATCGCTGCGACGATGAACGCGATCGGGTTGCCCTTGAACGCTTCAGGAACATCCGCGCCATTCAGACGTTCACGGATCGTCGCGAAGATCACCAGCATCAGCATGAAGCCGAGCGGTACAGCGATGGAATTCACGATCGTTTCGATCAGGTTATAGCCCTGTGTGATATTGTCCTGAGCAACAAAGAGAACTACGCAGTTTGTTGTGATCAGAGGGAGGAAGATACCAAGCGATTTGTACAGTGACGGAGAGTTCTTTTTGACGAACATCTCAACGAACTGGACAAATGCCGCGATCAGCAGGATGAATGTGATCAGTTCCATGTATTCGATGTTCAGCGGATCCAGAACATAGTAATACAGCAGCCATGACAGCACGGAGGAACCGAAGATAACGAATGTAACAGCCAGGCCCATGCCGATGGCAGAACTGAGTTTTGTTGATACACCCATGAACGGGCACATTCCGAGGAACTTGGTCAATACGACGTTGTTGATCAGAATGCCGCCGATGATCAGCGTCAGAATACTGGACAGACTCATGCTTTAGCCTCCTTTGCGGCAGCACCTGCAGCCTTTGCTGCTTTCGCTGCTTCAGCCTTAGCCTTTGCAGCAGCTGCTTTCGCTTCTTTCTCAGCCTGCGCTGCCTTATCGTCGATGCTCTTCTTATAAGCTGCTACAGCAGCGGCAAGGATCGCGAACGTCAGGAACGCACCTGTCTGGGACTTGAAGATGGGGATCTCGAATCCGCTGGGGATCAGACGGAGCGCGAAGATCTCGGCATTTGTAAACGGGTTGGACATTGACAGAATGCCTGTTCCGAGGATCTGACGGATCAGGGAAATCGCCATCAGGCTGAATGTATAGGACAGACCCATCATCAGACCGTCTTTAGCGGAAGCACCTACGCCGTTCTTGCAGGCAAATGCTTCAGCACGTCCAAGGATAATGCAGTTTACGACGATCAGGTCTACGTAAGCACCCAGTGTTGAATACAGCTCAGGTGTATATGCCTGCAGCAGCATGCCTACCAGGGTAACCAGTGTAGCGATGATAACGATGTAAACCGGAATATGGATCTCATCCGGTGTGACCCTGGCGATCAGTGATACCAGGATGTTGGAAAGCACCAGAACAAAAATTACTGAAACGCCCATACCCAATGCGTTGTTCAGACTCGTGGAAATCGCCAGAGTCGAGCAGATTCCCAGATAAAGTCCGAAGACCGGATTGTTTAAGAGCATCTCCGAGAAGAAACTTTTTTTCTCTTCTTTTACACTCATGATCGTCTCCTCACTTTCCTGCCTCAGTATTCGGCAAAGCAGCAGCCGGTGCTTCTGTCTTATCGATGGAAGACTGGATCATTGCTTTGACGGAGTTTGATGTGAATGTTGCGCCGGATACGCCGTCAACATCATCAGCATCCTTTTTGCCTGCGAACTTGCTGAGGAAATCATCGGCAGTCGCCTTGTCGCCGATACCTGTTGTATCGGAGAACTTGGTGATCTTGATGGACTTGACGGTACGGGTGGGAACGTCGATCTCGATCTCGCCTTCGTTCTTTTCACCCTTTTCGTTCAGGAAGCTGAAGCCTCCGGATTTGATGCGGTAAACAGCTGTTTTTCCGTCATTGGAAACTTCTTCCAGTTCCGGTTCTGTCTCCTTGAATCTGGAAGCTGTCTGCTTGCTGTCGTCCTTGGATGTTGTTTCCGGAGCAGCAGCTGCTTCAGGTGCTTTTGTTTCTTCCGGCGCAGCTGTTGTTTCTGTGACAGCAGCTGTCTGATCGGGAGCGGATGCTGCAGGTGCAGCTGCTGCCGGATCAGAATTCTTCACCTGATCAAGTGCTGACTGGATCATGCCCTTGATGGATTTGGATGTGAATGTTGCGCCGGATACGTTGTCAACTTCATCCGGATCGCTGACGCCCACGAACTTGCTCAGCCATGAGTCATCAGCAGCTTTGTCACCGATACCCGGAGTATCAGCGAATTTTGTGACTTTGACGGACTTGACTTTTCCTGTCGGAACATCAACTTCGACCTCTGCTTCGTTCTTGTCGCCGTTTTCGTTCAGGAAGCTGAAGCCTCCGGACTTTGTGCGGAATTTAGCGGTCGTACCGTCATTGGAAACTGTTTCAGCTTCCGGCTTTGTTTCTGCGTATTTGGAAACAGAAGCTGTTTCGACCGGAGCAGCTGTTTCTGCCGGTGCAGCTGTTTCTGCTGCTTCAGGTTCTGCAGCAGACGTTCCTGCATTCAGGCCCTTCAGTTTATCCAGAGCAGACTGGATCATTGATTTGATGGAATTGGATGTGAATGTCGCACCGGACACATTGTCTACTGCCTCGGGATCGCTGACACCGACGAACTTTTTGAGGTAATCCTCAGCTGTTACCCTGTCACCGATACCTGCTGTATCAGAGAATGTATCGACTGTGATCGACTTGACTGTTCCGGAAGGAACATCGATCGTGATCTCTGCTTCATTCTTGTCGCCGCCGGAATTCACGAAGCTGAAGCCGCCTGTCTTGACACGGTAGACTGCTGTTGTTCCGTCATTGGAAATTTCTTCCACTTCAGGTTCTGTCTCAGCATATTTTGTGACAGCTGCTGTTTCTTCAGCAGGTTTTTCTGCGGCAGATGTTCCGCCGCCTGCCAGTTTGTCAAGAGCGCTCTTAACCATGGCAGCGATGGATTTGGAAGTGAATGTCGCACCGGATACACCGTCAACACTGTCGCCTGCCTTCAGACCTTCATAAGCCTTCAGGGCGCTGTCAGCTGTTGCGTTGTCGCCGATACCCGGAGTATCGGAGAACTTCGTGATCTTGACAGACTTGACTGTTCCGCTCGGTACATCAAGTGTGATCTCCGCTTCATTCTTGTTTCCTTTTTCATTCAGGAAGCTGAAGCCGCCTGCCTTTGTGGAGTAGACAGCTGTCATTCCGTCATTGGAAATTTCTTCTGCTTCCGGCTCTGTTTTGGAGAAGTCGTCGCTGAACGCGATCTTCGGGGCTTCAGGCGCGGAAGGTTCCGCGACTGCGTTGGGATCATAGGAGATTCCCGCATCCGCGTTGAACAGTGCCTTTGCGGCGTCGATACCCTGCTGGATCGCTGTGGATGTCAGGGTAGCGCCCGACAGCAGCGGTACAGGATCGGAAGATGTCAGCCCGTTGATCGTAGCTGTGTAGTCATCCTGGAAGCATCTTGCGCCGAAGCCGTCTGTTTCATTGTGTTCGATCGGGAGGAATCCGCCGACTGAACCGTCTTCATTGAAGGCAACCATGAATGTGAATCCGTTGGAGTTATAACCGACATTGTGGATCTTGTAGATCGTACCGTTGCCGGGTGACTTGTAGACACCCTGGATCAGTCCGCTCGGATCGTCAAATTCAACTTCCGTGAATTCACCGCCCGGATAGATCTGTTCCAGACTTGCCATAACTGTCGCCAGCTGGTTTTTCGCGATGATCGGGGCAGTCAGGGCGTTGATGCCTGACAGCAGCAGTCCGCACACCGCACACAGTATTGCAAGTAATACCGCTTTGTAAGCTGTGGAATCTTTACTCATATTCCGGATCCCCCTTACTTCGCCGCAGCTTCAAGAGCTGCCTGTACCATTGCGGCAACCGAGCCGCTCGTGAATGTTGCGCCTGCCACCGTGTCAACACTGTCATTCAGTGTTTTGCCGGCATAGCCTGCAAGCGCATCATCGGAAGTCGCTGTATCACCGATGCCTGCGGTATCACCGAAGTTATCGAGCGCTACGCTGACGACGCTTCCTTTTGCGACATCGACTGTGACTGTCACTTCATTTCTGCTGTAATCGGCACCCATATTGTTCATAAGACCGAATCCGTCAGCCGAGCAGCTGTAAACAGCTGTCTTGCCGTCGTTGGAAACTTCGGTAACTTCAACATTGTTGGCGCTGAAGTCGATCGTACCGAGTGAACCTTCAACCGCAGCGGGAGCAGCCGGTTCCGGCGTAACTTCCTTAGCCTGTACAGTTGAACCTACCAGGATAGAAACAAGTGCCAGCAGCGCGCTGCAGATGATCGTCTTGTTGCGGAAATCAGCAGCGTTTTTGATCTGGTTGCCATCGAACATTTTATCGATTGCCGGAGTCATCATGTTCATCAGAAGGATTGAGAACAGAACGCCGTCCGGGAAATTAGCTTTCAGACGAATGATCACAGTGAGTGCTGCGCATCCCACCGCGAATATGATACGTCCGGGGATTGAAACAGGATTTGTTACAGGATCGGTGACCATGAACACGCCGCCCAGCATAACGCCGCCGGCGAGAACATTGAACACACCGTACCACAGACCGGCACCCTTGATGAGGCCGATGATCGTGGTGATCAGGAATACACTGCCGATGTAGCAGACAGGCAGACGCCAGTCAATATCTTTTCTCCAGACAAGATATACACCGCACAGTGCGATGAGGATCGCGCTTGTGGAACCCAGTGAGCTCGGGTACCAGCCCAGCAGCATCTTTCCGAGTCCGCCGTACTGCGTGACATATGAACCGAATGTTTCCGTGTTCATGATCCAGCCGTACGCAGCAGCCGTTGTGGTCGGAGTAGCGGCTGTTACAAAGTCAGCTGATTTTGTAGCAGCGAATGAGCTCATGATGACAGCAGCGCCGAAGGCAGCCGGATTGAAGATATTCTGGCCGAAGCCGCCGAATACCAGCTTGCCGAATACGATCGCGATGACTGTTGCCACACAGAGCGCATAAGGACTGACATCGATCTGGATGATCAGTGTCAGGATCATTGCGGTGATCCAGGAATAGGAACTCAGGATGCCTTCCTTGATGTCGACTTTCTGGATCTTTGCCCAGATGGCATCAACGATCAGGGATGTGATGACAGCGGAAACCATCATGATCACAACTCTGAGTCCGTAGGAAGCGCCGTAATTGACGCCGTAGTAAAGTACCGAGAACACAGTTACCGCAAGCAGGCATACCGTGAGATCAAACATGATCCCGGTCGTAGTCTGGGAAGAGCGGTAGTTCGGTGACGGTTTAAATGTCAGTTTCATATTCACCCTCCTCCTTACTTCTTAGCCTGCAGAGTCAGATATCTCTTCGCTCTGCGGATTCCTTCAGTCACATCGATGTTGGACGGGCAGATATAAGTGCACATACCGCACTCAATGCAGGACATGATATCCAGCTTTTTCAGAGCGTCCAGGTCTTTGATCTTTTCATACTGGTTGATACGGACAGGTTCCAGTCCGGACGGGCATGTTTCCGTGCATCTGCCGCATCTCAGACATTTGACTGTCTTGTATTCCTTGTTCTGAAGTACGGTCAGACCGTTGTTGGCAGGTCCGATAACGAATACTTCGTTCGGGATCGCGCGTCCCATCATCGGGCCGCCGGCGATCAGCAGGCAGTCTTCAGCAGTATATCCGCCGCAGGCCTTGACCAGTGTAGCGGAAGGTGTTCCCACCGGGCAGTATACGTTGTGCGGATCCTTCACGCCGTCACCGGAAACAGTGACATATTTGTGCGTGATCGGCTTTCCGTTGATCATCGCGTCGCCCAGCGCGATACATGTGCTGACATTGTTCAGGATGCAGCCGGCCTCAGCAGGCAGCCTGTCATAGCGTCTGCCGGTCAGGAGATATACAAGCGTGCGTTCCCAGCCTGCAGGATAGATATCCTTGACGGTTTTTACTTCGATCGGAGTGCCGGCAAATGTTTTGTTCAGGACATCGATCAGATCGTGTTTGTCCTCTTTGACGGCGATCGCACCTTTCGGTGCTGTGGAAAGTTTCAGCAGTGCAAGCGCACCGGCTTTCATCAGGGAAGCATTCTCCATTGAGTTTCTGTAGTCAGCAGTCAGATAGGGCTCGCATTCAACTGCGTTAATGATAAACAGATCAATGTTTTCCGGCTTGGAATACTTCATGAATGTAGGGAATCCGGCGCCGCCGAGACCCAGCATTCCGGCATTCTTCGTAAACTCAAGAACTTCTTCCCTTGTTGCGCTCTCATAGTCAAACGGCTCAAAAGCGCGTACAGATGTCCCCTTATGATCGTTCTTGATATGCAGATGATCTGTCGGCTTCAGAATTGCGGACATACGTTTTTCAACGCCGACCACAGTTCCGGAGACGGGTGAAAAGACAGGTACATACCAGTGATCAACAGGTTCCCCGAGTTTTGTTCCTACCTTTACTTCATCTCCAGGCTGAACCAGCGGCGTGCATGATGCCCTGCCGTTGACCAGCGGAATATAAAGATCATCCGGCTCTTCCAGAATCAGTACATCTTTATGAGCTGTCAGATCTTTATGTCCTTCCAGGTGATGATGCATCGGTCCTGTTAAAAATGACATAGTTTCATCCCTTCCTTATAACATTGAAATTATATCATCAAACAAACATACTGAACACTTGAAAACGAGTGCTTTGTGCTATAATCGCGATTATGAACAAAGTCAAGTTATTACTGGCGGCAGCTCTGGCGCTTACCTGCGCAGGATGCTCCGCGGAACCCGGGCAGTCAGAAAACACTGCTCCGGAACTGCATAACTACAACAACCTGTCGCTGGACGCAGGTTTTGATACGGTCTTTACATATCAGGAAGCCACGGAGACAAAGGATATATTCGATGCCCACTTCCAGCAGGCTGTCTCCCTGTTCACCTATTACAACAACCTGTTTGACATCTACAACAGCTACGAAGGCATGAACAATATGTATACGATCAATGAGAATGCCGGCGTACAGACCGTCAAAGTCGACCCGGACCTGATCGAAATGCTCATCGAGGCAAGAGATTACTATGAACTGTCCGGCGGGAAGTTCGATATTACGATCGGCTCCCTCCTGAAGGTCTGGCATGAATACCGTGATGCCGGGATCGAGATCAACCTGACGGGCGAGCAGGCACCCCTGCCGGAGCTCCCGGAACTGGAGGAAGCTTCTTCCCGCAAGGGCTGGGAGTATGTTGAGATCAACGAGGAAGAAAATACCGTGTTTATCACAAACCCGGATGTTTCCCTGGATGTCGGCGGAATCGCTAAAGGATTCGCCACGGAAAAGATCGCTCAGAAACTCAATGAACTCGGAATCACAAACGGTGCCGTCAATGCCGGCGGAAATACCCGCACACTGGGTCAGAAATACAACGGTCAGGAATGGCGCATCGGCATCCAGAATCCCGATGCCGAGGGAAGCCTGATCATCGTGAAGCAGAACGGCGCATGTTCTTTCGTTACTTCGGGTGACTATGAACGCTACTTTGTCGGGACAGACGGGGTGAAGTATCACCACATCATCGATCCTGACACGATGTATCCCGCGTCATATTTCCGCTCTGTTTCCATCATCACACCTGACTCGGCAGCTGCTGACGCGCTCTCAACAACGCTGTTTACGATGAGCTATGAGGACGGGATGAAGCTGGTGGAGGATTACCGGAATACATACAATGTCAGTCTCGAAGTCATATGGATCATGTCTCCGGATAAGGCGCCGGATACGGAACACTGCCGGAAAGCAGGAAATCTCATGGTGGCATATACACCCGGTCTGGAAGACAGTCTGATCTGGAATAACTGAACGAACGCCCCTGCAGAACAGGGGCTTTCATTTTTTCAGCTTCTGTAACATTTTTTACATGAATATCCTGCAAAACAAAGCATCCGGTTACGCCATATGATAAAATTAACAGGTACAGGATAGCTAAAAGGAGTTTACTTATGACAAATTTTGTGTTTATATCTCCAACATTCCCGCCCCAGTATTACCAGTTCCCGAAGACCTGGAAAGCGATCGGCGGCACGTCATTATGCATCGGTGAAGATCCTTACGATAACCTGCGACAGGAGCTCAAAGATGCCATGGATGAGTATTATCAGGTACGCAATCTGCAGGATTATGATGAGGTCTACCGTGCTGTCGCATGGTTTGCCCACAAGCACGGAAAGATCGACTGGCTGGAAAGCAACAACGAATTCTGGCTGGAACAGGACGCAAGGCTGCGTACGGACTTCAACATCACCAGCGGTGACAAATCAGACGATGTATTAAGGTACAAGTTCAAGTCCGGTATGAAGGCCTACTATGAAAAGGCCGGCGTTCCGGTAGCCAGATATCATCTGACGACTACGCTGGAAGAAGGCAAAGCCTTTGTTGAGCAGGTCGGATATCCTGTGATTGTCAAGCCGGACAACGGCGTCGGCGCGAATGCCACATGGAAGATCTCCAATGATGAAGAACTGGCTGATTTCTATACAAAGGATCTCGGCACACAGTACATCATGGAGGAATTCATCCCCGGATATATCGAAACTTATGACGGAATTGCCGACCAGAACAACAACATCATCTTTGAAAGCTCCATGGTATTCCCGGAAACTGTCATGGATATCGTCAATTCCAAGGGTGAGTGCTTCTACTATACCGTCAGGAAGATCCCTTCCGACCTGAGGGAAATGGGTCAGAAAGTCATCCATGCCTTCAACATCAAAGGCCGTTTCTTCCATACAGAGTATTTCCGTCTCACGGAAGACAAACCGGGACTCGGAAAGAAGGGCGAGCTGGTAGGCCTGGAAGTCAACATGCGTCCTCCGGGAGGCTATACGCCTGACATGATGAACTTCGCAAACAATGTTGACGTATATTCCATCTATGCCCATATGTGCATGGATAATACCGTATCCGATAAGGGTGAGCGTCCGTACTACTGCGTATACTGCGGCAGACGCGATAAGTACATCTACACGACCAGCATGTCCGATATCTACAAGAACTATGGTCCGAACCTCTGCATGCATGACAGAATGCCAGATCTGCTGTCTTCAGCCATGGGCAATGAATTCTACATGGCAAGATTTACCACCATCAAGGAAGTCAATAAATTTGCTGCAGATGTTTACAAAAAAGAAGGAGAACGAAAATAGTGTATACAGCTTATTACCGCGAATACAGTCAGAATCTTCACAGAGATATGGAATTCAAGGTATACGGGCATGCCGGAAGACCGATGCTCGTATTCCCTTCCCAGAGCGGCAGATTCTTTGATTTCGAAAACAACGGCATGATCGCCTGCATCCAGGACTTCATCGATGCCGGCAGGATCCAGCTCTTCTGCTGCGATTCCAACGATGACAACAGCTGGTCTTCCACCAGCTGGGACAACCGGAAGCGCATCGAAGCGCAGGAAGAATATGTCCGTTATATCTGCGATGAACTCTGCCCGAGGATCTTTGATATCAACGCAGAGTGCAATGGAGGAAACTACGCTTCCGGCATTATGACGACAGGCTGCTCCATGGGCGGCACTCATGCCCTGAACTTTGCGCTGAGACGCCCGGACATCTTTGCCGGATGCATCGCGCTTTCCGGCGCATACAATGCCAGACTGTTCTTCCCGGATTATTTCGATGATCTGGTCTATGCCAACTCCCCTGTTGACTACATCAACGGCATGCCCTATGACCATCCCTACGTACAGATGTACCGTGAGCGGAACCTGATCATCTGCTGCGGACGCGGTGCCTGGGAACATCCGATGCAGGAAGACGCCGAACGCATGAAGGAACTCTTCGGATACAAGGATGTACCTGCATGGGTCGATTTCTGGGGCTATGATGTCGCGCATGACTGGCCCTGGTGGAGACAGGAACTGCCCTACTACGTCGGCTTCATCTGCTGAATAAAAAAAAGGGAGGATGCTATGAACAATTTCGTATTCATTTCACCGACATTCCCCGATACATATTATCAGTTCCCGAAAGCCTGGAAGCAGATGGGCGGCAATGCCCTGTGCATTGCCGAAGATCCGTACGACTACCTTCCCCAGCAGATGAAGGATGCCTGTACGGAATACTACCAGGTCAATTCACTGGCCGATTATGATGAAATGTACCGTGCTGTCGCATGGTTCGCTCACAAATACGGAAAGATCGACTGGCTGGAATCACACAATGAATTCTGGCTGGAACAGGACGCAAGACTGCGTACGGACTTCAACATCACCAGCGGTGATGATGAGGTCGCTGTCATGCGTTATAAGAAAAAGTCCACCATGAAGGACTACTACCGGAAAGCCGGTGTCAAGACAGCAAGATTCCAGCTTGTCAGTGATCTTGACCATGCCCTGGCATTTATCAAAGAAGTCGGATATCCGGTCATCGTCAAACCCGATGACGGCGTCGGAGCGAATGCCACATGGAAGATCAAGGACGAAGGCATGCTGAGGGAATTCTTCACGCTGGACCTGCCCGCGCAGTACATCATGGAGGAATTCATTACCGGTGAGATCTGGTCCTATGACGGTCTGGTCGATCAGGACGGAAAGATCATCTATCGTACTTGTCACGTCTATAAATCATCTGTCATGGATGTACTGAATGAAGGATCGGAAAACTATTTCTACTCCCTGCGCGATATTCCTGAAGATATCGACACCCAGGCATCTGAAGTCATCCGGCAGTTCGGCATCCGTTCCAGATTCTTCCATACGGAATACTTCCGCATGACAGAGGATAAGGAAGGACTCGGAAAAACAGGCGACCTGATCGGACTGGAAGTCAATATGCGCACACCGGGCGGCTATATCCCCGATATGATGAACTATGAGTGTGATGTTGACCTCTACAGAATGTACGCCAAAGTCTGCTGGGACAACGGATCACCGGATCATATCGATCATTCATGGAACTGTGTCTTTATCGGCAAGCGCGACAGATGCAGCTACGTCCATTCAAATGACGATGTCTACCGCAATTACGGACAGCACATCTGCATGTCCGGAAGGATGCCCGGCATCCTGCAGGGTATGGCTGATGATTACTTCATTGCAAGGTTCAAAACACTGGATGAAGTTGAGCATTTCGCTGCATACGTCATGCAAAAACAGTAATTCATGATAAAATAAACAGGCACGGCATGTACGTGCCTGTATCTATGCGGATGTGGTGAAATGGCAGACACGCCAGATTTAGGAATATACGCGCTTCAAATGGGGATATGGCGGAATTGGCAGACGCATCGGATTTAGGATCCGATGGGGTGACCCGTGCAGGTTCGAGCCCTGTTATCCTCACTGTTTAAGGGCAAATATGAGATCCTGGACTTCTGAGTAAGGAGACTGGGATCTCATTTTTGTTGGCGTTAGATCCTAAGCTCCATTTGACCGGTTTCTGGATAATCTTACGTGCTTAAGTAAGATACTCAGGAGGTGGAAAATGAAGAAGAGAATCGGAAAAATCAACGCGGACGCCATCGTATTCAGCAACACAGACAAGAACGCAGAAGAACTGCTCGAACTGTTCCTTCAGGAGAAGCAGGCTTTTAATCTGTCCGATGAAACAATCAGTCTGTACCGCTAAAAAAACACTGCCTCGTGCTAAAATGTTTCATGGTATATGTCTCCTGATCAAAGACATTTTACCGAATTTGGCTCCGGGTTCGATTCCCCGAGCCTTTTTTCCTTCTTTTTACGTATCCAAATGAAAAAAAGAGGCTGTTTCACTTCGGCTAATTTAACCGAGGTTTTTTAACAGCCCCTTCGAATAATGATGCCTCGAAATGATTTAGCTTGTATAACTGATTGGGCTTATTGGATTTTCCATCCTTACTCCGTCCGGCGTTTTATAATCCAAGAAAGTTATTTCTCTGGTCTCTCTGTTGACGTTTACTTTTGCAAAAACCGACCATAAATCACCGTCATTTTCAAATCCGAGAAAATACATCATATCTACATTATCTCCTTCTGAGAATGCTTCGCACGATTTCTCGATATGATTTCTAAAATAATCCAACCCAAATAACTGCGCTATTGCATAACATGCATTTATCTTTGCTTCCTCTTTGTTAAGCATTTCTATTTACCTCCAAACAGTTCTTCATACATTCTTCTTGTGTTTTCATCAATCAGATTTGAAACCGAACCAGTTTCAATGATTCCGTACTCATTGAAAATAGCTGAAATCCCGTTAGGTGTTACTATTTTACTGGATTGCTGACCTGTAATCTTTTTTAGCTGTTTCATTAGATTCCTGTCAGAGCCAGAAGGGATAATATCGTTATCATATGGATGACTATGAAAATCCAGGGTACCTCCATTTTTCTTTAGATCTTTAAAAATTTCTGGTGGTATGTCCGTCCCTGATTTATCGCCTCTGATTAAATAGGTGTTATCTCCTACTGTCAAGCGAGCAAATTCAACTCCGGTTTCTTTAGACAGAATACTTACATCCTTTTCGGAAAAGTCACTTTTGTTTCCGACTATCATATCACCCTTATGATTTAATTTACTCATCCACTTTTTAACGTTTTGCGGGACTTCTATACCTCTATCAGTATAGCTTTCGGGAGACTCCGAACCCAGGCCGAATGTTGACCCTAATGTTCCGTGAAACAATCCGCTATTTGCTTTCATTCCCATGACAATGTTCCTCCATGGCAAC
This sequence comes from Solobacterium sp., assembly GCA_017432325.1. GTDB lineage: Bacteria > Bacillota_I > Bacilli_A > Erysipelotrichales > Erysipelotrichaceae > Bulleidia. The sequence goes on along the minus strand of JAFRJJ010000064.1, from coordinate 28,296 downwards.
GGAAGTATCGGATCGAAAGACATAATACTTCTGATTGTTCTTTTCCAGAATATCTTTCATTGAATCAGTTATAGTACCGTAAATAACAATTGCATCTGGTTTAACTCGTTTTATCAGTTCAACCAAACCTGAATCGAAAAGTTTCCGGTCCTCCAGCTTATTAGAGCAGCCATAGCTGCCTACAGCCACGATTGATTTTTCTTCAATACCTTCAAAGCAGAATTCATAGCTTGCCACATCAGTCCAACGAGCGTTTACTATGACCTTATATCCAAGTTCCTGAAGCGCATAAACTACTACTCTGCTACGATATACATTCCAGATCTGCCACGCAAGCGGCATATCCAGATATAATGAGAAATCCGGCGCGATAATACAGTCGAATCCTTCTAACTTTTTAAGATTAAATCCTCGTTCAAACTCGACGCCTCTTATCAGGGCATTCCAAATTCCATATTTTCCATCGAAAATATAATCGTAGTTGAAGAAATGAAGTGCAGTCCTCGGCGGCAAACTCAGTTTTCTCTTACCAACCTTCTGATATGAAAACAACGAGGTCGGTAATTCATCTATATTTGATCTGACCACCGGCATATCGTACTTCCCTGTAGAAAACTGTGCATTCTCAACTAGGAAAGCACCGAAGACATCTTTAATATCAGTTGGTTTCTTAAGAACAGACTTTTTCAATTTCTGTTCCTCCTGAAGACTAACTTAATAGTCTTACTAAGCCAGTCTTAAGACAATCTGATATGTGTTTCAATAATAATCGTTTCCATGACGACCTCCTTTCCCCATCATATGTGGATGGATTTTTAATAGTCGTCATGTTAAAATATCAATACTCAGTTGTTGATCAAACAACATGACGTGCCGGAACTATTGCCGTAGTGCCGGCGTTTTTTATATTCAAAACTCTAGATTAGGAGTTTTAAATATGCTTCAAAATAATAAGAAGTGTTTCTGATTTTCTGATCAGGATATAATATTCCTAATCCTTCTAGTGCCTTCAGATACCGTAATGCTTGTGTCTTCGACACATTCATCTCCTCAGAAAGTTTTTTTGCGGTCAGTTGAGGATAATTAAACAAGGCATCAATAAGTTCCATATTTTTCTGTGAGGAGATATTCTCTTTGATCAACTTGGATACTTCCTTATGAATAGTCTCAAGATCCTGAAAGTACTTGATGTGTTTTTTTGCCTGATCGATACATTTCTGCAAAAAATAATTTATCCAAAGATTCATATCCAGCGTACGACTGTTTGTTAAGTTTCGATAATATTGTATCTTGTCTTTTTCAATTGCCTCACTGATATAGAACATCGGTGCACTGATCACATCAGTCTTATAAAGATAGAGAGGTATCAGCATTCTACCGACTCTGCCGTTTCCATCATCAAACGGATGAATAGACTCAAACTGTGCATGCAACAGCGCTGCGTTCACAAGAGGATGATATACATAATTTGCTGAGTTCATAAATAAGATCAAGTCATTCATGTAATCCGGCACCTCATATGAATGAGGAGGATAATAAATGACGGTTTTTGTTTCACTGACAATTTTGTTATCCTCCGACTTATACTCACCTAAATTGATATTCTTATTCTTATGGCGAATCCCTGTCAGCATTGTTTTGTGTAGATCTTTTATGTTTTCATTCGTAAAACCACCGTCCACTTTTACAGACCTGGCCCCTCTAAGCAGTGCGTTATTATGATTGTAAACTTCAAGTAGATCAGAATTCTTAGAGTCTGGGAAAACATCACTAGCAATAACATCGCTCATTGTTGTTTGTGTTCCTTCGATTTTCATAGAAGACAGAGCTTCAATTTGTTCCAGTCTTGGAAGATAAAATTTTTCAATGCTTGAGTCTTTTATCTTTGTGTCATACACAGCCAATTGTTTTACAGCTTCAAGTAAATTGAAAGAGATTTTATCTAAATCCACTTTTTTCACCTGATCTGTCATCCTTTCCAGCTTTTCCTTCATCATAATCGCCCCTTCACAGCGATATTTTATATTGTTAATTCAGAAAAAACAATATTAAGAAACATATTTTTATTAATTTGTCCCATATTTGCGATTTTCTATTTGTATCAAACAATTTATTCGGTTATACGGGCAATAAAGACACCTAATTAGTGCAATTGGCGATGATAAGAAACATAAAAGTTTCATCCTGTAAATTGCTATTAATTTATACATCTACACTTATATGGATTTTTTGCTAACTCCAAGTTGATTTGAGAGCTGTGTTACAATCTTACGTGCCGAAGCCAAAAAGATCTTACGCAGTCTCAGATGATGACATTACGAAAGATCAATAGTTATCGGCATTCATGATTCAACAGATTATTTCAGGCACTGATCTTACGCACTCTGGAGTTTTAGGAATATACGTGCTTCAAATGGGGATATGGCGGAATTGGCAGACGCATCGGATTTAGGATCCGATGGGGTGACCCGTGCAGGTTCGAGTCCTGTTATCCTCACTGTTAAGGGCAAAGATGAGATCCTGGACTTCTGAGTAAGGAGACCGGGATCTCATTTTTCGTATGTTCTGGACCTTTCATCCAATCTGAATTTTCAAAAAACGGCAGAATCTCAAAAACAGGATCAGGATCACAGGTGAGATGAGTATGTTATTCAGCAGATCTGATCTGTATCATCGGTGATCTCTTTGATCACTTTTGCCGGCACACCTGCGACGACACAGTTGTCAGGCACATCTTTTGTGACCACTGCACCGGCTGCCACAACAACATTGTTACCGATCGTTACACCGGGAAGAACTATGGCACCTGCACCCATCCAGAAGTCATTTCCAATCGTTACCGGCTTTGCAATGCCGATATGCTTTCTTCTTTCCTTCGGGGAAAGCGGATGGCCTACTGTAATGATCTTGGATCCCGGTCCCAGCATGGCATGATCACCGATATGAACAGGAGCGATGTCAAGAATTGTTACGCCATAGTTGGCAATGAACTCGTCGCCGACATGAATATTCAGTCCATTGTCACAGTTGAATACCGGATCGACACAGGGATCGCTTCCGACGGAGCCGAACAGTTCCCGAATCACCGGAACCTTGGCGGCTTCATCATTGGGATCCATCGCATTCAGTTTTCTTGTCAGGGTAATTGCGCGTTTTCTTCTGGCATTGACTTCATTGTCCCAGAAATCGTATGGAAGACCTGCGTCGAGTTTTTCAATTTCTTTCATATTCTTTTATCCTTCCTGATCGGAAACCATAATTGTGTTTCCTGTGTATACATTGTTTTTACTGTTTTCTTTTTTCACCAGCATTGATGTTTCTATTGCCACAGCTGTCAGCATGATGAGAATACCGGCAAAGGCAATCATTTTTACACCGAACTGATCAATTAATATGCCACTGTAGGAGAGAGCGATGATTGCCGAGAAGTTGTTGTATGCGGCATCAGCGACATTATGGGCAATGTTTCTGACAGATGGATCGATATGCTTTTCAACGATCTCCCGCTGTGTCGGCAGCATCACCGAGAATGAGATATTCCAGAAGATGGAACCGAGAATGATCATGAACGGAGAGACCGCGAAGTAGATCAGTAACATGTCCGCCAATAATGCGGAAGACATGATCAGCAGTCTGACTTTGACAGGGATCCTGGTGAATCTGCCTGAGACAAAGATCAGGACCGCCTGCAGCGTGACGCCGATAAAACTGTCTAAGCCAAGCATTGAGACATCGCCGCCGACATTCTGAATGAAGACTGTCTTCATGCTGTTGACAGGTGAAACAGCCAGACCGCCAAGGAACAGAAGAACGATCAGGATCATATACAAAGGACTTCTGAGAAGAAGCTTTGCATTCCCCTTTTCTGTCTTTTTATCTGTTTCTCCAAACGGGAGTTCTTTCAGGAAGAATGCCATGATGAGAGTCAGAACACCGGTGATGATCTGCAGCGGCTGGATCATACTGTAGCCGAATGTATTGATGATCACACCGGCCGCAAGAGCTGTCAATGAATAACCAAGCGACCCGATTGCCCTTGCCTTGCCATAGAGAGTTCCGTCTTTGTGAAAGTTTCTCAGCATCCAGGCATCCAGATTGGAGCCGAGTGAGGAAAGCAAGAATCCCATGACAGGATAGAGCGTAATGGCAAGATTCACATTGAGGGGTGTGATCACCGTGATGATCCCGGCAATCAGGATGACTGCCGCAAAAGAAGCGATGAATACCTTTCTGTTTGTCTTCAGCTTATCGCAGACACCTCCCCAAAAAAGCGCTCCTGCAAAACAGGTGATCATATATACCGCCAGCATTGTGCTCAGTTTCGAAGCACTTAAACCGCATGCCAGGAAATAGGATGTAATGAATCCCGTAAAGGATGCGCACCATGCGTAGAACAGTCCGTCCATCATTCCATATCTGAGAAACCCTTCTGTTTTCATGTCATTCCCTCTTTTCTTTACGGTTTCATACTATTGATCCGGGGATTGCATTAATACTATAAATATACGTTTTACATAATATATTTAATATCATTTTGCAGTAAAACAGATTCATTGGTTCCCTGAACCGCCGAATCTGTTTTTCCGTTATGCAAATGTTTTTCAGCTATACTGCAGCAGCCAGAATGACAAAGCCGACAATCGTGATGAGTGTATAGAAAGATAAGACAGTCGCCGCGAAAGAGCTTTCCTTTGTGTTTTTAATAAAGATTGGCGTAATGAACTGCGGAGGCAGAATCGCGTACAGCAGCACAGCTGTCATAAGCTGATCCGAAATGATCAGAAAACGGCCGGTTGTCAAAAGAACAAGAGTGATCAATGCATTAATCAGCAGCCGGATGATACTTACTGTACCTACATCTTTTAATAAAGCAGGATCCAGTTCGAGCTCATACCCTACTGACATCAATATCAGTGCACTGACAGGTGAAGTGACCATGTTTACGACTGCGGTATACAGGGAACCAATCTGTGAGGCCATCAGCCATTTACCTATTCCCGTCACATTCAGCATAAGCGCAATCGCCACAACACTTAGCAAAGGTGTTTTTAAAGAATCTATAATGACTTTCTTTGTATCTGATTCCTCTGAATTAGCCATCTTGATAAGAACAATAAAGAACGTAAAGGCAAACAGGATATTTCCAAGATCCACTTCCATGAGAGTGGAAAGTGCCTCACTTCCAAATAAGCTGGTATATAGTGCATATCCCATCATACCGCCTTCAGCCCCAAGCAATAGAAAGCCTGACATCCTGTATTTCAATCTTGGTGAAATAAACTTCAACACCAGAAATAGAGCTATGGTATACAGCACATAAACAAGCAGTGAAAGACTCAGACTGCGCATGCTGAACTGCATGGCCAACAATGCATTGAATATCACGACGGGAAGAAGAGCACCGGAAATCAGGCCTTTGATGCCGGTAACTGTTTCCGCAGAAATAATCTTCTTTATTGCAAAAATCTTTCCGAGTGCCAGCATTATAATCACCGGCATGACTGTTTTAAGAATATCCATGTCTGTAACCTCCAGTTATTCAGCAATTATTCCCTGATAATGATTTATTCAGTCAAAAACATCTTTGACTTTTTCCAGAAGAGTCCGGATGGGCAGATGCTGGGGACATGATGTCTCGCAGCGTCCACATTGGATACAATCCGATGCTCTTGCATGATCCCCGGAAACAGCTGCTTTGTAATATCCTCTTGCACGATTGTTGTCGCCATACATGGTATAGCTGTTCATTGCCCTGAATAGTTCCGGAATTGTAATTCTCATCGGGCATCCGTCCACGCAGTACCGGCATGTCGTGCAGCCGATTGCCGGCTTATCCAGCATAGACGAAACAACTTCATGAACTGCCTTATTCTCCTGATCATTGAGAGGATGAAAATCAGATACTGTACGCATGTTGTCATTCATCTGATCCATGGAACTCATTCCGGACAGTACAGTAAGCATTCCTTCATGACTCAGCACAAAACGGATTGCCCAGGAAGCAGTACTGCCATCCGGATTGACCTTTCGCAGTATCTCTGTTTCTTTTTCAGGCAAAGCAGCCAGTGTGCCGCCCTTGACAGGCTCCATGACATTCACATAAACACCATGTTTACGGCAGACGTCATAATTGGCATGTGCCTGGACAACGGGATTTTCCCAGTCCAGGTAATTCATCTGGATCTGCACAAATTCAACTTCCGGATGAGCTGTCAATATCATGTCAAGAAGCTCCGGATCATCGTGATAGCTGAACCCGAAGTGCCGGATCAGTCCTTCTTCTTTCTTCTTCAGTGCCCAGCCGAAACAGTCATATTTCTCATAGACCGGATACCATTGCTTTTCCACACTGTGCAGAAGATAAAAGTCAAAATAGCCTGCGCCTGTTCTTTCCAGCTGTTCATTGAAGATTCTTTCAATATCTTCTTCTGTGTCCAGAGACCATGCTGGCAGCTTGTCCGCAAGCAGAAAAGACTCTCTGTCATACCGGTTTACCAGCACTTCCTTAACAGCTCTTTCCGAATAGCCTTTATGATACGGATAAGCTGTGTCAAAGTATGTAAAACCATGTTCCAGAAATACATCCGCCATTCTGCAGACCTGTTCGATATCGATACTTGTCACATCATCCGGATCATGCAGAGGAAGCCTCATCATACCAAAGCCGAAATGCGGGACATCATTCAGATTTTCAATTACCATCGTTATATCCTCCTCGGTGTAAGCATATGGAAAAGCTCGTTTCTTTGATATCAAATATATTAGATTTACATCATATATTTACTGAATCAGATTTGCTGGATATAATCTGTACAGGAGTCACGATTATGAAAACATCCATTGACCAGGCACTTCAGGACACATTCTTCACAAACCGCGAGAATGATATCCACCACTCAACTTACGATGAAGAAATGCTGCAGTATACCCTTTTGAAAAACGGTGACAGGCGCGCCATAAAAGAATGCCGCAAAATGTTCCGCAGCGCACTGGAAGGCATCCTGTCCAAAGACCCTCTGCGCCACTGGAAATACATGTTTGTGGCCTCCACAACGCTGTGCTGCAGATTTGCCATGGACGGTGGTGTGGAATCTGAAACTGCCTATAATATCTCCGATCTTTTTATTCAGCGATGTGATACGGCATCTTCAAAAGAGGAAATCTTTCAGATTCATGATGAAATGGTAAAAGCATATCTTGAGCGCACTTCGTCACTTCAGAATGAGAATATCTTTTCCCGTCCAGTATTAAGGACAATTGATTATGTTGACCGGCATCTGCACAGCACAATCCGGCTGAATGACATTGCCGAAGAGGCAGATGTTACACCGAACTACCTTTCCGCCTTGTTTGCAAAAGAAATGAAAATGACAATATCCAGATATATCAGAAAAAGAAGAATCGAAGCATCCGAATCCCTGTTGCAATATTATGATTACAGCATTACCGAGATTGCCGAATACTTTGATTTCTCCTCTGTTTCCCATTTCATCAAAGTCTTCAAAGAAGAGACCGGGATGACACCTGCAGTGTATAAGCAGACAAAGTTCCGCCGCTGGAAGGATTAGCATTTTATCTGCAACATCTTATTTCCCAGCGTGTTATAATCTTACGTGTCGAACCCAAAAAGGTCTTACGCGGTGTCAGCTGATGACATTACGAAAGATCAGTTGTTACAGGCATTCATGTTTCAAAAGACTATTTCAGGCACTGATCTTACGCACTCTGGAGTTTTAGGATCTGGTGCCTTGTGCGTGCAGGTTCAAGTCCTGTCATCCGCATGAAAAGAAAATGAGATTCCGGCCTTCTGAGTAAGCAGACCGGGATCTCATTTTTGTATGCATTGCATTTAAAGGGCACTCCATAAAAGTGTCCGGATATTTCATTCTGACTCATTCTTCAATAAAGTCAAAGCCGTCAAACGGAGGGATCCCGTCGTAGGTATGGATCGTGCGCTGTCCTCTCAGTGCCCTCAGCGTTTCTTTTGCGAGTGCTTCCTGTTCCAGTTCTCCGGGATAGACAAAGATATCGGAGATCCATCCGCAGCGTTCCCTGATCTGTTCACACAGATCATCATAGATAACCAGTCCGCCTGTCAGCAGGATGCCATCCACTTTTCCCTTCAGTACTGCAGCCATTGCACCGATCTCCTTGCAGATCTGATAGACCAAGGAATCATATACAAGCTTTGCTTTCCTATCGCCGTTCAGCACCATGTCGTATACTGTTTTGAAATTGCTGGTTCCGAAGAACGATACAAAACCGCCCGATCTGGAGCACATCGTCCTGACTTCCTGTGTTCCGTGTTCATCAATGTAGTCCAGGAGCTTCAATACCGGAACAGAGCCGATCCTGGTCAGTGTGAACGCGCCGTCTCCGCCGCTGCCGACATTGCCGTCGATCATCCTGCCGTTGTGATGAGCGTGAACAGTGATCCCGCCGTCGATATGGCATACGATGAGATCACAGGATTCATAATCCAGATCATGCTGTTCACAGTGCTTCCGGGCGACTGCCTTCTGGTTCAGGACATGTGCCTGTGCGTTCCGGTATATCCCTTTGATGCCAGTCAGTCTTGCTTCATCACAAAGCTCATCCACATTGGTCGGATCCATTGTAAATGCTCTCTGATGTCCTTCTTTGCTGAGTTCATATGCCAGCATGACGCCCAGCTTGGCCGGATGTTCACTGCCGCCTTTGGCGTCTCTTGTGTCGTTGTAAAGCTGTTCATTGATCTCAATGACACCTGACTTTACAGGAACGGCACTGCCTCCTCTGCCGACAAATACATCGATGTCGTTCAGGGACAGACCGTTCTGTTCCAGGAAACTGAGAATGACCTGTTTCCGGAAAGGGACCTGGTCATTGACATGGGGATATCTGAGAAGCTCCGGCGCGTCATGAAAGACGCTCTCTTCAAACAGAACTTTTTCATCTTCATATATGCTGATCTTGGTTGATGTTGATCCGGGATTGATAATCAGTAATATCATGCTTTACCGCCTTTGTCAGATTGATTCATACAATTATAAACATAAATCGTTCCATTTGAATTCCGAACATCAGGATACCTGTTCTTCCCGTTCTCTCAATTCTTCCGATTTCTGATCCCATTCTTCGATGATATCCAGGAAATCATCCATATCTGCCTGACACCACTGACCCACGCCGTCTTCTGCCAGGTCGTCATATACGATGACATAATAAGGGAAAATGGCCAGATGGCACCTGTTCCCCCTGATATCCGACTTATCCAGTTCTCCGTTCAGTACAGCATCCAGTTCCTGTTCAAACTCATCACGGAACTGGCTCAGATCACTCATGATGAATTCTGCCAGCAGATCATATTTCTCATCCATGAATTCCAGGACAAGTTTTCTCTTTGTATTGTTTTTTCCGCGCAGTCTGAGCTCACGGTAATGATGTTCCAGCATAACTACTCCTCTTTGACGGGATAAGCAGTGATGATCTTCCCGTCATCATCGATCACGATATCGATCTCAAATCCGGCATCACACAGTCCTGCATAAAGGTCCCCGCTCAGCCGTTCCATGTTGTCATAAGCCTGATTCACTGCATCGATCACTTCCTGCGGTGACATCTCGTCCGGGAAGAATGAGGAATATCCTTTATTCCCGGTCTTAGGTGCGCCATCAACGACCACTTTTGCTGTGTAAACACCGTATTGGTCTTCTTCCGTACGTGTTCCATCAACGATCGAACCGGGTGTATTCTCAACACGGTCATAATGATAACCGGAACCGTTTCCCTTACTGTTGACTTCACCGTAAAAGATATGTTCCAGCGTGCTGTCATAGAACAGTTCCGTATGCTCAAGCGCGGCGATATCCTCATCCGTATACCAGACTTCCCCGGGAATGTCAGGGGACGGTGATACAGCCGGTGCAGCAGGTATATCGGCAGGTTTCCTGAAAATAGTCTGAAAGACTGTAAAGCCAAGCCAGATACCGATCAGAATATATATCCAACGTCTTTTTTCCATGAGTCAATTCTAACAGATTCCGCATCGCTTTGACTTTGCATGGTATGACATCGTGAAAACTTAAAAATCACCCAGTTCAGGGTGATCAGATAAATTTCTCTACAGCTTTCTGGAATTCCTCGACAGCTTTCAGGTCGCCGTCTTCAATGGCATGCGTTATGCAGTGCGTCATATGTTCATTGATGATCTGCTTTCCCAGGCCCTTCAGGGCGGCATTGACGGCAGCCAGCTGTATCAGGACATCTGCGCAGTCTTCATCGGCTTCGATCATCCCTTTCACATGATTCAGATGACCGATCGCACGGGAGATGCGGTTCAGCTGTCTCTTTTTTTCTTCCGGATCATGATAATGACCATGCTCATGATGTTCTCCACCATGGGTATGTGTGATCACATTCCCGTTTTCATCGACATGTGTATGTGTTTCGCCGCTCATATCATTCTCCTGTCCGTTTCTGAATATCCTGCCGTTTATGCTATTACTTTGCGGACGGGAAGTCAATTGATCTGATCGTGTCTGTTACTCCGCAGACTGCAGATCCGTTCTTGCTTTAATGATCGCTTTTGCCCTGAAAAACAGCGGTATTCCGATCGCCAGTGTCAGAAGGTCTGCGCTGCCCTGACACATCGCAAGCCCTTCGATCCCGAACAGTTTCGGCAGAATGGCAAGCATGATCCACAGGCAGTAGCCCTGTCTGGCTATTGCCGTGAAAAACGCCTCAACAGGATGCCCGATACCTGCGTAGAACATATTCGTAATCGAAGTAAACGCATGCGCGATCAGGCAGGCTGCTTCCGTACGGATCGCCAGCATGCCGATCCTCAGGACATCTCCGTCTGCCGAGGAATTGAACAGTGTGATGACCTGTTTTGAAAAAACAAACAGCAGACCTCCCATGATCAGTGAGCCGATCACGGATACCTTCACGGCGAATTCATAGCTTTCCTTCACACGGTCGTACCTCTGAGCACCCCAGTTGTATCCGACGACAGGCTGATATCCCTGGCCGAACCCAAGCACGATCCCGAACGGGAACATCATGACGCGTGTTGCGACGGATATGCCTGCAAGCGCGGATGTTGAGTAGCTTCCTGCTGCGCGGTTGATCATGATCGCCGCAAACACTCCGAAGAACGAACGGAAGAATGAAGCAGAACCGATGGAAACAACTTCTTTGATATGTTCCAGTCTGTACCGGATAAACCCGGTTTCCATCCTGACATTTGTTTTTTTGCGGATATACGGTGCGATCAGGATACAGAAGCTCAGTGTTTTGGAGATCGCCGTAGCCATCGACGCGCCGGCAACTCCGAGGTTCAGTTTATAAATGAAGATCGGATCCAGGAAACAGTTCAGAATGCCTCCGATTCCCATACCAATCATGGAATATGTGGCGCTTCCTTCACCTCTCAGCGTCATGTTCAGTACCATCTGGGCGATCATGAACGGAGCAGCATACAGAACATAGTTTGCATAATCAATGGAATACTGCACACACTCTTCCGTCGCGCCGAGGAAATAAACGATCTTCATGATCATCATCTTGCATGCAACAGCGAACACAACGCCGAATGCCAGTGCGGTAAAGATCGAGGTGGACAGCACCGTATCAGCATCCTCATGTTTTCCGGCGCCCAGCAGACGCGCGATATAACTGGAAGCACCTGCTCCCAGCAGCATCGCGGCCATGGTGATCACGCGTTCCAGGGAAGCGTTCACACCCACCGCGGCGGTCGCGTTTGTTCCAAGAGTCGATACGAAATACGTATCAACAAGGTTATATACAGTTGTGATGAGCTGGGCAATGATCGTCGGTACCGCCATTTTCGGGATCAGTGCGGTCACCGGTTCATTCAGCATCATTTCATTTCGATTTCCTTTTGCCATATCTTTTTATCTCCATGGTGAAGATTATCATGATTCCAGCAGCAGACAGATTCACGATCTGCTGTACAGATAACCTGCTTTCAGGCATTGAGCTTTTGAGAAAATTCCGTGTATGACAGCATTATATTGAAACTGTCCCTCTGAATGCAAACATGATCACTGCCGTACATGAACACAGTGTTCTCTGATATAATGCGTGCGTAACAAGGAGTTTAGTATGAAGATCAGAAATGTCGCTGTGATCGGTGCCGGCGCGATCGGCGCTTATATCTATCATTGTCTGCTGGGAAAGATCCGTACCGGGCAGATCACCTTTTCCTTTATCGCTTCAGGAGAGCGGAAACAGCGTCTTGAAACGGAAGGTCTCCGGATCCAGGGTGAAACATACCATCCGGATATCAAAACACCGGAAGAAGCGCATGGAGCTGATCTTCTGATGGTATCGGTCAAATATACTGCTCTTCAGGGTGTCCTGGACGATATCCGGACGATCGCGGATGAGCATACGATCGTTCTGAGTCTGCTGAACGGAATCGACAGTGAAGAGATCATTGGTGAAATCATTGATCCTTCCCGGGTCATACCCTGTTTCATGCGTGTCGCGGCCCAGCATAACGGCAGAGAGCTTACCTGGAATCCGGCGTCTGCGTTCGGGATCTATTACGGCAGTGTCTGTCCCGCCCATGATTCTCTTGTTCGGGAACTGAATGAACTGTTTGAAGGTACGGAGCTTCCGTATCACGCATGTAACGACATCATTGTCCAGCAGTGGCATAAATACGCTCTGAATATATCTGCGAATCTTCCCCAGGCTGTTCTCAATGTCGGTACAGGCGCATATCAGGACAGCGAACACGCCGCATGGATGCGGGATGTCCTGGCAGAAGAAGTGCTGCGCGTCGCGGATGCCTATGGCATTCACATCGACCATATACAGTACGGCAAATGGAAACCAAACGGCAGACTGTCCACCCTGCAGGATCTGGACCAGAAGCGCAGAACGGAGATCGATATGTTCCTCGGCGTGCTGATCAGGAAAGCATCGGCAGTGGGTATCAGCGTGCCGTACAGCGAGTATACATACCACGTCATCAAAGCACTGGAAGAAAAAAATGAAGGCCGGTTTGATTACTGACCTTCATTTTTCGTCATTCCTTAGGGATCAGCCTGCTTCCGTACTGCACGGCATATACACCGCGCTGTCTGCTGCGGATCACATGGCAGTAGATATCGGAATACAGATTCCTGACAACAGCAGTCTCAGGCCCTGTTGTGATCAGGCTCTTTTCACCTGTTTCATCCTTCATGCCAATCGTTCCGTCCGGCTTTCTGTACAGTTCGAATGCTGTTCCTTCCCCTGATGAATATGTTCCGCATACTTCATCGATCAGTTCATCTGACCATGGGTGTTCATAAACATCCCTGCTGTTGAGCGGTGATACGCCTGCGTACATCTTCAGCAGCGCGTCACTGATGACAGCGACAGGAACGCCGGACGTATTGCTCAGCACAATGACCGCACAGTCATTGTCATAGGTGAAAGCAATGTTGGAAGATACACCGGGCAGGGAACCTCCGTGCTGGGGCACCCTCATACCGCCGATCGTCTGTGTGTAAAGACCGTATCCGTAGGTTCCGTCATATCCGTAAGGCATGCGTCCTTTGAGCATTTCCCGTACACCGTCATCACTCAGGATCTCCGTCCCGTTCAAAGCGATGCCCTTGTTCAGGTACATTGCCAGGTACTTTTTCAGATCATTCAGCGTTGATTTCATGGCACCGCCGCCGTTCAGCACGAACGCATTGTCATGGTAATCCCGGTGTCCTGTCATGACGCCGTCTTTTTTCTCATACAGCATCGCTGCATTCTCGTCTTTTGAAGGACGTACGAAATCAATGAACGAACGTTCCATATCCATGGGCTTCAGTATCTTTTCGTTCAGATACTCCGCGAAAGAAGGATATCCTCCGTATCTGCGGATGATCTCGGACAGCAGTCCGAAGCCGTCATTGCAGTAGCTGAGGTGTTCCCCGGGTCTGCCGTTCAGTCCGTGTTCCATGGTCTGTTCGTCAAGACGCTGCGCGACAAGCCTGCCGCCTTCTATGGCCAGCGCCTCGTTGTATGCCAGGTCCCCGTCTGTTTCCTCATGCAGGCCGAGCTGTTCCGCAACCTGATCCACCAGGATCCTGGGCAGCGGGAAGAAACCGCCCGCATGGCTCAGCAGATGGCTGATCCTCACGGTATCCGTATTCCTGTTGGTAAATTCGGGAATGTATTTCGAAACAGGATCATCCACTGACAGGATGCCTGCCTCCGCCATCTGCATGACCGCGAGTGCCGTGAATGACTTTGTGACGGATGCCAGGCCGAAGATCGTGTCACCGTTGATCTCTTTCCCGGTGCCTTTTTCACGTTCCCCTCTGAAGATCTCATACTGAACAGTTCCCGTATGGTCGATGATGCAGGCGGCCAGGCTGCAGGCATCATAGTCCTTCATGATCGAAGCGATCAGGTTTTCCGCAAGGATCCTGCTGCTTTCGGTGATCCTGTTCATCTCAGTCCTCCGGCATGACGAATCTGTATGAAGGTACTTCCTCTTCCAGCAGATATCTGACAAAGTAGTCCATCTTGCGGCGGATAAAGTACGGGTTTGCCGGTACGTTGTGGTTGGTGCGCGGCAGGATCAGGAAGTCAAAGTCCTTGTCCTCATTGATCAGCGCATCGATCAGACGGATCGACTGAGACATCGCGACATTGTCATCCATTGCGCCGTGTACGATGTACAGATGGCCTTTCAGGTTCTTTGCCAGTGCCGTATTGTCACCCTTCAGGTATATCTCCTTGTTGTACAGACCGTAATATGTTTCCGTCCACTGGTTATTGTACATACGCTGGTCATGGTTGCCGGCAGAAGATACGCCGACCTTATATGTGTCAGGATATTCCAGCATAGCCCTGGATGTCGCGCAGCCGCCGCCGGAGTTGCCCCACATGCCTGCCCTGTCGAGATCCAGGAACGGGAATTTTTCCTTCAGTTCGGGGAGTGATGTGACATGGTCCTTCAGTCCCGCGCAGCCGTGGATATTCTCATAGCTGATATTGTGCAGCTTCTTTCCTCTGCCGGGTGTTCCCAGACCGTCCAGGATAATGCCGGCAAATCCGAGCTGTGCCAGTTCTTCCAGGCCGCCCATCATTTCCCTGCCGTCGATCGCGCCTTCATAAGCAAATGCTTTCGGAACGTTGTAGCACTGCATGCCGCCGTAAATATAGTCAATAAACGGATAGCTCTTCGTTTCGTCGAAGTCTGCCGGTCTGATCAGAATGCCGTACAGCGTCGTCTTTCCATCGCTTGCGGTCACCGTGAAGCGCTCCGGCATGATATAGCCTCTGGCAAGCAGGTCGCTGATATCAGCAGAAACGAGTTCCCTGACCAGCGTACCGTCTTTCTTCCTGAGGTTCGTTACAGGCGGGCAGTCGACCCTGCTCCATGTATCGATGATCATATCGTTGATGATCGTACATCTGTGCATGCCGTCTTCCGGTGTCAGGATTTCAAAGCTGCTTCCGTCATATGCTGTCCTGCAGACAAGCTGGTAATACGGGTCGCTTGTGCAGGAAAGGTTGCTTGCATAGAAATAAACATGCGTATCGTCATAGGAGATCAGTTCACCGACACTGCAGTCTGCCGGCGTCATGGCGTTCAGCAGTTCTCCTGTTTCACCGTCATAGCGGAACAGTCTCGCGAAGTCGTCACGCTCACTCTGCCATACAAGCGTCTTTCTGTCCTGAGACAGGAAGTTGCTTGCGCAGTAATCATTGAAGCCGTCCAGGTTTCCGTGTGTCCTGATGTTCAGCGCTGTATCGCTGGCTTCTTCCAGCAGTGTTCTGACATTCCCGTCTGTCGTCATCAGGACGAACGCAGCGGATTTGCAGCCTCTGCGGACAAGCGTCGTATAGACGGCACTGCTGTCATCCAGCCATTTTGCCATCCCGTAATGCTCACCGAACAGCGGACCTCCGGCAGGCTGCGGTTCCATGTCAAACATGGTCACCGTGCATGCCTCGGCATCGCCAATGCAGTAGTACGCAAGCGGGATCTCTTTATCCTCCGGGAATGAGCACTTATATGTATGCAGACGGGGACGGATGCTTTCCCTTGTCTCTTCATCGTAGGACTGTATGATAAACAGTTCCGGTACCGTCCTCTGGTCAAGCTTGAACGTTAGGAAATGCTTTGAATCGGGGGCCCACAGCACACCGGGCACTTCCGGCTTTCCCTTGACACGGTCCGTAATATACCCGCTGTATTCCGCGCATTTGCCGTATTCAAAATCTTTGACACCGTCAAATGTCAGCTGTGTTTCTTTTCCGTCCTGACAGTCACGGATCCACATGTTGTGATCCCTGACAAAGATCTCCTTTGTCCTGTCGGGTGAAACGGAGACTGCGCGTTCCTGATGGAATCCTGTCTTTTCCAGGGTCCCCTCATCCAGGCTGTATGTATAATCATAGTCCTCATATGTGAATTCCATTTTCCCGTCTTTCACCTTGCAGGAAGTGAAAGGAATATGATCTGTTGACAGCAGGCCGCAGAGCTTTGCATGGTCAAAAAGATCTTCCTCTGCTCCGTCAACGGTACTGACTTTGCGGAATACGGAATAAACATCTTCACCTTCACGTACTTCCTCTGCCCAGTAAAAATGCGTATCGTCCAGCGGTTTCGCTGCCGGTCTGCCGTTCAGGACGGCATGTTTCGTATTCCAGGGAACAAGCTTTTCAGCAGCCTTGTATCTGGCAAGCATATCAGTCATAAATCGATCCTCCTGATTTCTATATGTTCTTAATTATAAAGGGAAGAGACGTGATCCGCTGAATATTTGCTGTACTTTCATGCGTTTGAATGTCAAAATATTGGTAGAAATGAGGTAGTTACCGATGAGTGAAAAAAATAATGAAGTTTGCAAGGTCCTGAATACCCTGGCATCCGACCCTTCAAAAATGAACGACATGCTGAAAGACGGCACGGAAGGTGTCGTCAGAAGCATCCTGGCAGACGAAAAACTGAGTGATTCCGAAGTATCCGAGATCACAAGACAGGTTTCCGAAAACAACATCATGAAGCTGTATCTCGGCGCAGAGGGACAGATCGACGCAGCAAACCTGATGAAGCTGACAGGCGGCTTCAACAGCAAACCCGACGGTGTCACAAGAGCCTCCGGCATCGGTGCCCTGCTTGACGGCAAGCTGGACGCCAACGATCTGCTCGCAGTCATGAACATGCTGCAGTCAACATCCGGCAATAACACAGCAGCTCAGCAGAGCAGCCCTACAGGCGGTCTTCTCTCCGCACTGCTCGGCGGCGGCGCACAGCCCCAGCAGGCACAGCAGCCCCAGCAGAACAGCACAGGCTCACTGCTCGGAAACCTGTTCGGCGCACAGCCGCAGCAGCCGCAGACCCAGACGACATCCGCCAACGCGACAGTCACACTGAGCGGCATGCAGCTGGCACAGATCATGCAGATGTTCACAAAAGAACAGCTCAAGATCACACAGGAACAGGCTAAACAGTCCGTCACACTGAACGGTTCACAGCTGAAGCAGATGCTGAACCAGCTCGGCGGCAAAGTCTATACGGCATCCAAGCAGACCGTCACCCTGACCGGACTCCAGCTCGCCCAGATCATGTCCATGCTCGGCAGCGGCAACGTTCAGATCACACAGGCACAGGCTTCGCAGAACATCACACTGACAGCCAAGCAGATGGGTCAGCTGATGTCACAGCTGACAGGACAGACTGCTGCCAGCCAGCAGACAGCTTCTGCTCCCGCCAATAACGGCGCAGGCCAGATCTTCAGCCTGAACGGAAACAATACAGCAGCCCAGAATACTTCACCTGCAGGAAATCTCAATTCACTGATGAATCTTGCAAGCCTTCTGATGGGCAAGAAGTAAACAGAACGCATACAGGCACCGCCGCGCGGTGCCTGTTTTTATTATCCTCTTCTTTCTTCGGTGAGCGGCTCTGCCCAGAAGACCGTGCCGCCTGCCTGTGCGGCAAGCCTGTCACAGCATTCCTGCAGATGCTCCAGCAGTTCTGCTTCCTTTTTCTTTGATCTTCTGCCCCTGCCTTCCAGCAGCGTTTCCGTGAATACCGCGTCATAGGAGACCGCGAAATCCTCCGGATCCCGATGGGGAAAGAAGATCAGCTGTGCCGTGTAAGAATAGGAACCTTCTTCCGATTCATACAGCAGGACAGCCTTTGCGCCATTCCGCATTACCCCGTTATACAGGCATTCTGCCCTGTAATAACGTTCATAGACATTGACCGATACCATGTGTTCACTCCGTCACATCAAGGCTGACTGCCTGGATCACCTTCGTCTTTCCTGTCATTTCACCGATCGTGCCGTCCTCATTCAGGGCATAGCAGCATACCGTATCGGAATAACGGTTGGCAGACAGGATCCACTGTCCGAGCCTGTAGATATCCCTGGGGTGGCTGCCGCCGCTGGGCACGCACTGCTTCAGCGTAAATGTTTCAACATCGATGACCGAGATCACATCCAGCGTACGGGTCGATACATACAGTGTTTTTTCATCTTCACTGAACCGGATGGCCGCAGTGTCCTTCAGGTGTGTTTTTCCTTCCGGGAGCACGCTCATGTGCCTCTGAATCGTCCAGTTCTCCGTTTCGATCTCAAACAGTTCATTGCTGAGCTCGGAAGCGAGATACAGATGGCTTCCGTCTTTTGTCATAACGGCGTGCCTCGGTCCTGTTCCCTCGGGGAATGTGATCTGCGGCAGTTCGTTCAGATCATGATCGAAAACTTTCACGGCATCCAGGAACAGACACGGCACCAGGATCCTGTCATCCGTAACGATCACCTGATGGCAGCCTGCCATCTCACGGATCTCGACCGTACGGATCACTTTCAGATGCCTGTCCTGATATTCCAGAACCGTGAAGTGTCCGGCATGGTAATTCGCGCAGTACAGCCTGTTTCCGACCCATGTAATGTAGCAGGATATGCGGTCTTCGAATACAGCCCGGTCAATGATCTGTCCGTTTTCATCCAGGATGGCTGCCCCGGACATGCCGTCCCATGTTCCGACCGTCGCAGTCAGTTTTCCGCGTGTGCAGATGTATTTCGGGTCCTGTACTTCCGAAAAGAGTTCCGCTTCCGACAGCACGCCATCTTCAAAGCCGAACCGGTAGATCCCCCGGCTCCCCTGTTCCGTATAGGTCCCTGCAAGCAGTGTTTTCTTCATCTCATCACCTCAATATTGATTGTGTACCTTTTCAGCAAAGCATAGTACATCTTTGAAATCGATATGCGTACCGTCATCCAGGATGGCTGTTCCGCTCATCAGGCCGAATACCTGGTGCTGGTCGGAAATGATCGCTTTCAGATCGATCTTGGCGCTTCTGTCCAGGACAGGCCGGAATACCGCTTCAAACCTGCCGTCAGACGACGTGAATGTCCATTCTTTCATGTATTCCGGGGAATCCATGTCGCCGGACATGCCCGGCCTGACCTGTTCTCCCGTACCGTTCAGCGGATCAGGTCCGCTGTCATTGGGAATGCAGAACTTCACGTCATCCAGCTTATGCGCTCTGCCGTCCCAGAATATGACATTTTCCGTTGCGGCAGATGTGTTGCCGAATCCATAGCCCAGGTTGAATCCGAACCTGTGTCCGTCGATCCTGGCATTGCCGCTGCCCCAGTACCATGTATTGTCATATGTCCAGACGCCTCTGCCCCAGTCCAGCGTTCCGAAGTCATGTTCCGGATCGAACCTGTAGGTATGTCCGTCATATTCCACGGTACCTTCCGCGGGCATGCAGTTGATCTTCTGATTGTAGTAGAACGCGTGTTTTTCATTCCACGGCGTTGCGATGACCATACTGTCATCATTGGGGTCTTCATGCAGGATCACGTCGCAGCTCAGATCCTTGTCCCCGTTGAACCGTTTGAAGCTGCACGTAATGTGCCGCTGGCCGGGAAGCAGCTCATACAGGATGCTCAGGCGGTCATTCTGAAACGCGACATCCCCCTGGCGTGAAGTCGGGGGCATTTTTTGTTTTCCCATCGGGAATAGATTGAGTACTGTTTCCGTATGTTCCCAGGGTGTGCCTCCGAAAGTCAGAAGCGATACGGACTGCAGCCCGATATAGCCGTCATCGGACACGGTCAGCGCAAGCGCAAAATCCTTCGATGCGATCAGATAGTAGTCCCACTCTTTGATCCTGAGCCTGTTTGCCTTGATCATGTCCCTGCTGTATCTCCAGACCTGTGAGCGGGCCCATCCGGGCTCGGCGATCTCACCGTTCCTGTCCAAAAGAAACTGAGGTACTGTAACTTCATGATTTCTCATATGATGCCTCCATGATTTTGAAAATCCGTTCTCTTACTTTCATTATAATCTGTTCCTGATCATCCGCAGGCATCAGACATTGAAATATGTCATATGATTCTTCCGCATTTAGCATATAATAGTGATTATTCTTATGTCGGTGCATCATCCTGCCGGTGACGGGGATCAGGGGAGATAAAGGAAACCGGGCACTGACATCTATCAATGAAAGGGGAATGATCCTGTGTTTGAAAATCTGTTTAAACTGAAAGAGAACGGTACAAATACACGTACCGAACTCACTGCCGGCCTCACTACATTCATGACCATGGTCTATATCCTGGCAGTCAACCCGGGTATCCTGAGTGCTTCCGGCATGGACAGCGGCGCTGTATTCACCGCGACAGCTGTTTCTTCTGCAGTGGCATGCTTCGCAATGGCACTCCTGGCAAACAAGCCGTTCGCGCTGTCTGCCGGACTTGGCCTGAATGCTTACTTCGCATATACGATCTGCGGATCCATGGGCTACGACTGGCCGGTCGCTCTGACTGCCGTATTGTGTGAAGGTCTTCTCTTCATCGTCATGTCTCTGACCAATGTCCGTGAGGCGATCTTCAATTCCATTCCGAAAACGCTGAAGATCGCGGTTTCCTGCGGTATCGGTCTGTTTATCGCCTTCATCGGATGCCAGAACGCCCACATCATCGTGGACGGCGCTACACTGGTCGGTCTGTTTTCCTTCAAGGCATCCCTGGAAACAGGCACATTCTTCACCGAAGGCATTACGGTCGTCCTGGCTCTGATCGGCGTCATCATTACAGCATACATGCTCATCAAAGGCGTCAAAGGATATATGCTGCTGGGGATCCTCGCAACCTGGGTGCTCGGCATCATCTGCCAGCTGGCCGGACTGTATGTTCCGAACCCGGAACTCGGATTCTATTCCGTCATTCCGTCTGCTTTCTTCTCCGCTCCGGCATCCATGTCAGCCACGATGTTCAAATTTGACTTCGGGTTCATCGGATCGCATTTCGGCGACTTCATGGTCATGATGCTTGCGTTCCTGTTCGTTGACATCTTCGACACACTGGGAACAGTCATCGGCTGTGCTGCCAAGGCCGATATGCTGGATGAAGACGGAAAGCTCCCCGGCATCAAGCAGGTACTGCTGGCTGACGCGATCGGTACAACATTAGGCGCATGCCTTGGTACATCCACGATCACAACATTCGTTGAGTCATCCTCCGGTATTTCCGAAGGCGGACGTACAGGTATGGTCAGCTGCACAACAGGCATCCTCTTCCTGGCAGCCCTGTTCATGTCTCCGCTGTTCCTGACGATCCCGTCCTTCGCGACAGCACCCGCGCTGATCGTTGTCGGCTTCCTCATGATGCAGCAGATCCGCGACATCGACTGGAATGATATCACGGATGCGATCCCCTGCTTCATCTGCATCACTATGATGGGCTTCGCATACAGTATTTCCGACGGTATCGCGTTCGGTATCATTTCCTACGTTGTACTGCATGTCCTTACAAGAAAAACCGAAGGTATGTCGGTACTTATGTACATACTTACCGTTCTGTTTATCCTGAAATACTTCCTGATCTGACACAAAAGTACCGAAGCAGGCTAAAATCATGCCTGCTTCTTTTCTTTTTCCTGTTTTCTAGATTACAATTTGAACATAACAAGAAGGTAATCAGTTATGAAGATGAGCAGTAAGTATTGGATGGTGCTGACAGCCGCATGCGGTCTTGCGGCAAGTGCTGTCGGTATCTGTTTCAACACCAACGGGCTGTTCTATACGCCGATCGCAGCTGAGTTCGGGGTAGGACGCGGTTCTGTCGCGATGATGAGTTCGATCTTCAGCGTCGCCTCGTCCACAATGGGAATGGTCACTCCGCATATTATCAAACCGAAATCTCTGAAACCGCTGCTGCTGGCAGCTACGATACTCATGGCCGGTTCCACGGCAATGTTCTCGCTCTGCAATGCCCTGCTTCCGCTGTACCTGCTCTGCGCGCTGCGCGGTCTTGGCTGCGGGATCTGCGGATTCGTTACGGTCACAACATTGATCAACAACTGGTTCCGTAAATCGCACGGTGTCTTCACCAGCATTGCCATGACGTTCTCCGGTGTGCCTGCCCTGGTCCTTTCCTCCCTGTTCACAAGCGTGATCCAGAACGCGGGTTGGAGGACCGGATTCCTTGCGGTAGCCGCAGCGATCGTGCTGTTCAATCTGCCTGCCCTGCTCTTCCCGTTTACACTGCGTCCGCAGGATTCCTCCATGACAGCCTACGGCCAGGAAGAATATGAGCAGTTCCTGAAGGAACATCCGACCCATGTCATCAGGGGACGCGCTCCGCATTTCAGCTTCTTCTCTGCTGAATTTGCCCTGGCTGCGGGATTTACGATCCTGGTATGCATTGCGGCACAGTTTACCCAGCACTTCCCGGCATTTGCGGAATCAAAGGGATTTGACTCACAGTTCGGCGCACTGCTGCTCTCAACGGCGATGGCAGGAAGCGTATCCTGCAAACTGATCTACGGTACAGGTGCTGACCGGTTCGGCAATTCCAAAGCGATGATCATCACTGCCGTACTGTCACTGGTCTCCAACTTTATCCTGCTCTTTACATCAGCCCGTCTGTCACTGCAGGCCGGCGCGTTCCTCTGCACGGTTTCTGCCGCGAACTCTTCGGTAGGCATTGCGCTGATCGCTTCCGACATGTTCGGTGCCCAGAACTACTCCAAGGGTTATCCGGTGATCTCGTTCATGGGTTCCATGATCGGAGCGCTGTCCGGAACACTGATCGGCTATATGTTCGACGCGACCGGCAATTACAATGTTGTCCTCTGGACGATGGCTGTCGTACAGGCGCTTGTCATCGTGTGCGTCGTTGCTGCATACAGAAGAAAAGCAGCTTCCGAAGCTGCCTGATCAAAACATCTCAGCCGGACACTGTTCCGGTTTTTTTATCGCATATAGCTGAGATCCTTCCGGACATATCCGGAAGGTTTTTCAATGCCTTCCTTTCTGCCTGCGTCCATGCAGTTCAGCAGCCATGCCATACGTTCGCACAGGTGTTTCAGATCCTCATCCGGTGCTTCCCCTGCCTCAGGCTTTACCGTACAGTATCCGGATACGATCATTTCCCCGAAAAATCCGGACAGCTGTTCAAAGGCCTGGTATCCGCTGCCGTTTCTTACAGACACAATGCAGGCAGCCGGCTTCAATGCCCAGACTGCCGGATCACACCGGAACAGACGCTCCAGGAAACGCATCACCCTGTCATCCAGCCTGCCGTAAAAGACATTTGCCGAAACGATCAGACCGTCATAATCATCCGCATGGTCCAAGAGCGTATTGATCTCATCATGAAAGATACAGCGTGACTGTTTATAGCATTTCCCGCAGGCAACACATCCCTGTATCTCATCCTGCAGAACCATGATCTCAGATGAGATCCCGATATGCGCAAGAAAGCCGGCGCATTGTCGGATCGATCCGCCGTTTTCTCCGTCGATCAGCAGTACCTTCATACTCATTTTTCCGTATCCCCGTATATCATTGCACGCTTTCCGGCTCCTGACCAGTTCACGTTTCTTTTGCGGGCAGAAGAAAACGGAGCCGCAGCTCCGCCTTCATACTGTTGAATGAGTTTCTCAGTCGAGATCTTCCCCGTTGGTTTCAATGACCTTCTTATACCAGAAGAAGGATTCTTTTCTTTCACGATGGAAGTCACCGTTGCCGTCGTTGTCCCTGTCGACATAGACAAATCCATAACGCTTCTTCATCTCACCTGTTGAAGCGGATACGAGGTCTGTGCAGCCCCACATCGTATAACCCATGAGTTCAACACCGTCATCGATCGCTTCAGCCATCGCTTTGATATGGTCTCTCAGGTAATTGATCCTGTAATCATCATGGAATTTACCATCCTCTGCCCTGACATCGTTTGCGCCGAGTCCGTTTTCTACGATGAACAGCGGGATCTCATATCTGCCGTATACTTCATTCATATAGATGCGCAGTCCTTCCGGATCGATCTGCCAGCCCCAGTCGGAAGCCTTCAGATACGGGTTGACGATACCGGTGAACATATTTCCGGCACCTTTCAGCGCTTCCGGATCCACGGACGCGCAGCTGCTCATGTAGTAGGAGAAGCTGTAGAAGTCGACTGTGCCTTTTGCCAGGATCTCATCATCGCCCGGTTCTGTCCGTACCGTAATGTTATGATCACGGAAGTATCTCTTTGCATAATACGGATAGTGACCTCTGACCTGGACGTCACCGCAGAACCAGTTGGACATATTCATTCTGTCCTGTGTTTCCTTGACATCTTTCGGATTCGGAGTATACGGATAAGCCATCGTACCGGCGATCATCAGGCCGATCTTGAATTCAGGATTGATCTCGTGGCCGATGACGACTGCCTTTGCGCTTGCGACAAACTGATTGTGCAGAGCAGTGAATCTGTCGGAAGCTTCTTCCGGAGTTTCTTCCGGATTGAACATCGGCTGGCCGTCTTTACCCTGCATGCCGAGCGACATGATGCGGCCGAAGAACTGGGCACCGATATTGATCTCATTGAATGTCAGCCAGTACTTTACTTCGTCCTTATATTCGTTGAACAGTGTCGTCGCATATCTGACGTAGCAGTCGATGACCTCTCTGCCGACCCAGCCGTTGTACTTGACGCTCAGTCCCCACGGAAGTTCATAATGGGAGATCGTAACCAGCGGTTCGATACCGTATTTTCTGCACTCCGCAAATACATTATGGTAGAATTCCAGACCTTCTTTGTTCGGTTCGAGTTCGTCCCCGTTGGGATAGATCCTGGACCAGTTGACGGAAAGACGGAAGCACTTGAAGCCCATTTCTCCGTAAAGAGCGATGTCTTCTTTGTAGAAATGATAGAAGTCGACAGCCTGATGAGACGGATAATAAACATTCGGATCGATCTCTTTGTCCCACAGACGGGGTGCGCTTACCGTACCGCCGCGGATATGATCGGGAACACCGGGTCCCTTTCCGCCTTCATTCCAGCCGCCTTCAAACTGATTGGCAGCTGTAGCGCCGCCCCACAGAAAACCTTTCGGAAATGACATAAATGATATTACTCTCCTTTGCTTGGTAAATAAATTTTAACATATGCCCGGCACTGCCACACAGTATCGCCGCTGAAAATTCCTCCTGCAGTAAAAGAAAAACAGAGACTGTTTGATCTCTGTTTGTTCCTTCTGTCCGCTTAGATCTTCTGACCTTTGAAGAGCTGGCCTTTCTGGATTACACGGAATACAAGTGCAGCTGCCCAAGGCTGTGCTTTAATCAGTTTTTCTGTTGCTTTCAGCAGATCGCCTGCTGTTCCGTCAACATCTGTAACCTCATACTCCATATCAGCGCCCTTTTCGCCGATGAATTCGTATTTCGGATTAGCACTTCCAGCAAGGATTTCCTTGATTTCCTTTTTCTTCAGAAAAGCATTTACAACGACTCTCATATTGTTCATATTCCTCCTGTA
Source organism: Solobacterium sp. (assembly GCA_017432325.1). Classification (GTDB taxonomy): domain Bacteria; phylum Bacillota_I; class Bacilli_A; order Erysipelotrichales; family Erysipelotrichaceae; genus Bulleidia. The sequence continues at coordinate 2,521 of JAFRJJ010000064.1, read as the reverse complement.
ATAAATTATAACATACGAATGATAGCGCTCACATTTTTTTCGGAATTTACGCTCCCATCTTCAGAAACTTAATATTCAAACCGCATGCGGAAACATGTTTTTTCCGTTTCTCCGTATAACATCGCAGCATTTTCATCTTCCGACCAGTTCACAGTGACAGTCTCCCGGAATCTGGCTTCCTGCACATATTCCGCAGTGATCTTCACGGGGTCTTTTCCCCGGGCAGGATGTTCCAGCAGGTTTTCACACAGGTCAAAATACCGCGTGTTGTTCATATGTCCGTTCAGATCGCAGTCGCAGAACTGAATGGTATACGAAGCCTGATGGTCTGTTTCCGTCCGTTTCAGCGGCAGCGGCAGGTCGGTCTCCCTGCCTGTCATTTCTCCTTCGATCATGATGCCGTTTCTGTCCGGGAAGATCATCCGGCGTGTTTGTTCATCTACAAGTGCCCATACGGCGCTGCCGTTCATAAGTACTTGATCCTCTTCGTCTTTCACCTGGTAATAGCGCGGGAACAGTACATGCATCGTGGTGCCCGGCCATGTTTCGATTGTAATGGTCTCGCCGTACTCCGGCATACGCGTGATATCAATGCGCTGCTGAAGGACGACCCAGAGAAAGCCGCGATCAAACGTCATTTCCCTGCCCATGCCGAGCATCTCCGTATGCGCGATGGAGGCCTCCTGAAGAAGCTCAAATAAAGCTGATGTTCTCAGCTTTCTGAACAAGTTTACGTCTTTGTTTTTCAGTGTGTACCGGACGGAATATGTCATTCCGCTGCCTCAGGCATATGTTTCATAGCCAGATCCGCAAGGTCGCCCAGGGTAGATATTTTATCCCACTCGCTGTCCGGGATCCTGCAGCCAAGTTCGCCTTCCAGCTTTGTCAGGACAAGGATAAATCCCATGGAGTCAACATTCCCCTTTTCGTTCAGAACAGTTGATTCATCCAGTTCCTCTCCGAACATATCCGGTACATTGTCACGGATGATCTTTCTGGCTTTTTCCAGTACTGCTTCTCTTGTCATGCGCTTATCTCCCTTTCCGCTTCCCAGCGTCTGATCTTACCTGTCGCAGTCTTCGGCAGTTCGTGACCAAGTATGATCACATCCGTGAACCGCTGTCCTCTTGGCACCTGTTTCATCACCTCACGCAGCGCTTCACTGACTGCCTCCCTGCTCATATCCGTTTTTCCCAGAACCAGCACAGGCCTGCTGTCCCGGAGCACCATGCATACATCATCTGTATGCAGGGTATTTCTGATCATCGCTTCATATTCCGGCAGGAAGATCTTTGTACCGTCCGGCAGGACGAGGATCTCTTTCTTCCGTCCGGTGATATGCAGCAGACCGTTTTCATCGAATCTTCCGAGGTCCCCCGTATACAGGAACCCGTCTTTTAGCACAGCATCTGTATCCGCTTCCCGCTTATAGTAGCCCTGCATCATGCATGTCGGGGCACTGATCAGGATCTCCCCGTCTTCTGCCAGCGTAATGGTATCATCCGGGCAGACTGCCATCGCAAACGGATCACCGGATGTGCTGATGGCGACACCGGAGCTTGTCTCCGTCAGGCCGTACCCGCAGGCAAGGCGGATCCCCTTTTCCCTGACGGTTGATATCAGCTGATCGCTGCAGGGTCCTGCCCCGACCAGGATCAGTTCCAGTTCTTCATTCAGCAGACGGTGCTGCAGCAGGAATCCAAGCAGGGTCGGCACCAGGGATACAGCTGTCGGCCTGAAATAACTGCAGTCATCGATATAGTGACGCGGACCCCTGCCCAAGGCGACGCATGCCCCGCAGGACAGTCCCCACAGCAGTCCGCATACAAATCCGAATACATGTGACAGCGGCAGGACATTCAGCAGGATATCTTCCTGTTTCAGTTCCAGCATACAGCTGCCGTTATAAGCACTCTGCATCAATGATGCATCACTCAGGACAACTGCCTTCGCGCGTTCCGTCGTACCGCTTGTAAAAAAGAGGATCCTGCCTGCTCCGTCCCGGACACCGGAAGTCAAAGCATCCCTGCAGGCGGAGATGACCGCTTCATCTCCCCACAGCCGATCGATGTCCGTATATCCGATCAGAGGGATCAGCTGTTCCGGACGCAGCTGCCTGTCCAGCATGACGACCTGTTTTCCGGCAAGCACGCTGCCGAACAGCGCAAGAATGCATTCATAGCTGCCGTCCGCCAGCAGGCCAAGACAGGTAAAAGGCTCTTTGGCATAGCCGTCCCGGCATGCCAGGACATCCTGATAAAACCGGCCGTATGTGATGCGTTCAGGGCCGTCCTTCAGGAACGCGTTTTTCTTTGCATGATGCTGTGCCTGTCTCATCAGAAGGTCTTCAAAATCCCGGTATCTGACTGCCATCTTCAGTTCCGTCGAGTAGGCATGCTCGACACTCCTTTCATAAACATTGTGTAAGTGAAAGGCCTGCCTGCCGCCCCTCACAGAACCGTACGTGCGATTTTCCCGCATACGGCTCTTCAAACAACCATTGGATACCAGTTCCAGATAT